>NZ_SPPK01000002.1:723425-1085138 GCF_004569505.1 Dysgonomonas mossii
GATATTAAAATATGTATTGTTAAGTGTTACTTTTTGTAGACAAAAATTGTGTGTTGCTTTTTATATATACTTGCGCTGAAGTATTTTTAACAGGGATCGGTAATGTTACTTTTTTTTAAATGTTAATTAACTATTCGGTGGCTGATATGCAATAAACGATGGTTATATTTGTAAAATCAACTTAAAATACCATAATCATTAAACTTTAAACCTGTAAAAACTAATGAAAAAACTTACGCCAATCATTTTATTTATGGTGACAATTTTAATGCTTTCATGCGGAGGAAGTGAATCTACAGTTCTCAAGCCATACAATGAAGGTATAAATATTACACCGTTACCACTCGAATTGACGCAAAAAGAAGATACTTTTAAGCTTGGAAAAAGTGTTGTGTTTGTAGCAGACAACGCAGATGTGGAAAAAGTAGCTGCTTACTTTGCTGCAAAAATCAAGGCATCTACAGGATACAACTTGAGTATAGAAAAAACTAAACCTGCAACAGATTATATTAATTTGTCTATTGTCGCAGATCTTCCGGTTAACGAAGAAGGTTACTTGCTCGACGTTACCGAAAAGGGGATAGATATTCAGGCTAAAACACCGCATGGCTTGTTTTATGCGATGCAGACTGTAATGCAGTTGCTTCCTGCCGAAATAGAAAGTCCTACGCTTGTGAAAAATATTGCATGGAAAGTACCCGGAGTAGCAATAAAAGATGAGCCTCGATTCAAGTACAGAGGAATGCATCTCGATGTTTGCCGTCACTTTGTTGATGTAGACTTTATTAAGAAGCAATTGGATGTGTTGGCGATGTTCAAGATCAATACATTTCATTGGCATCTGACAGAAGATCAAGGCTGGCGCATCGAAATAAAGAAATACCCTAAGCTTACAGAGATAGGAGCAAAAAGAACAGAGGGTGAAGGGAACGAATATGGCCCTTATTTCTATACGCAAGATCAGGTGAAAGAGGTTGTGGCATACGCTAAGGAACGCTTTATAGAAGTTATACCCGAAATAGAATTGCCCGGACATGGTGTAGCTGCAATTGCTGCATATCCCGAGCTGTCTTGTACAGGCAAGCCAATCGATGTACGTTGTTTCTGGGGTGTGGCAAACGATGTGTATTGCGCCGGAAACGATTCTGTATTCCAGTTCTTGGAAAATGTAATAGAAGAAGTGATTCCTTTGTTCGAAAGCGAATACTTCCATATTGGTGGCGACGAGTGTCCGAAAGACAGATGGAAAGTATGTCCTAAGTGTCAGGCTCGTATAAAAGAACTTGGCTTGAAGGCGGATAAGACTCACTCTGCTGAAGAGAAACTGCAAAGCTACTTTGTGCAGCGCATCGAAAAGTTCTTGTTGAAGCACAATAAGAAGATGATCGGTTGGGACGAGATACTTGAAGGTGGACTTGCTCCAACAGCTACTGTAATGAGTTGGCGAGGAGAAGAAGGCGGTATTGCTTCTGCAAATATGGGGCATGATGTGATAATGACACCGGGGGCATGGATGTATCTGGATAAATACCAAGGTGATGCTAAAAACCTTCCGGTAACGATAGGCGGCTTTTTGAATTTGGAGAAAGTATATGGATATGAGCCTGTTCCGGAAAAGATTGCCGAAGATAAGAAACATCATATCTTAGGTGCGCAGGCCAATGTGTGGACTGAATATAAGTATAATGGCAATGGTATGGAATATGATATTTATCCGCGTATTATTGCATTGGCTGAACTGAATTGGACTCCGAAAGATAAGAAAAACTATAAAGATTTTGAGCGTCGTATCGATAATCAACGCGTGCGCCTTGATATGCATAATGTCAATTATTACATACCTCTACCGGAGCAAAAGGGTGCGCCGTCATGTAACTTTGTAGCATTCACAGATCAGGTTACACTGGAATTTAAAACAACAGAACCTGTAAAAATGGTATATACTACCGATGGCAGCGAGCCTGCATTGATGTCGCAGGTTTATGACAAGCCGTTGACATTTACTGAAAATACAACCTTGAAAATACGTTCGGTCCTTTTGTCTGATAAGATGAGTGATGTGCGTACTATCACTATCGAAAAGCAATCGTATGCACCGGCTGTAGAGAAGGAAAAGGATGCTAAGCCGGGACTTAAAGCGGAATACTACAAAGGATATACAAGAACAGTGGCAGAATTGGAAGGCAAGACTGCTGCCGAAACCGAGTATGTACTCGCTCCGCAGAAGTCTAAGCATAGAATACCGAATTATACAGAACCGTATGCCGACGACTATTATTCTACAGTTCTTACCGGATACATGAATATTCCTGAAGATGGTGTTTACTACTTCAGTACAGACTATGAATTGTGGATTGATGGCAAATTGTTAATATCTAACGAAAAAGATAACAATGGAACTGCTCGTAGATTTTCACGTAGCGATAAGTCGGTTGCATTGGCCAAAGGTGCGCATGCATTCAAGCTAATTAGACTAGGTGCTATATTTGGCGGATGGCCTACCCAGTGGGAAGATATCTATGTAGGTATCCGTAAGGCAGATCAATCGGAATTCAGTTACATGGATGAGACTTATTTTAAGTAATACACAATAGAGTAACTAGATATATAATGTAAGAGATGTGCCGGTACCTTCATGTGCCGGCACTTTTTTATGTGTATCGCCAGCAACTGTTTGCTAAAAAGATTATATTTGTATGTACCGTACTTATATTGGAGTGTTGTGAGCTAAGTGCTCTGGATAAATAGGTAATTTAGAAGAATAGAATAGTACATAAATGACGCAAAAAGAATACAAGAATTTATTCGATGAAGATGATGCTGTAGGATGGCTGGAGATAGATAAGGTAGTGGAAGGTATCTATGGAGATCAAAAACCTCGCCATTATGCTCCTCCTGTACATTACATGCTGGGAGGGGAAGATCCGTTAGATGGTGTGAGTATATACGATTCGCAAAAAGATATGTTTCATCGTCACTTAGTAAGCTATGGCATGTCAGAACTTTATTATAACGAAGAGGCTGCCGGAGGTGAATTTAGTAAATGGGGATTTGAATTTACATTTCGCCTCAAACCTTTTGCCGAAGATGGTGACGACCCTACTTGGGTGGTCAACCTCATGAATAATCTTGCCCGCTATGTAATAAAGAGCGGTAAGTGGTTTGAAGAATATCATGTTATTCCGGCGAATGGCCCTATTCGTTTGAATTCTACAGCCCAAATTAATATTGTAGGGGTTGCTTTTGTTTCCGATCCTGAATTGGGAAAGATTCAAACACCGCACGGAGAAGTGTCATTCTTGCAAATGGTAGGACTTACTGCAAATGAAATGAATCGGATTACATCGGCAAGCTCGGCTTATGATGAGGTGAAGAAAGTCTTAGACGAAATGAAGACGACAAATCCTCTGATGGTAACCGACTTGCTTCGGAGATAGATTCTAGCGTAGTATCTGAAAGCTTTCTGTCTTGTAAGTGTGTTTACAAAAGGTTTTCCATAATTAATCTTAATAGTACACTAAAAGTGCAAGATAACTGTTTCCGGAGTAAGAGGGAATCACTTTTTTTGGTAATTTTGTATCTCTAAAAAGGAAGCGATATTAAACGGTTTAAGCAAATATTTCTCACTGTATCAGGTATAATAGTTGGACTCGTAACCCTGCTATTTGGACTGTTGAATATGCCTGCTGTGCAGGAATATGCTAAGGGCATTATTGTAGATGAATTAAAAGCAAAAATCGGAACTGAACTAGGTATCGGTAAATTGCATTTTCAGCCATTTAATACTGTTCAGCTAGACAGTGTTTACTTGTATGATCAGTCCCAGGAGAAAATACTGTTTGCCGATAAGATATCAGCCAGTGTCGATCTCATCTCTTTGATGCAAAATAAAATAGTGGTAACCTCTGCATGGCTTTCCGACTTCGAGGTTCACCTATCTAAAGAGGCTGATGATGCGCCTCTGAATATACAGTATATTATCGATGCTTTTAAACCAAAGGATGATAAGCCCAAATCGAAAATAGAAATCAAGCTGAATGGTGTAAATATTACGAATGGTCAATTCTATTACGATGTAAAAGATAAGCCTTTAGTTGTTCATCACTTTGACAAAAACCACATAGCCGTATCCGACTTGAATGCAAAGTTGGCGATGAAATCTCTGACTTCGGATTCGTTGAACATTCAAGTCAAAAAGTTTGCTCTTAGGGAGAAAAGCGGACTGGATATATCTGATCTTACTTTCCGTGTAATCACTCAAGGAAAGAAAGTTTCTATAAGAAATTTTGAGCTCGACCTGCCTTCATCCTCGTTAGAGCTAAGTCGTTGTGAAATAGATCTGACTCCGACCAGTGATACCGCTAAGATAATGGACTACGCCAGTATCGATTGCGTTGTTGCTACTTCTTATATATTACCGAAGGATGTTTCTGCATTAGTACCTATCTTGAAAGACTTTGATGATAAGATCATTATCAGCGGGCAAGTCAAGGGTAAGATTGATGATCTTACTGTATCGGGTTTATCTTTAGATTACGGGAAAAAGATGCATTTGATTGCGAATGCAGAAATTAGAGATATGAGAGACCCATCGAAGACATATGTACTAGGTAGTGTCGATGAATTATCGTTAACCCATACTGAATTGTCGAGTATTATTGACAACTTCTCATCAAAAAAGGGGCAACTGCCTGCTCAATTAAAAAAACTTGGCGCAATATCTTTTAGAGGGGATATTTCGGGTTATCTGGATCAACTTGTCGCTTTTGGTAGTGTAGAAACTGATTTGGGAGTGGTTAAAACAGATGTGCTTTTCGGAGTTAATAATCCGAAGCCGGGTATCGAAACATACGTAAAAGGTAAAGTATATACTACCGATTTCAGTTTGGGAACATTCTTGGATAATAAAGATCTCAATAAGGCTTCTTTAAGCTTGACAGTGGATCTTGAAAAACCAAAAAATGGTAAGCTGAGAGGTAAAGCCGAAGGGATTATTCCAAACTTCGATTATAAAGAATATTCATATAAAAATATAAAGCTTGATGCCGGATATGATGGCTTGCGCATTGATGGTAAGTTAGTGGTTGACGACCCGAACGGAAAGCTTGATATAGCGGGTTTGTTTGATCTTACAGATAAGAATATGCCCGAACTTGTTTTCAAGGCAAAGGCGACAGACATCCAATTAGATAAATTGCATTTGGTAAAGAATATGCCTTATTCTTATTTATCGTTTAATATAGATGCCGACTTTGTGGGTAAGGATATAGATAATGCGCAAGGGTATATACGTATCGATTCGGTAGACTTTCTTCGAGAAAATCAAGTTTTCAAGATGGACGAGTTTCTTGTTAAGTCTACAATAGATTCTTTGGGGCATACACTAAGCATAAAGTCTGATATTCTTAACGGACATGTTAATGGTGACTACTCTTTCTCTACGATGGCAAATAGTATTTTAGAAACCCTGCATCCATATTTGCCTGCATTGATAAAAGTAAATGGAAAGAAGGTAGAGAAAAGCGTAGTTAATAATAATTTCACATTCGATTTTGCTATCAATAATACAGAAACACTCAGTTCTGTATTCAAACTGCCTGTTACGGTCATAAATCAGGCTAAAATCGTAGGGCGGTACGATAATCATTTGGATAAATTTAAAGTGGAAGTTTTCACTCCGGCGATCAAAGCTGCCGGAATGAACATAAAATCAGGCTATGTCCTTGCCGAAAATGAGAATTCAGATAATGTTGTCAACACTCGCATAGATGCCTCTATAATTGGGAAAAAAGAAGTGACAAATGAAATTTCTGTAAAATCTACATTAGCCAACAACAAGATAAATACCAATATTTCTCTTCTTAATGATGGAATGCAGAAGGCTAAAGGTGATTTTTCTATTTCCACGTTATTTACTAAAGAAGACAGAAGGCCTTTGATGATTGATATTGAAACACTACCAAGCGAGCTAATGCTGAACAACACGATTTGGAAGATGGAAAAATCTCATATTAAAATACAGGATGGGCATTATGCTGTTAATAATTTTTCGGTATATACAAGTGACAAAAGTCAAGAGATAAAGATAAACGGCAGTTACTCGCCAAGCAGTTCTTCGGATATATTGAAGGTAGAGTTGAAGAAGATCAATTTAGAATATGTATTCCAGACATTAGCAATCGATGTATTGAGGTTTGGGGGAGCGGCTACAGGTAGTTTGTTTATGTCCAGCATCGAGAACAAGCCATATCTGAATACCCGTTTAGATATCACTGATTTTAAGTTTAATGGAACAGAGCTTGGGCGGTTAAATATATTCAGTGAGCTGGATGACGAAACCAACAAAATAATGTTGGATGGGATGATTGTCAGCAAAGAGAATAAGAAAACAAAGGTAGACGGAGAAATAGATCCGATACATCAGGGACTTTCTATAAATTTTGATGCGGATAGCCTGGATATCAGTTTCCTGAATAGGTATGCAGAGGCTGTTTTTCAGAATATAAGCGGTAGAGGTACAGGTAAAGTACATTTGTTCGGAGACTTTTCAGATGTTACCGTTGAGGGCAAGGCTTACATTAAGGACGGGAATATAGGGATTAACTTTCTGAATACAAATTATAAGTTTTCGGATACGATCTACATGAAAAAAGATCTTATCTACTTTACCAACATCACTCTCATCGATGAATACAATAATAAGTCATTAGCCAGCGGGAAGGTGGCTCACGACTACTTTAAGGATTTCATGTATTTAGTCGACCTCTCAGCCGATCATTTCCTTGTATATAATGCCACCCAAAAACAAAATCCAATCTTTTATGGAAAGGTATTCGGTAGCGGGAAAGGAACTATTGGTGGTGACGAACGAGCCGTAGATATAGATATTAGCATGAGAACTGAGGACAAGACTCTCGTCCGTATGAATTTTATGGAGAATATCATAAATGAATATTCCTTTATCAATTATAAGTCGAAGCAGAAGACCGACTCTATAACCACTCCAAATATAGCGGAGGTCGCTCCGCCGATACAAGCCAGCTCCGGCATGGAAATAAATATGAATTTTTATATTGATGCCACTCCTAACGCTACAGTAGAGATTCTTATGGACCCTGTGGGCGGTGATGTAATTAGCGGAACGGGTAGTGGTGCGATGCAATTTCAATGGAGCTCTAAATCTACACCTCGCCTGTTTGGAACATATACTATAAATAGAGGAAGTTACAATTTTACTTTCCAACGATTGATGGAAAGGCGGTTTACAATAGAGGATGGAAGTACAGTACAATTTAAGGGTGATCCGTTCGAAGCTATTTTGGATGTAACGGCTATCTATAAACTGACAGCTAGTTTAAGAGATCTCGATCAAACTTTAATAGAAACAACCGGGCAGACTACTATTCCGGTAAACTGTGTTCTGGATCTCACTGGGCCGTTGAGACAACCTACCGTGGGGCTTGATATACAATTCCCTGCAGCCGATCCGGAAGTGGCACGGCAGGTGAAGAGTCTTATAAATACTCCTGATATGATCAACTGGCAAGTTGCATATTTGCTGCTCTTGTCTAAGTTTGATAGCCCTAAAGGATCAAATACCCCATATGAAACTTCAGACTTTGCGGCTGTGGCTTCGGCTACACTGTCGAATCAGTTGACCAAAATTGTTAGCCAGATAGATAGTCGATGGGAGCTCGGAACCAATATCCGTTATAGTGATAAAGATTTCACAAGTACAGAAGTAGAACTCATATTGTCTAGTCGTTTGATGAATGATCGACTGTTGATAAATGGTAACTTTGGATATCGCAATGATGTAAATATCAATAATGGCAAAGAAGCCATGATTAGTGATGTTGATATCGAATATTTGCTCAATAATGCCGGAACATGGCGCGTAAAGGCATACAACCACTATAACGAGAAATTTTATTATACCGGAAAAACATCGCAGTCTCAAGGGGTAGGTCTTATATATAAGAAAGACTTTGATAACCTCAGAGACCTGTTTGGATTCCCTACATTAAAGACGAAGTCTGTTCGAGATACGGTTACTCCTATATTACCTGACTCCACAAAAAGAGGTAGTTCGTTGAGCCGATTTATCAGAATGAAAAAATAATGCTAAATCCTGAACTAATAGATTTTATAAAAGAGCATGAGTGTGATGATATTCATGAGCTTGCTTTATCTGCAAAGCGATATCCAGATATAGATATCCAATTGGCAGTACAGCAAATTTCAGGACGAAAGATTGCAAAAGAGAAAGTTCCTTCGTGGTATCATATCGATTCCATTCTATATCCGAAGCATATCTCAATGGAACAATGCTCTTCGGAGCAGACTGCCCGATACAAGGCGGGTTTGGTGGAAGGAAATTCTATGATAGACCTTACAGGAGGTTTTGGTGTCGATTTCTCTTTCATAGCTGCAAAGTTTAAAGAGGCTATTTATATAGAGCTGCAGGAAGAATTGGCTGAAGTTGCGAAATATAACTTAGATGTTTTAGGACTCAATAATGTTCGAGTAGAGAGCACCGATGGAATAGCATATCTTGAAAAATTATCACCTGTTGATCTCATATATATCGATCCGGCAAGGCGTAGTAGCGAAGGGAGAAAAATATTCCGTATAGAAGATTGCACCCCTAATATAATTGAAATAGAAGATTTGTTGGAAGTAAAAGGCGAGAGGATAATGATAAAATTATCACCCATGCTTGATATTTCATTAGCACTAAAATCTTTGAGAAACGTATCTGATATTCATATTGTAAGCGTAGCGAACGAGTGTAAGGAGTTACTTTTTATAAAAGACAGGAATAAGAAAGATCAGCATATTCATTGTGTGAATATACAAAAGGATAAGACTGATGTATTGTCATTTCATAAAGAGAACGAAGATTCAGCCCATGTTAATTATGCTTCATCTGTTGGACAATACCTATACGAGCCAAATGCTTCGATATTGAAAGCCGGAATGTACAAATCTGTAGCTGATATTTACAAATTAGAGAAGTTGCACCCAAGCAGCCATTTATATACGTCTACAGATCTGATCTCTGAATTTCAGGGGCGCAAGTTTGTTGTTGAAACTGTATGCTCTTTCAATAAGAAAGATATAAAACAGCACTTATCTGCTATAAAACAAGCGAATATAACTACACGCAATTTTCCTGTTTCTGTTCAAGAGATCAGAAAAAAGACAAGAATAAGTGAAGGTGGAGATATTTATATATTCGCCACCACACTATCTGATGAAAAAAAAGTCCTTATTATTTGCCGTAAGGTTTGAATATTACAGACAATTTTCGGCATGATAAGAAGATCGCACGAGTGGACCACTTTCTACATAAGAAAAACCTTTCTCCAAAGCAATACTCTTCAATCTCTTAAACTCATCCGGGTGAATATACTCTACTACAGGCAAATGTTTTTTGCTTGGTTGAAGATATTGTCCGATAGTAAGTACAGAGCAGTTTGCCTCCAAAAGATCGTCCATCAGCTGATAGATTTCTTCCCTTGTTTCTCCAAGTCCGACCATCATACCCGATTTTGCTTTTAATCCGTTTTCTGCAATCCGTTTCAAAACAGACAGGCTTACATCGTATTTAGCTGCACTTCTCACTTGTGGTGTCAGGCTTCGTACTGTTTCCATGTTATGAGAGATAACATTTGGTGCGGCTTTGCAAACCATATCAATCAACTCGGTATTACCTCGGAAATCGGGTATAAGAACCTCCAGGGTTGTATTCGGATTTACTTCCTTCACCTTCGTGATTGTTTCTACCCAGTGCATAGCACCCTGATCAGGCAGATCGTCTCTGTCTACGGATGTGATAACGGCATGTTTCAGATTCATCAATCGGATGGATTCTGCTACATTTTGAGGCTCTTTTGGATTCAATGCCAGAGGCTTTCCGGTTTTTGTGTTACAAAACTTACATGACCGAGTACATATATCGCCCCCGATCATGAACGTGGCCGTTCCTCGTCCCCAACATTCTCCCATATTAGGACATCTTCCGCTCGAGCAAATTGTATGTAGGTTATGTGATTCTACTATATGTTTGGTTTGTGAAAAATTATTATTTCCCCCAAGTTTTATTTTTAACCAATCTGGTTTTTTTACGTGTTCCATTGAATACTTTTCTATTATTGAATAACAAAGATAGGAGATAGATAATAAAACATTAATTTTAAAAGGTTAAAATAAAAACTAGATTATAAGAAATGTAAAAATCCTGACTTGTTTCTAGCAAATCAGGATTTTCTTACAAGCACTTCCTTAATATAATGATACCAGCTCTAAAGGTTTACCGTTTATTTTTGTTCGCTCTATGGTTGCCAGATTGCCATCCGAATCATATTTATATGTTATCAGATCAGAAATGTCAGTCCATTTTTCTTTTCGGATGTCCCATTTCGTGTAATAAACGTTATCTATCTGGTCATTGGTGTTATACTCGAATTGGTATAGTGATAGGGCTACCCATCCAAGGGTTTTGTTCCATTCATAAGATGTGCGTTTTGTTCTGTATCCATTGCAATCATATTCATATACAATTTTGGAGGTAATCTCATTATTCTTATATATTAAAGATTCTCTCTCCTGCGGTTGTCTTTCTTTTAATGTTACCTCAACTTTCTTCTGTGCATATATTCCGATAGATAGAAATGAGATGATTGTTAATGTGATTAGTTTTATTGTTCTCATAATTGTACGCTTTATAGTAAAACATTTTATTTTACTACGATAAAGTCAATTACTGTGCCATTATTTATAATGTGCAGTATACTAGATTCTTATGTTGATTTATGGAAGCCTTGTTGTGTTCATAAACGGACATCATGTATGTTTATAAATAGAAAATCCTGTACTCAATAGTTGAGCACAGGATTTTCTATAATATTGTAGTACTTAATCTATCGAGATCAAGCTTTCTTTTCTTTAGTCCATTTCACGTTGCGCATATCGCCGGTTTCGATGAAAGCTTCGTGGAAAGCAAAACCGTCATATAAGTCAACAGGAGTTTGTCCTTGTTCGCTGCGAGCAAGATATTCTCTTAGCAATGGACGGTATTCCGGATGAACACAGTTTTCGATAATCGCTTCTGCTCTTTCTTTAGGGCATTTACCGCGAAGGTCTGCAATACCATATTCACTGATAATGATTTTTACAGAGTGCTCACTATGATCCTGATGCGATACCATAGGAACAAATGCACTGATTTTTCCATCTTTAGCTACTGATGGAGTTACAAATACAGATACATAAGCACTACGGGTAAAGTCTCCCGAACCACCGATACCATTCATCATTTTAGAGCCTGTAACGTGAGTAGAGTTGATATTACCATATATATCAGCTTCCAGAGCTGTATTGATAGCGATAATACCTAAGCGACGCACGATACCCGGATTGTTAGAAAACTCAGAAGGACGAAGCACAAGTCTTTCTTTGAAGAATTCCAGATTCTTGTATATCTTTTCGATAACAGGGTTACTTACTGTTAACGAACATCCACTTGCAAATTTTACACGTCCGCTTTCCATCAAGCTGATTACTGCATCTTGAATAACCTCTGTGTAAACTTCAAAATCAGGTATTTCTTTGCTTTGACCCATTGCAGCCAATACTGCATTTGCAATATTACCTACACCCGACTGAACAGGAAGGAATGTTTTAGGCATACGGCCTTCAGCCATTTCTTTAACAAAAAAGTTAGCAACGTTTTCTCCGATTTTTGCTGTTATTTCGTCTACAGGGCTAAAGCCACCACCTTCGTTCGGAGTATTTGTTTCTACAACGATTATTTTGCTAGGATCTACTTTTACGCAGTCGGTACCCATACGGTCTTTTACAGAATATACCCCGATCTCTCTACGGTGTGGAGGGTTTGGTAACTCTGCAATATCGTGCATACCACGCATTTCTTTCGGATGCCATCTGTTAAGCTCTACAATTACAGTTTTAGCAAGGCGAGCTACAGTAGGAGTGATTCCTACACCGCATGTTGGTACTATTTCACCGTCTTCGGTAATGTCACACGCTTCGATAATAGCAAAATCCACTTGTCCAAAAAAGCCATAACGTATTTCCTGAGCAAGCTGAGAAAGGTGCATATCAAAATATTTAACCTCCCCGCTGTTGATAGCATTTCGCATATCTTTACTAGACTGGTACGGTGTACGGAATTTAACTGCATGAGCACGAGCCAGTGACCCGTCGATAGAATCGCCTGTAGATGCTCCGGTAAACATTCCTATCTTGAATGGATTCCCTTTTGCATGTTCTGCTTCAGCTCTTTTAGCTAACGCTACTGGTACTACCTTAGGACATCCTGCGGCAGTAAATCCGCTAAATCCTACATTGTCATTGTGTTTGATAAGTGCGGCTGCCTCATCAGCAGTCATAAATTTTAAAGCCATGTCTTTTCTAAAAGTATGATTAAATAAATTGTATAAAGTTGATTTTTAACACCTTCTCTTTGGCGCTGCAAAAGTACAAAATTATTAACTGAACAACTAGAGATTAACATTAAAAATTGAAAGATAGCGGTTTATTCCTACTTTTTCTTGTATATGAGTTTTACAGACACCGGAAAATGATCTGAAGGCAAACGTATATCGCATCCATCGAAGGAATATTCCTTTGGGAAATCACCCGTTTTGATGTTGTTTTCACCATCTCTTGGGGTACGATATGTATCGGTTAATACACCATAGCGTTCTACAGACATGCTAGGGCTTACAAAGATATGATCGATACGGCTACTTGTTAGCAAGTCGGGCTTGAAAGCATTGAATGTTCCGTTCAGTGCATATCTCACTGCTGCACGGTCGTATGAGTCGGTAAGGATTCCCGATGTGCTTAGCAATGTATAGCTTTTGTGTGTTTGATCTACATTGAAGTCGCCGGTTAAAATTACAGGATCATTGCCGCACATTTCTTTTATCTTAGTCAGTACCAGCTTAGCACTTTCTTCACGGGCTATTACTCCTACATGATCCATATGTAGGTTGAAGAACCAGAACTTAAGCTTGCCTTTTGTTTCTTTCAGTTGTACCCATGTGCAAATACGTGGGAGTGCAGCATCCCAGCCTTTGTTTGGCTCATCCGTTTTCTCTGCCATCCAGAAATGTCCTGATTTTAATACTTTGTATTTATCTTTTTTGAAAAAGATGGGAGCATACTCACCTTCGGTTTTCCCGTCGTCTCTACCTACACCTACATAGCTGTATTGCGGCAATGCGTCGAGCAAGTCTATCAGCTGATTGTGTTTTACTTCTTGTGAACCCCAGATGTCGAAATCGTTATAGGCTACAAGGTTAGCAATAACAGGACATCGGGTTGCCCATCCGTTGCCTTTGTTGGCATCACCTTGATTGTCATTTCGGATATTATACGTGGCTACATTAAGAGTTTGGGCAAAAATAAAAGAGCATAAGCAAAGGAGTATAACCCCTAAAAGTGTTTTTTTCATATTTTGGACATTTATAGATTGTTTGAGTACAAATTTAACCCATAAAAAGGAAATAACCCGCCGAAGCAGGTTATTTTATATACTATATATCGTAAAAGATATTAAGCTGGGGAAATACAATTTATTGTTGCTGATGCTAGAAACGGGTATCGACTTTTTATTATACTTCTTTCTCCAATTCTATCAACAAGTCACTTTTGCTTGTCGTATCGCCTTTTTTTACCAATACCTTTTTTATGATACCTTTGGTGCTTGCCAAGATTGCATTTTGCATCTTCATGGCCTCCAGTATCAAAAGAGTGTCGCCAACCTTTACCGTATCGCCAGCCTTCACCAATACATCGAGTATCTTACCCGGCATAGGTGCTTTTAGTCGTATCGTAGTAGATTCGCTTAGTAAGTTGGCCAATAGTTTTTTACGCTCCAACGAAAAAGGAGATTCAATCGAAAATACATAACTAACACCATTCACCAGCAATTCGTATTCGTTCTGGTGTTGAGCTATTACTTCCACAGGATAGGTAAGCCCATTCACTGTCATTACAGTAAAGCCATCAGGCGTAGTTTCTATTTTGAAGTCCAGCTCTTTAGAGTTGTGCGTATATTTCCCATTTTCATCGATAAGGAAATCAAATGCTTTGTTCGAATTCTTATCTAAAGCTATGATTGGTTTATGTTGTTTATTTTTCATAATTGATGTATTACATATTATTAATCCTGTTTCTCATAGCCCAAGGGTCTGTTTCTTCTTTCTTCTCTGCAAGTGCCTGGTTTTGTTTCTTAAACTGATTGGCAGAGAATAGTGCTGCAAACAGGTCTTCATCTTTCTCACGATATACGAGTGAGTCTAATTGCTTTTCGATAAAAGATGTATTGTAATCACCTTTTTGGAATGTTTTGTTATGCAGTACAGCTTTGTCGAACGGTATCGTTGTTTTTATACCTTTTATATGGAATCTATTGAGAGCCTTGATTGTTCTAGCAATGGCGGTATCCCGATCCTTTCCGTGAATAATCAATTTGGCAATCATAGAGTCGAAGAAAGGAGTGACCTCAGAGCCTACTACTACACCTTTATCTATTCTAGTATTGCTTCCTTTTGGCAGACTCATTGCTTTGATGATGCCTGTACAAGGTGAAAAGTTAGCTTGCACATCTTCTGCATTGATACGGCATTCGATAGCCCATCCGTTGAGTTTTACATCGTCTTGCGTAATCGGTAGTTTTTCTCCGTTGGCAATTCGTATTTGCAACTCTATAAGGTCTAATCCTGTTATCATTTCGGTTACAGGGTGTTCTACCTGCACACGGGTGTTCATCTCCATGAAGTAGAAGTTTTTGTCCTTATCCAGCAAAAATTCGACTGTTCCCAAACTTATATATTTAGCCTCTCTTGCAAGTGAAACAGCAGCATCGGTCATCTTTTTCCGCAGCTCATCGTCCAGAGCCGGAGAAGGGGCTTCTTCGAGCAACTTCTGATGTTTGCGTTGTACCGAACATTCTCTTTCTCCCAGATGGATAATATTACCGTGGGTGTCGGCTACTATTTGTATTTCAATATGTTTCGGATTCTCCAAATACTTTTCTATAAATACAGAAGGGTTGCTGAATGCAGCCAGTGCTTCGGATGAAGCGGACAGATACATTTGTTTGAGGTCTGATTGTTTGCGTACAATGCGCATCCCTCGTCCTCCACCTCCGGCAGAAGCTTTTATGATTACAGGGAAACCAATCGATTTTGAAATTTCGATAGCCTCGTCCAGTGTGCTGACACTGCCGTTGCTACCCCCTAGCATGGGTACATTGCCTTTAGCTGCGATATTCTTTGCAGTGATCTTGTCACCCATATTCTGTATGATACGTGGCGAAGGTCCTATGAAAATAATTCCTTCCTCTGTACAGCGGGTCGCAAACTCTGCATTTTCGGATAGATATCCGTATCCGGGATGGATAGCGTCTATTTTGTTTCTTTTAGCTAATAGCACAAGGCATTCTATATCTAAAAATTCAGGTGTTTCGTTTATCTCCCTATCCGGAAAATTGACGATGCGGTCTACCTGAGTCAGATAATATGCATCAGGTTCTTTTACTGTGCGTATACCTACAGATTCTATGCCCATTTTCTTGGCGGTCTGCGCTATTCGGATAGCGATCTCTCCGCGGTTGGCAATAAGAATTGATTTTATCTTATTTTTATTTTTCATCAGATACAATTTTAAGTATTACAAAGGTAGATTACCATGCTTACGCTTAGGACGTAACTCGATTTTGCGTTCGAGGGCTTTAAGGCTCGAAGCAATTTTCTGTTTGGTTACAGCAGGGTCTATCACTTCATCTATATATCCTTTTTCGTCTGCTATATACGGATTTGTAACCTCTTCTCGATATTTGTCGGTAAGTTCTTTTTTCAGTAGAGCCGGATCTTCCGCTTCGTTCAATTCCTTGCGGAAAAGAATAGCGATAGCGCCATCGGGTCCCATCACTGCAATCTCGGCAGTAGGCCACGCAAAACTAAAGTCACCTCCAATTCCTTTGCTGTTCATCACGATATATGCCCCACCATATGCTTTTCGGAGGATAATTGTTATTTTAGGTACATTGGCAAATGTATAAGCATACAAAAGCTTTGCTCCGTGGCGGATAATGCCTTCATGTTCCTGATCGGTTCCCGGAAGGAATCCCGGAACATCCACCAGCGTTACAATTGGTATATTGAATGCATCGCAAATATTGATGAAACGTGCTCCTTTTACCGAAGAGTGTGTATCGAGTGTCCCTGCCATTACTTTGGGCTGGTTGGCTACTATTCCCACAACACGGCCATCGATACGGGCAAATGCTGTAAATATATTCGCCGCATGGTTTTCCGATATTTCCAAAAAGTCACCATTGTCTACGATCAATCTCACCACTTCCTTTACATCGTAAGGCTTGTCCGGATCTTCGGGTACAATATTTCGGAGTTGCTCATCATCCCGTGTTGCCGTTTCTGCCGGTTCGGTGAGCGGCGGATTTTCCATATTATTTGATGGGAGGTAGGATAGCAATTTCTTGACGCCCAATATTGTATTTTCGTCGTCGCTATATACAAAGTCCGCTACTCCCGATTTTGAAGCGTGTACCGAGGCTCCACCCAAATCTTCGGTGGATACTGTTTCGTTGAGTACTTCTTTCACCACGTTAGGGCCTGTAACAAACATATAGCTTGTGTCGGCAGTCATGAATATAAAATCGGTGAGGGCAGGGGAGTATACTGCGCCTCCGGCAGCAGGTCCCATTATTACTGATATTTGAGGTATAACACCTGAGGAAAGCACATTTCTTTTGAATATACTTGCATACCCATCCAAGCTGCTGATACCTTCCTGTATACGCGCGCCTCCCGAGTCGATAAGTCCCACCATTGGCGAACCAGTTTTGAGAGCCATGTCCTGTATTTTGGCTATTTTAGCGGCATGGGTTGCTCCAAGAGAGCCTCCAAGTACATTAAAGTCTTGTGAATATGCATACACCAAACGTCCGTTAACTTTTCCGAATCCTGTAATCACTCCGTCTCCAAAAGCTTTTACTGTTTTTCCGAATGAGGATGTAGCAGGAGGGGCGTAAGCATCTGTTTCTTCAAATGTATCTTCGTCGAATAGAAGAAGGATGCGTTCGCGTGCAGTTAGTTTGCCTCGCTGATGTTGTTTTTGGTAATATGTGTCGTCATATTGTTTCTTCAAGAGCTCTTGACGAGCAATGAACTGTTCGTATGATTTCTTCATTTTTATGTATTTATTAAGATACTTTTGGTTGGAATAATAAACTCTTAATTCTGTAGAAAATAATGGTATTGTTCATTATTTATTTTGTTTCCTTCGTATTTTATGTTAGTTCAAAACAGTAAATATAATAGAAATATTTTATTTGAATGTTGAACTGCATAAAAAATATCAATTACAGAACCTCTCTTGAGCTATCGATGATTGAGTATCTATTGGATACAATGTGAATAGAGTTGTTCTTTATATGTGTCTTATTATTAGTTTCTTATATTTTTTTTGAACGATGTCTATCAAATTTGCACTCTATTTAAAATATGGTTTGACTTCATAGATTTTTTAAATATTTTTTTCTTGACTATTCCTTTCTCTAAGTGTTTGATGTTTAAACTACTTTGCTCTAAATTATTTAAGTTGTTGTCTGTTTCTTCTATAATTCTAGCTGATATACATAGGTGAAGTTGTACAGAATTTCTTTACTTTTGCAGTGACATTTTATTATTAATTAACTAAACAAAATGAATCAAAAACAAGTAAACAAACAGCAGGCTTATCGCTTTAAAAGATTTTTGCGGAAAGCCTACAGTGCATTCAACAGTATGCACAGGCTTGTTAACATTGGGGTTGTGACAGGGTGTGCACTTACATGTCTTCATGTATCGCTCGCATCTGCGCAAACTACAAGTAATGAGCAACAACAAAAAGTGATGGAGAAAGAGCTCGATGAAGTGATGGTGACGGCATCGCGGGTAGAGATGCCGATCAACCAAACTGCGAAGCTGGTAACAGTAATCACTAAAGAGCAAATAGAGCAGGCGCCCGTCCGGAGTATTCAAGACTTGTTAGTCTACGCCGCTAACATAGATGTGATTCAACGAGGCGGACATGGTGTACAAGCCGATATCTCGATCAGAGGTGGCACATTCGATCAAAACGCAGTACTTCTCAACGGAGTAAATCTCTCCAACCCCCACACAGGACACTACAGTTTCGACATTCCAATCAATCTTTCCGACATCGAACGTATCGAGATCATTCACGGCCCATCAGCCCTAATATACGGAGCCAGTGCATTTTCGGGGGGAATCAATATTATTACAAAGAAAAGTGCAGATTATAAAGCTTATGCCAATGTAGAGTCGGGCATGCACAAGTTGCGTGGCATGGAAGTCCGTGGTGTGGCAAAAGCTGGTATAACAACAAATAGTTTGTCGGTAGGCTATAACTCTTCTGCGGGTTATATAGCCAATAGCGACTATGATCTGTATAATGTGTTGTGGCAAACACGTTTCAGACTCAACGAATCTAAAATTGATTTACAATTAGGTTATAACGATAAAAAATATGGAGCTAATACTTTCTATTCGGCAAAGTATCCCAATCAGTATGAGCGTACAAGCACATATATGGGGTCTCTGAAAGGAGAGTTTGGTTCTAAATTCAAAATAATTCCCATTGTATATTGGGACAGGCATCACGATCAGTTTGATTTGATCAAGGATACCGACAAGGGGCGCAACTATCACCGGAATGACACCTACGGAGCGAATCTTATCTTTAGCTATGAATCCCGATTGGGGATTACCAGCTTGGGCGGTGAGTTGCGAAAAGAAGACATAATGAGTTCGGTATTAGGCAAACCGATGGTCGAGCCTCACCGGAAATATAAAATGTATGATGACCGCACCAATGCGAGTGTGGCATTCGAGCATACTTTAAGTATCGAAAAAGTTGTGCTTTCTGCAGGTGTTTTGATGAATCATAACACATTGTTGAGTGGTAAATATAGGTTTTACCCCTCGGTGAGCGCTACATATCGCCCTGTAGAAGACTTTAATATATCGTCATCGTGGAGCAAATCGACACGAATGCCTACTTTTACTGATCTTTATTATACAACAGAAACCCACAACGGAAACAGCGGATTGAAACCTGAGAAGTCAGAGTCTCTCGATCTTAACTTCAAATACAATAAATCGTTTTTCTCTGCATATCTGACAGGCTTTCTTCTCTGGGGACGAGATATGATAGATTGGGTGAAAGTGAATGCAACTGACACAAAATGGGCATCGTGGAATCTTACGAAAGTAGATACAAAAGGCCTTGAAATGGGTGTGAAGTTCCGATTGGCAGATGTGTTCCCTGTATTAGGCGAGCAGTCTTCCGTATCTCTTGACTATGCACGTATGTATCAGACCAGCGATGCGCAAAATATGATATCATTGTATAGCTTGAATTACTTGCGCGATAAGTTTACGGCACAGTTTCATCATCAAATTTATAAAGGATTTTCCGCAGGTTGGTATTTTCGTTTTCAAAAACGGATGGGATTTTATGAAAAGTATGAAAATCTGGTGAAGGTTGGTAATGAGCATTATCCGGCATTCTCTACACTCGACCTGAAACTTAACTACAAGTATAATGACCTTCAGTTGAATTTGAGTATGAATAATCTGTACAATACTCATTATTTTGACAGAGGGAATATTCCTCAGCCGGGTTTTTGGTTGATGGGTGGTATTAGTTATACTTTTAGATAGAATTAAATGGGATTGTCTGTTGTCATAAACACAGTGTTTTGTTATACTGAACAGAGTGAAACATCTCTTATGGCAACAGACAGTTCGTTTTACATACCTCAATAATATGAAAACAATTGTTCTTATTTTATTCCTATTGCTTCCATTTCATATTTCAGCCGATAACTTCAAGCTGCAAGCAGGAGACCTTATCTTTCAGGAGTCTTGTTCGGGAGATATGGGCAAAGCAATAAAGGAAGTGACATCGAGCATCGATCAATATCATTTTACCCATGTGGGTATGGTCTATATAGATGAAAATGACAGCATCTATGTAATCGAAGCCACTCATCCCAGAGTTGCTGTTACTCCGTTGCATGAGTATCTCTATCCCGAAAATGATAAGGGCTGCTATCCAGTATCTGTTGTGGGGAGGTTAAAGACAGAATATCAATGTTGTATACCCCGGGCAATAAAAGAAGGATTTACGCTGGTAGGGAAAGAATATGACGATGGCTTTGTGATGAATAACGATAAATATTATTGTTCCGAATTCATTTATGAGATATTATTAAGAGCAAATAGCGGGACTGCGATTTTTCCTCTTAATGTTATGACGTTTAAATCTCCCGGTTCGGATGAAATAACAGAGGGTTGGAAGGAGTATTTCGATAAACTGCATCTTCCTGTACCCGAAGGGGAACTTGGTATAAATCCCGGAGCAATGTCACAATCGGATGTAATAGACATTGTTCATTATTATTAAAAAAATAGGCTGCTTTGTAAAGCAGCCTATTTCATCTATTTTAGTTTGAGATTTATCTCAACTGTGCACCTAATTCGCTTTCTAAAGATTTTTGTATCTTTTGCATGATGGCATCAATCTGTTTGTCGTTTAGCGTTTTTTCATCGTCCTGAATAACGAAGTTTACTGCATAAGACTTTTTGCCTTCGGGTAAATTTTTGCCCTCGTATACGTCAAACAAAGAAACGTTCTTCAACAACTTACGTTCGGCTTTGTATGCTATCTTCTCTATCTGATCGAAAAGGATATTCTTATCTAATAACAGAGCAAGGTCACGTTTTACAGCCGGGAATTTTGATATCTCCGTGTATGTAATGCTGTGTTTCTTGATCTCTTTCATTAGGCTGTCCCAGTTCAGTTCGGCATAGAACACTTCTGCATTGATATCTTGCGATTTCAGCAGTTTCTTGTTAACTATACCCAATACGCCCAGCGATTTACCTTTACCCTTAGCTTGTATGTCTAAAGCTGCTGTAAATATTTCGTTCGATGTCTGTACGTATTCATACCTATTCGTAGCAATACCCAAACGAGCTAATATATTTTCAACATAGGCTTTTAGTTGATATACAGATGTCTTTTCATCGCCTGCTGCCCAGCTATTGCTTATATTATTTCCACTAAGCCACATGCCAAGATGAAACTCTTCATTATATTCTTTTAAAGTTTCACCCTCCACTTTTTTAGAAGCATCATAGAAATAGCAGTTCCCGAATTCATAGAATTTGATGTCAGGATTCTGATGATTACGGTTGTATGCAATGCTCTCCAAACCTCCGTAAATCAATGTTTGACGCATCACATTAAGGTCGTTGCTGAGCGGATTGATAACCCGTACGCTGTTAGCCACAGGGTATAACTGAGAGTCTGAATAATAAGCTTCTTTGGTTAGCGAGTTATTCATTATTTCTTTAAATCCGCTACCTGTCAATTGCTCAGAGATCAGGTTCTGTAAGTCATAACTTTTGTCTGTAGGTGTTTCGTACGAAAGGTTTGACTTCAGGCTGTCGCCTATTTCTATGTTGTTATATCCGTACACACGTAATATATCTTCGATCACATCTACATCACGCAATACATCTACTCTGTAGGTAGGGATAGACAGGCTAAGCGTATCTTCTGTTTCTTTCTCTATTGTAATCTCTAAACTTTCGAGAATAGATTTTACAGTTTCTTTTTCAATAACTTTTCCTATCAGGCTATTTACTTTATCGTACGATAGCTCTACTGTAGGCTTTGCTACAGGGTTAGGATATATATCTTGTATCGGTCCTACTATTTTACCACCCGCAAGTTCTTGTATCAATAAAGCAGCACGTTTCAATATATAAATCGTATCGTTTGGATCACAGCCACGTTCGAAGTGGAACGAAGCGTCGGTATTTAACCCATGACGACGTGCCGATTTGCGTATCCATGTAGGGTTGAAGTATGCACATTCGAGGAAAACATCGGTAGTATTTTCTGTAACTCCCGAATCTAATCCGCCAAATACTCCACCGATACACATGCCTTCTTTGTCGTTGCATATCATCAGGTCTCTCTCGCTAAGTGTACGTTCTACTTCATCTAGTGTGACGAACTTAGTTCCTTCCGGTAAGGTTTTTACAATTACTGTTCCTCCCGAGATATGAGCTACATCGAATGCGTGTAATGGATGTCCCAGTTCTTGCAATACATAGTTGGTAACATCTACTACATTATTGATTGGGCGCAAGCCTACAGAAGCAAGCCTGTTTTTAAGCCACTCAGGACTTTCGGTAACTTTTACGCCTTTTATTGTTACGCCTGCATAACGTGGGCAGGCTTCCGTATTTTCTACTTTTACAGGTACTCCGCCATTTGGTTCATCCAGTTGAAAGCTTTCAACTGATGGGCTTTTCAGTGACCCTTTTAGTTTGTTTTGTTTCAGATATGCAGCCAAATCACGGGCAACTCCAAAGTGTGAAGCTCCGTCTATACGGTTTGGCGTAATATCTACTTCGAGAATATATTCGCTCTGTATGTTGTAATATTCTTTTGCCGGAGTACCTACCTTAGCATCGGCAGGCAATACGATGATTCCCGCATGGCTTGTGCCTATTCCTATCTCGTCTTCGGCGCATATCATACCAAGCGATTCCACACCTCTGATTTTAGATCTCTTTATCGTAAAAGACTCATCGCCCGAATATAGTTTTGTTCCTACCAAGGCAACCACCACTTTTTGTCCTGCGGCAACATTTGCAGCTCCGCACACTATTTGCAGTGGCTCGCTTTGCCCAACGTTTACCGTTGTGATGTGCAGGTGGTCTGAGTCTGGGTGATCTACACAAGTGAGTACTTCACCTATCACTAAACCTTCGAGGCCTCCTTTTACTGTTTCTACTTCTTCTACACCGCCGGTTTCGAGACCGAGAGATGTCAGGGCATCGGCAGTTTCCTGAGGGGATAAATCGAAGTCAAGATAATCTTTTAACCAGTTGTACGAGATGTTCATATATTAATGTTTTTATTTTTTCGAAAAAGTCCGTCAAAAATACAAAATTTATTTCATTCGGTTGTTAATATAATCTATCGAATCATTTATTTGAGAAGTGGGCTATATCCTGTTTCACGCATTTATTCCTTTATGGGTGATATCAAACAAAGCAATTAAGATTGAACGGATTTTCAAACTTTCTTAATAAATATCAAATAAATGTATTTTGCATTTGTAATATCTTTACCTTCGCTTGACGAATATTAATAAAATATATGGAAATCGCAATCATAGTTCTTTTGATATTATTGAATGGTGTTTTTTCAATGTCCGAAATTGCTGTTATCTCAGCACGCAAATCAAGTCTCAAAACGGAAGCAAAACGAGGCAGTAAATCTGCTCAGACTGCAATAAAACTGTCCGAAAATCCCGATCGTTTTTTATCTACTGTTCAGGTGGGAATTACACTCATCGGTATCCTCACGGGGCTCTATTCGGGAGATGTATTGGCGGGAGATGTATCGGCATTATTTATCAATCTCGGGCTTTCTGCAAACTATGCATATCCGCTTGCTCGGTTGGGTATTGTTATAATAGTTACTTATTTTACAATTGTTCTTGGCGAATTGGTGCCAAAACGTATTGGGATGAGTTCGGCAGAGAAAGTCGCTAAAGCTATAGCTCGCCCGATGCATTATTTGTCTGTCATTGTATCTCCTTTTGTATGGCTGTTATCCAAAAGCTCGGCTTTAATATTTCGCATGCTGGGTATTTCTCTGTCCGAGTCTAAAGTTACAGAAGAAGAAATTAAGTCGATGGTAATTGAAGGAGCCGAAGACGGTGAAGTACAGGATGTGGAAAAAGAAATAGTAGAACGTGTCTTTAATCTGGGCGATAGGGATTTGGAATCTATTATGACCAATCGGGGAGATATCGTATGGATAGATACGGATATGACAAATGACGAGATTGTGACGCTTATACATAAATATCCCTTTGATAAATATCCTGTAGGAACCAAAGATTTGGATCATGTGCTGGGTGTTGTTTATCTGAAAGATATGTTTGGGAAGATCGAATCTCCCGACTTTGATGTGAAAACTGTTGTACGCCCCGTTCAGTTCTTTTCTGAAAGTATGGAAGTGTACAGTGCTCTGGCTGACATGAAGGCTAATCATATATCATATGCTCTTGTTTGCGACGAATTTGGTGCGGTGAGGGGAATTGTTACGTTAAAAGATATTCTGGAAGCATTGGTCGGTACTTTGTTAGATCCGCAGGAAGAGCCGGCAATCGTACAGCGTCAGGATGGAAGTTGCCTCATAGATGGGCAATGCTCATTCTACGATTTTCTTGTTTATTTCAGAATGGGAGATATGTATAACAAATACGACTACAATACAGTAAGTGGTCTGATACTGGATAAGTTGGGGCATATACCGAAGACCGGAGAGATTCTGAAATGGAAAGGTTTTATAATCGAAATTGTAGATATGGACGGCGTTCGTATAGATAAAATACTAGTTAAAAAAAATTAATATATATAATGCTTATACATACGCTATTTAAGTAAAGTAGGAAAGGAATCGAAAATAAACCATAATTTTGTCTTCGCTTAGGCAAAAGTATTATATGGTACTTGTAATTAATTAAGGTTGTTAACGGAGAACAGATATGAAAAAATTAAAGAATGTACTTTTTTACATTATATCGATAGGGTCATTCTCTCTCATATTACTTATTATACTTCAACTTGGTAAAAATAATCTGGAGGTAGGACGTACCATCTCAGAGCAAACAACAGGAGAAACCGCATGGGGCGAATTTGGCAAAAGCTTATTGCATAATATAAGTGTTCCTTTCGCCCTCTTAATGTTGCAGATAATTGTAATCATGCTGGTGGTGAAAATCTTTGGCTGGATTTGTAAAAAGATTGGTCAAACCTCGGTCATTGGCGAAATAGCGGCAGGGATCGTATTAGGTCCATCTTTATTAGGCTTATATTTTCCTGAGATTTCCCAATTTCTGTTTCCTGTATCTTCGCTTGTGAATATCAACTTGTTGAGTCAGGTAGGGCTTATACTCTTTATGTTTATTGTGGGTATGGAGTTGAATCTGAATGTGTTGAAGAACAGGGCTCATAGTGCCGTAATCATAAGTCATGCCAGCATCGTTTTCCCATTCACATTGGGCGCATTACTGGCATATTTTATATATGAAGACTTTACCCATGCGCATTCCGGGTTTGTTTCGTTTGCACTCTTTATGGGAATTGCAATGAGTATAACAGCCTTTCCCGTTTTGGCACGTATTGTACACGAAAAGGGGATTAATAAGTCGCCGGTAGGGCCAATGGTTATTACCTGTGCAGCCATAGACGATATCACAGCTTGGTGTTTGCTCGCTGCAGTGATAGCAATAGCCAAAGCCGGAACTTTCACCAGCTCTCTATATGTGATCTTAATGGCTGTGGTATATGTGCTTATTATGTTTAAGGTTGTTCGTCCTATCTTAAAGAATATTGCAGATAATCACCATTCCAAAGGAATGTCTAAAACCATAATGGGTGGTTTTATATTGATATTATTCTTATCGGCATATACTACCGAGGCTATCGGTATTCACGCCTTGTTTGGGGCTTTCCTTACAGGGGTTATAATGCCATCGAATATCCGTTTGCGTAATCTTCTGACCGAAAGGATAGAATATGTAACATTGATAATCCTGTTGCCTCTATTCTTTGTTTTCACAGGGTTGAGAACCGAAATCGGTTTATTAAATACCGGACATCTGTGGCTAGTGTGTTTTATTGTGATTGCGGTTGCCGTAACCGGTAAATTTTTGGGTAGCGCCTTGGCCGCTCGCTTTGTGGGACAAAACTGGAAAGATAGTTTGGTGATAGGCGCATTGATGAATACCAGAGGTTTAATGGAGCTCGTTGTCTTAAACATCGGTCTCGACTTAGGAATATTAACGCCCGAACTATTTGCCATGATGGTGATTATGGCATTAGTTACCACGTTTATGACATCGCCTAGTTTAAATATTCTGGATAAGATATTTAAACGAAACGAACATTATTCTGAAATATCGGCACAGAAGAAATTTAAAGTATTGGTGCCTTTTTCAAGCCCTCAGACAGGGCGTAAGCTGTTGCTTTTGGCAAGCTGTTTGATAAAGAGAAAACAGTCACAGTCTGATTTGACATTGTTGCACTTGACTGAAGGAAGCCCGATGCATCAATACAATATAGATGAGGAAGAAGATCGTATTTTTGAGCCCGTGAAGGAGGAGGCACACTCTTTGCAACAGGATGTAAACACAATGTTTGAGGTTACAAACAACTTTCAGAACAGCATTATAAAAATAGCCAACAAAGGAGAATACGACTTCCTTTTGATTGGGAATAAAGGATATACATATTCCGACAGGTTTCTAGGGCGTTTCTCCAATGCTCTGAGTTATGTTCCCGATTATATTTTTTCTATAGTACAGAACAAGATCAGAAAAAAAGGAACGTTCAACGCACCTTTCGATGAACGTACCCGCTC
This sequence comes from Dysgonomonas mossii, assembly GCF_004569505.1. NCBI lineage: Bacteria > Pseudomonadati > Bacteroidota > Bacteroidia > Bacteroidales > Dysgonomonadaceae > Dysgonomonas > Dysgonomonas mossii. The sequence continues at coordinate 750,009 of NZ_SPPK01000002.1, forward strand.
TATTATTTCAAAGACCAATATGCCGGTTGGCATATTTATTGATAGAGGATTAATAACTATCCGTAATATTTTTGTTCCTATATTGGATGAGGATGATATTTTTATGGGTGACTTTATGGAAAGGCTGGCCGAAAACTCATACGTGAGAATAACATTATGGGATCGTGTAGGATTGGCCGAGAACTCGATAGAATTTGTAAAGTCTGTAAAGGCGATAAAAGCTGTAAACCCATACCTATTTCAGCTGTGGAACAACAATATACCCGTAGATAGTGATATATTGATGAAACAAGATTTGATCTTGATTAGTCTCAATAGTTGGAAAGAACTGGATGTGAAAAAACCTAACTTGCTTCGTGATGCTCCTTCTACATTGATAATGACTAATTGAGCATAACCCATACATAGTATTAAAGAATGAACAGTCGCGATATAATAGCTCTTAAAAAAGAAATACTTCAAAACCTGTCAAAAAGACAGTTGAAAGATGTGTTTGAGTCACTGACAAAGTTGGTCGTAAACCTTCAGGATTGGAAAGTGTCTGAAACATTGAGCGAATTGGAGACAAACTACAAATATATGCTTCATTACCTGTTTGAAGGTGTTGAAGATACCGAACGGGATAATGTGTATCGTAACCTCTTAAGGTCTTTATACGAGCTGACAGACGATGTTGCCGATGAACTGTTAAATATAGAGTCGACCAATATATTTTATGAAAAGTATCGGATAAACAGATTAAAGACGAATACGCTGCCTGATTATTTGAAGGAGTTGAAGGATATTTCCGATTCTATGTCTATTGTCGATTTACTTGAGGCGGGAGAAGAAAAGAACCAGCGAAAACTTGATTTGGCGGTAAGGCGTGAACGTGTAGCTTCCGATTTATTCTCCAAAGTATATGTCTCTCCCCGAGCCGAAGAAAGCGACTATAATGATTATATCTCTTTTCTCGAAAACGAGGTGATGCCTGTAAGAGAAAAGAGCTTGTTGTTGTCTGCGCTGTCTCTAAGCCTGTTTCATCGTTTCGACTATAGAAAAGTGCAGGTGTTGATGTACACATCTTTTTCCGACAATATGCAACTGCGGGTAAGGGCTATTGTAGGTCTTGTGATTCTCATGCAAATGTACGATGTGCGTTGGTCTTTGTATCCTGAGTTGCAAAGCCAATTGGATATTATGTCCGAAAATCAGGAATTCCGCAGGGCTGTTCGCCGTGTTGTGATTCAGTTGATTCGTTCGCGCGAGACCGAGCAGATTAGTAAGAAGATCCGGGAGGAGATTCTGCCTGAGATGATGAAATTTAATAATCTGGCGGGTCGCAAACTGAATATGGAAGAGCTGATGGGTGGGGACACAGACTTTTCCGAAAAAAATCCTGAATGGCAAAAGGAACTTGAAGAGTCGGGACTTGGTAAAAAGCTGCAAGAATATTCTAATTTGCAAATGGAAGGAGCCGATGTGTTTCATTCCACTTTTTCTGGATTAAAGCACTTTTCTTTCTTTTCCGAAATAAGCAATTGGTTTATGCCTTTCGATCCTTCATACTCTGAGCTTATGAGCCTGTTTCCCGAAGATAGCGGAAGTAATTTGTTGAAGACCGCCGTTCTCGATTCGGGGCATATGTGCAACTCCGACAAGTATTCTTTTTGCTTAAGCCTGTTACAGATATCTCCTGCGCAACGGGATATGATGATGGGGCGGATGGGTGCCGAATCGGAAGAGATAAAGCAACTGCAAAAAGAGGCGCAGGCCATGAATCCTACTATTGATGATGAGGTTACTTCAAATCAATATATTCAAGACTTGTACCGTTTCTTTAAATTACATCCATATCGCAACAACTTCTTTGATGTATTCAAGCTGAGTTTGAATTTCTATGAAAAGAAATCCATAGCGCCATTGATATCCGATGAAGAAAGTATGAGGAAAATTGCTCAGTATTGCTTCGATAAAAATAATTTCAGTGAGGCATTGGATGTTTTCAATCGCCTGATTGATATTGATAGTCAGAATGATGATATCTGGCAAAAGATAGGATATTGCAAGCAAATGCTGAACAATCAGGACGGTGCTTTGGCTGCATACTTGCAGGCAGATGTGCTGAGACCCGATAATTCGTGGATCATAAGACGTATAGCACAGATATACCGAACATTGAAGAAGCCGGATATGTCATTATACTACTATCAGAAGGCAGCAAAACTGAATCCTGATAATGTAAACACCGAACTGAATATAGGGCATTGCTATCTGGAGATGAACGATTATGAGCAGGCCTTGAATACGTATTTTAAGGTAGAACTATTAGACTCCAAGGGCACAAAAGCGCAACGTCCTATTGCATGGACTGCATTCCTGTTGAGAAAGTACGAGTTAGCTCAGAAATATTACAATCAAATTTTAGAAAGAAAACCTACGATACATGATTTCTTAAATGCCGGACATGTAGACCTTTGCGCCGGTAATATGAAAGAAGCTATCGAGCATTATAAGCAAGCTGTATACAAAGAGAATGACTTCGAGTTGTTTGCAATGTTGTTCGAAGCAGATAGGGAAAGCCTTATGAATCATGGCGTAGACGCAAAAATATTTCCATTCTTATTCGATCAGATCAAATACGGAGTCGGATAAATAGAAGGTGTTTTTGAATAAAATACATTGTTTAATCGTCATCTATAAAAGCCATATAGCTTAACTTACATTAATTACGATTCTTCTGTAAGCGGTTAAAGTAGGAGTTCCATTGTCAGTTAACTCGAGTATAACATGTATCGTCTTGCCCGACGCATCGGAAGGTATGGCTACTTTGCAGGAGTATGCGTTAGTATTTTCTATATTCACTGAACCTTTGTATGTACTAGGCTCGCTATATACGAACCATTTATAATCTAATCGATCACCATCGGGATCTGTCGATTCCGAGGCATCAAAAATCAGATAATCTCCTGCTTTTGCATTTCTATAGATACATTTCAGTGAGTTATCTCCTTCTATCGTTGCTTTAGGGTGATGATTTACCTCAGAATAGTTGCTTGTCGTTGTCCACAGCATACGGGCTGCAAAATTATTCCAGATGTGTTCTTTCCATTTATTTATAGCTCCGATACCCTCTTTGCTGCTTCCATACATATAATAGGGATCGTATTGGGTTTCGTCTTTTCCACTTTTCTCAATGAAATCCATACCGCGTATCCCCATCTGCTTTTCTTTATAGAAACGTCCTCCCCAACCGCCATAGTCGATTTCTTCGGGTACATTCAATCCATTGGCGTACACATAAAAGAAAGAAGGAGAATCACCCTCAGGTGCCCAGATACGATTAGGATAATGACTTCCTAACGGTTTGCGGCTTTGAATGTTTTCCCTGATCCAATTGTCAGAAGGTCCCCAACCGTATACTTGCTTATTGCGGATGTATATAATATTTGGAAATTTTTTGGCTATCCATGCACCTGCATCATCTTGCCCCAGTATATCGTAAATCCGTATTTTATCGGCAAAGGCTTTGAACTCTTTTTTACTCCGTGTATGCTCCACTTTCCATAATGCTTGTGCTATCGTGTTCATTCCACCCCAGGCGGCAAGCCATACGGGGCGATTGTCATCTCTTTTGTCAACGGCTTTGATAATGAGTTCTGACCCCGGCGAATCTTTCCCATCACCCACGCCGGCCATGTTGGAATATTCTTGTCCTCTTTTTATAATTGATAGAAGGTAATCTATCTCCGGATAGCCTTCCGCATGTATCTTTAAACGGGGTAAAACTTCACCGAAAGATTCGACAAGCTGCTTTATATAAGCGGTTTTATCCGGATCGTCTACCCATACCTGAGAACTGATCAGTCCTTCTATATTGATCATATTGGAGCATACCAACAAATGGATCATGGATTGGACGTCATCCGGATCGGTACCCCCAAGGTCTGTAGTAACAATTAATCTATGCTTATCGCTAGGATGAATCTGGGCTAAACAATATTCGCCTAATAGAAACAATGCTAAAGAGAAAAAGATTATTCTATTCATGGTATTTGGAGAAAATAATTTTAAACTGTAAATTTAATTTCTAGCTTTGGGTTGCACAAATTGATTTTTGTTTAAAACATGTCATATCCCGAGAAATTAAATACGTTTAATCAAAATAGAGAGAACTTTACTCCTTATGGTTTAACGTGTGAATTATGGACTCCCAGTTTGATGCCAAAACCAGACAGGCATAATGAAATAGAACTAAATTACTTCCCCTCAGGGAATATAACATATCTATTTCAAGACCGTAAAGTAATTGTCCCCTCCAAAAGGTTGGTGCTGTTTTGGGGACTTATTCCTCATCAAATCATAGGTTACGAAGGAGATAAACCCTACTATGTTTGTACAATACCTCTGACACAGTTTTTATTATGGAAATTTCCGCCGTCTTTCATAGATGAGATATTTAAAGGGAAAGTCTTTATTGAGACAAGAAGCCACTTCTCTATTCACGATGAGTTTATGATAAAGAACTGGTTAAGTGACATAAAGGAAAGCAATGGTGTTGAACTTATTTCTTTAGAAATGCATGCGCGTTTACTCAGAATGTCAAATAATGTTAGTTCGCATGAGAAGAAATCTTCAAATTTTATACCTGGGCTAAGTTTAATAGAGCGAATCGTTGTTTATATTTCTCAGAATTATTCTCAACCTCTTAATGTGTCGGAAATAGGAAAGGCTGTCGGACTGCATCCGGATTATGCTAATTCTATCTTTAAGAAGGCATTCGGTTGTACGTTGTATGAATATGTGATTCAAGAACGAATTGCCCATGCTCAAAGGAAACTTGTGTTGTCAGATCTAAGTATCACCGAAATTGCATTTGATTGTGGATTCAATTCGATTAGCCGCTTTTTACTTTATAATATAATTAGTTTGTTAGAGTAGTTTTCCGCTTAAGAACATCGCTGCAATAGAGAAATAGATAATCAGTCCGGTAACATCTACCAGCGTTGCTACAAACGGAGCCGATGCAGTAGCGGGGTCTAATCCTATTTTTTTTAGCAGGAGGGGGATCATCGAACCGGAGAATGTGCCCCACAAAACAATGAATATGAGCGAAACGGACACACTCAAAGCAACCCATACCCAATATTCACCATAGTCGTATAAGCCCAGTTCTTGCCATATAAATATTCGGGTAAAACCTATTACACCGAGGATAGAACCCAAAAGCAGACCTGATAAAATCTCTTTTCTCATCACATACCACCAGTTCTTGAGCTTTAGTTCGCCCAGAGCCAATGCGCGGATAATAAGACTGGCAGCCTGCGAGCCCGAGTTACCCCCGCTTGAAATGATCAGTGGAACAAACAAGGCCAATACTACGGCTTTCTCTATCTCTTCGTCGAAGTGCCCCATTGCTGATGCTGTGAGCATCTCTCCTAAAAAGAGGACAACTAGCCATCCGGCACGTTTTCTGACCATTTCAGTCAGTGATGTTTTGGTATATGAGAGGTCTAGCCCTTCTGTACCCCCAAACTTTTGGAAGTCTTCTGTGCTTTCTTCTTCTGCTACATCCATTACGTCGTCGATGGTAACAATGCCCAGCAGTGTGCCGTTGGTGTCGGTTACGGGTAAGGCTACACGGTCGTGGTCGGAGAATATTTTTACGGCAACCTCCTGGTCGTCGTATGCGTTAAGCGAGATTAAACGATTGTCGCTAAGCTCGCCGATGGTCTGGTTGGCAGAAGCCAAAATTATTTCCTTGATGCGGATATCGGCGATAAGCTTCCAATTATCATCTACGATGTATATTACATTCAGTGTTTCGGAGTCTCGTCCGAACTTGCGGATATGGTTTATAGCCTGTTCTACTGTGTAGTATGGTCTTACTGCGACGTATTCGGGTGTCATCAGACGTCCGATACTATCTTTGGGGAAGCCTAATAGTTTGGTGGTGATTTCTCTTTCTTCGTCCGATAATATCTGCATCAGACGCTGGCTTACTTCGCCCGGCAGTTCTTCAAAGAAGGCTGTACGGTCGTCCGGATCAAGATCATTAAGAAGAGATGTTACTACATTGATGTTAACAGCCAGTCCTTCGATTATATCTTCTTTTTCGTCGTGAGAAAGGCGTTTGAAAGTTTCCTTTGCCAATTCTTGTGGCAAGAGGCGGAATAAAATGATCTGATCAGACTTTGGTATGTCTGCAATGATTTCTGCTATCTGAACAGAATCGAGGTTGTTAAGTTCTTGTTTTACGATTTTCCAGCTTTTGTCTTCAATAAGCTGTTGGAGGCGGATTATTATTTCACTCATGATGCAATCTCCTTACTTTATCTCTGTAAGGAAATCACAATAAGACCCTTTACAGAGAGGTTAATACTTTAGTTTTGTTTCTGTAACTCGGATACGGGTCTTCGTCCATGATTTTTAATTTTTAGTGAATACTAGCCCAAATGAGTAGGGGGCGTTAAAACCGCTGCAAAAGTAATACTTTCTTCGAGAACCGCCAAAAAGAACTTTTCTTAAATGGATGCAATACGGAGTGATTAGGTTTTATTATACTTTATTATGTTTTTAGTATTCACCTATTTAGTTTTGTGTGAATAATCAATAGGTTAAAGAATATGATTAGCGGGTGTATAGCAAAAGACTATATTTCTTATATCTTCTTGCCCCCTCAAAGCAAAAAATTGTTATTTTTGTTATTCGCATTTTTGTTTAGATCAATATAAAACTAAAATAAAGAAGAAAGCATGGAAAACAGTGAATTGCTGGCACAGGTAACAGCTAAAGCAAAAACATGGTTGTCGGAAAAATACGATGCCGATACACGAAAAGAAGTTCAGGCATTGTTAGATCAAGAAGATAAAACGGAGCTTATAGAATCTTTTTACAAAGACCTTGAATTTGGAACAGGAGGTCTTCGCGGAATTATGGGTGTGGGTACCAACCGCGTGAATATATATACAATCGGAGGTGCAACACAAGGGCTGGCTAATTATCTATTGAAGGAGTTTTCTTCATTAAAAGAAATAAAAGTAGTCATCGGCCACGATTGTCGTAACAATAGCCGTTTGTATGCTGAAATTTCGGCAGATATTTTTGCTGCAAACGGAATCAAGGCATATCTGTTCGAAGACTTACGACCTACTCCCGAAATTTCGTATGCTATCCGCAAGCTAGGCTGTCAGAGTGGTATAATGATTACAGCTTCTCACAACCCGAAAGTATATAACGGCTATAAGGTATACTGGGAAGACGGTGCGCAGGTTATCCCTCCGCATGATAAGAGCATTATCGCTGAGGTGAACAGAGTGAAAGTGGATCAGATCAAATTTAAAGGCGGTGATAAAAAGCTGATCGAAATACTCGGCAAGGATATGGACAATGCCTATATACAGGACTTGAAAACATTGCTTCTTTCTCCCGATTCGATCAAGCGTCATGCAAATATCGGTATTGTTTATACGCCTCTGCATGGTACCGGATTTACAATTATCCCTAAAGCACTAAAAGAATGTGGGTTTACCAATATTATCAACGTACCCGAACAGGATGTGTTGAGTGGCGATTTCCCTACAGTAATATCTCCAAACCCTGAAGATCCTGCCGCTATGGCATTGGCTGTGAAAAAAGCAGAAGAAACAAAAGCCGAGTTGGTATTTGCTACCGACCCTGATGCTGACCGTTTTGGTGCAGGTATCCGCAATGATAAAGGAGAATTTATCTTGCTCAACGGTAACCAAACGATGCTTATCCTTATCTACTATATAATCACACGCCGTAAGGAATTGGGTTTGCTCTCAAAGAAAGACTATACAGTACGTACAATCGTAACCAGTGCTTTGACTCAGGTTGTATCTGAGAAGAATGGCGTGGAGATGTTTGAGTGCTACACCGGCTTTAAATGGATAGCTGCTGTAATGCGTGAGCTGGAAGGCAAGCGTAATTATATAGGTGGGGGTGAAGAAAGTTACGGATTCTTAGCCGAAGACTTTGTGCGTGATAAGGATTCTGTTTCTGCTGCCATCTTGTTTGGTGAAATCGCCGCATGGGCAAAAGACAACGGAAAAACATTGTACGAAATGCTTCAGGACATCTATGTGGAATATGGTTTCTCTAAAGAGAAAGGTATTTCGGTAACGAAAGAAGGTAGGAGCGGTGCTGAAGAAATAGAAGCGATGATGAAGAATTTCAGAGAAAATCCCATCAAAGAAATAGCCGCCTCGAAAGTGATATTGATCAAAGACTTTGTGACATTGAAGGCACAAGATTTTAGCATCAATGAAGAATATACTCTCGAGATGCCTACAACTTCGAACGTACTTCAATACTTTACTCAGGATAAAACGAAAGTTTCAATCCGTCCTTCGGGAACAGAACCGAAGATAAAGTTCTACATTGAAGTGCAGGATAAGTTGAAATCACGTGAAGAATACGATGCAGTGAATGCTGCTACTGAAAAGAAAATAGAACAAGTATGTAAAGATTTGGGTATATAAGAATTGCCCGAAGAATGAATATAAAGCACCTCTAAGTCTATAAATCAGACTTAGAGGTGCTTTTCGTATATGCGTATGTAGGGACAGTGGCTTGTGGTTGCCCGGATATAAATGGGCAGGAACAAGCCATTGCTCCTACTTCCAAAACACAATTTATTATACTGGATAAAACGAACGATCTCGTATGAAAAATTTCAACATAGAATAGCAAGACCCCTGTTTTCCTTTCAAAATGACCCTTTATCATTTTTGTCCAATTTTATCTATTATAGTAATCAAGAATAATTACTGGCTTATGCTCTTTTTGTAATGCTGAGGCAACGAAGTATACCGACCCTTTAAAGACTCGGGATGATAAAAAGGCGACAATAAATTTATTCCTAGCACTTAATTTATAATAGATATGGCAAAGTACACAGAGCAATTGGTAGAAAGGATAATTTCTTTTATCGAAGAAGATACATATAGTATTTCGGAAATATGTAATGCATTGAATATAAATCGAAAAACATTCTATGAATGGCGGAGAACAAAACCCGAGTTTAACGAGGCAGTTGAAAGAGCGATGGAATGTCGAGACGACAAACTCTTGATGGTGGCACGCAATTCGCTGAAGAAGAAGCTGGAAGGCTATACCCTCACCGAAACCCGAACTATTTATGTCCCCGATAAGAACAATCCTGAAAAGTTAGTCTTAAAATCCCGGACTGTCAGGCAAAAGGAATATGCTCCGGATACCCATGCCATAAAACTGGTATTGTTGCAAAATGAAGCCAAAGAAGAGAAAGCGGCAGAGTATAAGCAAGAACCTGCTTTAACAATCGTGGTGCGCGATTCTACCACAGCAGAGAGTCTAAATCTTTTGCGTGAAAATCTTAGAAATAGTCATTCGGTAGAACAAAAGAAAAAGGAGGAAGCGGTTGTAGACGATCAGCCAATGAAACAGGCAGATAAACCCTTATCAATAAAGGAAGCTGATACGGAGGTAGAGACTCAGCCAAAGAAAAAATCAAAACACGTTACCATTCCCAATCTGAACACAGGGCCGTTGCCTCCCGGATACCGTTACAGAGGGTGACGACTGAAAAAGGGGGATATGTGTTACTTTTGTTACTTTTTATAGAAATAGTTTGAGGAATAAGACAAAGCGAGGTGAAAATATAGATTATCTCAATCGATAGAGTCGTCGAACTCCCGTTCCATATCCATCAACTCTCTTTTTATTTGTTCCAGTTTTTGGATAACCTGAATTTTGCGGGCTTCTTCGTCTTTTTTCTGTCTTAGGGCCTGGCGTGCACCTTCGAGAGTAAGACCTTTTTCTCTTACTAAATGATAAACGATGGCAATGTTTTCGATGTCGGCTTTTGTGTACTGGCGTGTACCACCTTCCGTTTTCCTTGGTCTGATGATGTCAAACTCACCTTCCCAAAAACGGAGCAGCGATTCGTTCACTTTAAAGTGCGAAGCAACTTCTCGCAGGGAGTAGTATAGGCGGTTACTATTTTCGAAATCGATTTTCATAGCAGCATCAATCCATTACCTGTCCGTGGTTAGCGGCAATTTGTAACATCTTATCATACTCTGCAGGAGAGAGATCCATAAAGTAGTATTTGGCCGGATTGTCGGGCTGACCTTTTACGTGTACCTCGTAGTGCAAGTGCGGGCCTGTCGATTTTCCGGTGTTACCCACTTCTCCGATCAGCTCGCCACGGGTAACCTTTTGTCCCGGGCGTACTTTGTATTCGTTGAGGTGAGCATATAACGTTTCATAGCCATAGCCATGACTGATCATAATACATTTACCATATCCCTGCTTCCAGCCTACCTCTATTATTGTACCATCGCCGGTCGCATACACGGGTGTTCCTATATTTGCGGCAAAGTCCATTCCTGCATGAAAGCGAGCTGTACCATAAATAGGGTCGATGCGTGTGCCGTATCCCGAGGCTACTTGTTTCAGGTATCTGTCGGGTACAGGTTGTATGCTTGGTATATGTTTCAGACGATCTTTTTGGCTTTTGGCAAGACTGAGCACTTCATCAAACGAGTTAGACTGTATATAGATTTGCTTTTCGATGAAGTCCATCTTCTTTGTAGTTTGTATAATCAGATCCGGGCTTTTCAACTCCATCAGGTAATCGTACCTTCCGATACCTCCGACTCCCGAACTTCGGATAGAGGAGGGGATAGGGTCTGCATGGAATATTGCCCTGTAGAGATTGTCGTCTCGTTGCTGTATATCTCCGATCACGTTTATAACTTCGTCCATCCGCTTAGAAAGGACTTCGTACTGCGCACGGATCAGTTCATCCTCTTTCTTCTGGGCTTTATCCCAAGGCGTATCGAAGAAATAGGTAACTACTATCAGACCGACTATACCAACTACAATACCCGATATCAGGTGACGGAAAACCACAATTATCCTATCTTTGCGGCTAGGATAAATTCTGTCATATGTGAGTGTTTGCGGATTGTATCTATAATATACTTTTCGCTTCATTTTATGGTTCCTGTCATTTTTATTTTCGCGAGTTCGACAAAAGTAAAGTTTTTGCGCTATTTTTGCAAATTGATTATAATAAAGAAACAGAAATTAATGTGGCAACATGAAAATGTGAAAATTAGCAAACAGTTAGGAGTGTATCCGATGTCTGCTAATTTGCTAATTTACTAATTTTAAAAATATGATGACTTCTAAAGAAATTCGTGAATCGTTTAAATCCTTCTTTGCATCTAAAGAGCACAAAATTGTACCATCGGCACCGATGGTGATCAAGGGTGACCCTACACTGATGTTTACTAATGCGGGTATGAACCAGTTTAAAGATGTTATTCTGGGTAATGCGCCAATCAAGTATGCACGTGTAGCCGATTCTCAAAAATGCCTTCGAGTAAGTGGGAAGCATAACGATTTGGAAGAGGTAGGGCACGATACTTACCATCACACGATGTTCGAAATGCTTGGAAACTGGTCTTTTGGAGACTATTTCAAAAAAGAGGCAATCGAATGGGCGTGGGAATATCTGACAGAAGTTTTGGCATTAGATAAAAACCGTCTCTATGTTACTGTTTTCGAAGGCAGCCCTTCCGAAGGCTTGTCTCGTGACGATGAAGCAGCAGCCTATTGGGAAAAGTATTTACCGGTAGACCGGATTATCAATGGCAACAAGAAAGATAACTTTTGGGAAATGGGTGATACCGGTCCTTGTGGTCCCTGCTCCGAAATACATATAGATTTACGTTCGGATGAAGAACGTGCGAAAGTTGACGGGCTGACTTTGGTGAATCAGAGTGATCCTCAGGTTGTAGAAATCTGGAACCTCGTGTTTATGCAATACAACCGTAAAGCCGACAAGTCGCTTGATCCGCTTCCTGCTAAAGTGATTGATACAGGGATGGGATTCGAACGTTTGTGTATGGCTGTTCAAGGTAAGACATCGAACTATGATACAGATGTATTCCAGACTATAATAAAGGCTCTTGGCGCGTTGGCTAACACTACATACGGTGACGATACGAAGAAAGACATTGCAATGCGTGTGATAGCTGATCATGTGCGTACTATCGCATTTTCCATAACAGACGGGCAGTTGCCATCGAATGCCAAAGCGGGATATGTGATTCGTCGTATTCTTCGCCGTGCCGTTCGTTATGGATATACGTTCCTTGATCAGCACAAGTCGTTTATGTATAAGCTGCTACCTGCATTGATAGAAACAATGGGAGATGCTTATCCTGAGCTTATCCAACAGCAGACGCTGATTGAAAAAGTAATGAAGGAAGAAGAAGAGTCTTTCTTGCGTACATTAGAGACTGGTATAAAACTACTCGACAAGCAAATAGCTGATACAAAAGCAAAAGGATTGACAGTACTAAGCGGTATTGAAGCCTTTACCTTATATGATACATACGGATTTCCTCTCGACCTTACAGAGCTGATTCTGAAAGAGAATGACATGTCTGTAGATGAAGCCGGCTTTAAGGCAGAGATGCAAAAACAAAAAGACCGTGCCCGCAATGCCGCAGCAGTAGAAACAGAAGACTGGGTGACATTGAAAGACGGTGATCCAGAGTTTGTAGGTTATGACTTCACTGAATGTGAAACCGAAATATTACGTTACCGTAAGGTAAAACAAAAGAATAGCGAGTTTTATCAGATTGTACTGAGTCGCACTCCATTCTATGCTGAAATGGGAGGACAGGTAGGTGATAGTGGTTGGTTGGCAACCGATGACGAAACAATCGAAATATCGGATACTAAGCGTGAAAATAATCTGGCAGTACATTTGTCTAATAAGCTTCCTCAAGATCTGACAGCTACATTTATAGCCCGTATCAATCTGAAGAACCGTACAGCAACAGAGTGCAACCATACTGCAACGCACTTGTTGCACGAAGGACTGCGTGAAATACTGGGTAGTCACGTAGAACAAAAGGGGTCGTATGTATCTCCATCTGTTCTTCGCTTCGACTTCTCTCATTTCCAAAAGTTGACAGACAAGGAGATTCGTGAAGTAGAACGTTATGTGACAGGTAAGATCAGAGAGAACATCATTCGTGAGGAAATGCGTCATGTACCTATTGCCGAAGCGAAAGAAATGGGTGCGATGGCTCTATTTGGCGAAAAGTATGGTGAAGATGTACGTGTAATACGCTTTGGCGATTCAGTAGAACTTTGTGGAGGTACTCATATATCTTCTACAGGACGTATCGGTTCGTTCCGTATTATCAACGAGAGTTCGATTGCTGCCGGTATCCGCCGTATAGAAGCAATTACGGCTGAGGCTTGCGAAGACTACTTTTATGCTCAACAAGATATATTGACAGAGGTGAAATCCCTGTTTAACAATACTCCAAATCTGACTCAGGCTCTTCGTAAATTCTTTGAGGAAAATGCCGAAATGAAGAAGACCGTTGAAGAGTATGTAAAGGAAAAGACAGTTCAGATTAAAGATGCTCTGATAAAGAAAAAGCAGGTTATAAATGGTATTGATTTCTATGTATTGAATGGCCCATTTCCGGGTGAAGTTGTAAAGGATATCGCTTTCCAGATAAAAGGTCAATTCGCAGAAAATACAGCTTTTGTAGGAGCTACCGAATACGAAGGAAAACCATTACTTACTGTGATGCTAAGCGACGACCTAGTAAAGGATCACGGATTGAATGCATCCCAACTGGTGCGTGATGCCGCTAAGCATATTCAAGGTGGAGGTGGAGGTCAACCTCACTTTGCTACAGCCGGTGGTAAAAATACCGAAGGTTTGACAAAGGCTTTGAACGATATAATGGAAAAGATAAAATAAGGAAATATCCTTTATTCTAATATAGAAAGAGCCGAAAGTTAAATTTTGGCTCTTTTTGTTTCTATTTATCCAAAATCTTATATCTTCGTGGAAATCCTAATACCATAAATGAATATGAGAAAAGCAATGTTAATTGTATCTGCTGCACTTTTTCTTGTGCTGGTACTGGTTTATATATGTACACGTTAAGTTTGTGTAGCTGAAAGCTTATTTTTTAGCTCTTGGTACCCATTCTTTTGCGGCTTGACTATATCTGTATTCATATATAGATAGTATATATACTTTTGGGTATAATGAAAAAGATTAAATCCGGATATTGATAATTGAAGACTTGCACAAAAGCGATGATAGGATATAAAACAATAAAATGCTTATTTTTGTGTTTTATATATGATTAATCAGCTGTTGGTTTATACGTGTCACAAAATAATCTAGTACGTACACTATACATAGGATTTGGTGTATTGTTTATCCTCCTTATCACATCGTCATGTTCTAATAAGAAGAACACCGCCTTGACACGTTTTTACCATTCGGTGAATACACGCTATAATATACATTACAATGCTGATATAGCTTACAAAGAAGCGCTCGAAGCAAAAGAGAGGGGGAGGGAAGACAATCTTTCGCAATTGGTCTATATTTTCCCGAAAAGTACGGACTCGCTTGGTGCATCATCGGGGAATTTTACAACCACTATAGACAAAACAACCAAAGCGATCAAGCTGCATTCGATAACTGCAAAACCCAAACGTGATCCCGATAGGCGAAACGATGCCGAATATCAGGCGTGGATTCGTCAAAAAGAATATACTCCGTTTATGGATCAGGTATGGTTGTTGCTGGCGAAAGCTGAATTTCAGGATGGAAACTATTTACAAGCTGTCAGTACGTTTCTGTATATAACAAAGATATACAGTACCAATCCCGAGATTGTTGCTGAGTGTCAGTTGTGGATAGCCCGTGCATATATCGAAATGGGATGGATGTATGAAGCCGGAGATATCTTACATAAGATAGAGATAGCAGGAGGAGTTTCCGAAAAACATAAAGGTTTTTATGCATTGGTGAAAGCCAACTATCTGGTTTATAATAATGAGTATGATGCTGCCATACCTCAATTGGAGATAGCCATAAAGAGCGAAAAGAATAAGCATCAAAAGACCCGCATGAAATATCTTTTGGGGCAGCTTTATGCTCAGCTGGGAGACAAAGCCAAAGCAGATAAGGCTTTTGCGTCTGTTAAGGGTATGAGTACACCTTATAAGTATACATTCAATGCACAACTCAGACAAATAGAGCTGGACGACTCTCCGGCAAAGACAAAGGCATTATCCATACTGTCGGGCATGTCTAAGAAATCACGTAACAAAGAATATCTCGATCAGATATATACTACTTTGGGAGACATATATCTTCAGAAAACAGATACCT
Organism: Dysgonomonas mossii; assembly: GCF_004569505.1. Taxonomy (NCBI): domain Bacteria; kingdom Pseudomonadati; phylum Bacteroidota; class Bacteroidia; order Bacteroidales; family Dysgonomonadaceae; genus Dysgonomonas; species Dysgonomonas mossii. The sequence continues at coordinate 765,229 of NZ_SPPK01000002.1, forward strand.
TGAAGGCTGTTGAAAGCTATAAAAAAGGAGCGAAAGAGAGTACCCGTAATGGATACGACAAAGCAATGGCTCAGATAAAACTCGGAGACCTATATTTTCTTAAGCGCAAATTTGTCTTGGCTCAACCTTGTTACTCAGAAGCTTTGCCTCAATTGAATAAATCTCATCACGATTATCCAAAAGTAGCTTTAAGGTCGAGTGTACTAGATGAACTGGTTGTACATGTTAAAGTAGTAGAAGAACAAGATAGTTTGCAATATATAGCTCAACTTCCTGAAGAGGAACGTCTTCACATTATTAAAGATAAGATAGAGCAGCTGAAAAAAGAAGAAGCAAAGAGACAAAAAGAAGAGGATACCCAAAGGCGGATCGAAGAACGGCAGGAGCGCATATCGTCTTGGGATGATATAAATGAACAACTGTTTGACCAATCTAACAAGACTCCGGTAGCCCCTCCTGTTATTACACAGCAAGGTGCAGCTACATTCTATTTCTATAACGAACAAGCAGTAAATCAGGGTAAGATAGCATTTCAACAACAATGGGGAAATCGTAAGCTGGAAGATGATTGGCGCAGACGTAATAAGCGATCTACAGGAATCTTTGATGAGGTAGATGCCGCGCAAGAACCCGATTCTCTGAATACAGAAGCGCATCGGATAAAGGAGCTTCAAGCTCAGAATGAAGAACTCAACAAACCAAAGAATGCCGTTGATGATGAATATTCCGTTGATTATTATTTGCAACAATTACCTCTGACTCCCGAAGCTATTAAAGAATCGAATGTCCTTATCGAGGATGCCTTGTATAAGATGGGGCTGATATATAAAGATAAGTTGCAAGATATGGATTTGGCTATCGATGCCTTTAATACAAATATACACCGTTTCCCTAATACGCCTAACCTGGAAGAAATTTACTATCAACTGTTCCTTATTTATATGCGTTTAGGAGATAATAATATGATGGCTATATACCGATCTAAACTGATGAATGAGTTTGTATCGGGTAAGTACGCCGGGCCTGTTTCTCAACCCGACTATGAATGGAATTTCCGAAACATGGCTAGCTTGCAGGATTCTCTCTACAACGAAGCTTATAAAGCATATCAACACGCAGATGTGGAAACTGTAAGACGCAATTATACAGCAATGAATAGCAAGTATCCGTTTACTGACCTGATGCCTAATTTTACTTTACTGAATGCATTGACTTATGCTCAAGAACGTGATGCGGGCAACCTGGAAGCGAACTTGACGGATTTAGTGAAGAAGTATCCGAAGTCTGATATTACTCCTTTGGCAGGCGAAATACTCGAACGTCTGAAAAGCGGGAAAATATTACTCTCGGATGGTTCTCCCGTCACCGGATTCGACTGGAGTAAGGCGTATCAGGGTGCTGATTCTTTGCTTGCTTCTAAGGGTAAAATATTGCAATACTCCGACACGTTGGATGTGCCTTATGTGTTGATGCTGATGTTTAAACCAAAGACGATAGACCGAAACGAATTACTGTATCAGGTGGCCGACTATAACTTTACCAATTATGTTATTCAGACATTCGACCTGAGCTTCGATACAGATCCGCCGTATGAGGTATTGCAGATAAAAGGATTTAATTCTTTTGCTGCAATAAAATCATATCTCTCAAAAGCATATAGCAAAGAAGGGCTCATACAGCATCTCGACACGGCAATTCTTGTAGTGCCGATATCAACAGATAATTATATCAATGTGCTTCCTCGTCTTGGCTTAGAGCAATATATGGCATACTTTAGAGAGCATTATGCAGAACAATTCCCTCAGTTGATAGCTTCATGGAGTGGTGATAAGTATATGGAATCTACCCAGCCTGTAGAAATAGCAGAAGCTGTTGAGGTTAAAGAGGAGAGTAAAGTTAAAGAGCTTGAAGAACTGGTAAAAGAACCTGTAATTATACCACAAAGACCTGTCGTGCCTGAAAAGCCTGTACAAAAACAACCTGAAACGAAAGTAAATGGTAAACAGATAACAGGGGATGACTTGTTGTCGAAAGATCAATTACAAAAAGCCGGAGAAATAAATAACGTTATAGATGATATATCTAATGTTGTCAGCAATCCTGTTGATGGTATTAAGAGTTTATTTGACCGATACAAGAATAGGGAAAAACTGACAAAAGAAGAAAAGCAAGCGCTCAAGGAAGAAGATAAGTTGCGTAAAGAACACGAAAAACAACAAAAAGCAATAGAAAAAATCCGCTTAGATTCTATCAACAAAGTAGAGAAAGCCCGAACAGACTCGATAGCGAGTGTAGAAAAAGCACTCGAAGATTCCATTAAGTCTGCGAATAAGCAAGCTGAGGAACAAAAACGAATGGAAGAGAAGCAAAAAGAAGATGCAGCCAAAGCTGCCGTGAAGGCTCGTGAAGATGCCCGTAAACAGAAAGAGGCAGACCGTAAGCAAAAGGAACGTGAACAGAAAGAACGCTTGCGTCAGCGCGAAAAAGAACGGAAGGAAAAAGAGAAGGTTAAAGAACAGGAACGCAAACAAAAAGAGCGCGAAGCGGAAGAAAGAAGAAAGCAGCGTTTGAAAGAAAAAAGATGAAAAATGACCTTTTGGCATCAAAAACTAAAAAAGGTGTGCTCTGATAGTTGAAATAACAAAAAAAAATCATTAATTTGCCTTATGAATTACTAGAGGCTATGCCTTTCATCCTAAAAACTAACTATATGAACGAGAACCTAAATCCTGAATTGCCAGAAAATAATCTACCAGAGGAAGTTACAAACCAATCTGTTGAAGAGGAAGCGAAAGAGCAATCGGAAACATCTACAGAGACTTCGGTGGCAAAGCAAGTATCTTTGACCAAAGATGAGATAATTGAAAAATTAAAAAACTTGACCGCACAAACTGAAATTCCTTCGAGAGCTGAAGTAGAGTCGCTTAAGCAAGCTTTTTATAAGTTGCGTTCTGCTGCTATAGAAGAGCAAAAGGCCGAATTTATTGAAGCCGGAAACGATGCCGAAGCATTTGTTCCTGCACCTGATCCGAGTGAGGATGTGCTGAAAACTTTCTTGAGTGAATTAAAAGAAAAACGTGCAAGCCAGGCAGCAGCCGAAGAAAATCTTAAAGAAGAAAATTATAATAAAAAACTTCAGATAATAGAGTCAATTAAGAACTTGACCGAAAGTTCTGATGACTTCAATAAGCTGTATAAAGAGTTTAAAGACTTACAGCAGGGATGGAATGATGTAACCTCGGTTCCTCAGTCGAAAGAGAAAGAATTGTGGAAATCTTATCAAATATATACAGAGAAGTTTTATGATCTGATAAAGATCAACAATGAATTTCGTGATTATGATTTCAAGAAGAATCTTGAACTCAAAAATGCGATTTGCGAGTCGGTAGAAAAACTGATAGATGATACTGATTCGGTTTCAGCTTTTCATCAGTTACAGAATTTCCATCAGCAATGGCGCGAGATAGGTCCTGTTGCCAGAGAACTGAGAGAAGAAATTTGGACTCGATTTAAGAATGCTTCTACAGCTATAAATAAAAAATATCAGACTCATTTCGAGTCACTCAAAGGTAGGGAAGAAGAAAATCTGGTTGAAAAGACTGCAATTTGTGAAGCCTTGAAAAACATAGATTATTCTACTTTGACTTCTTTCAAAGAATGGGATGAAAAGAGCAAGGAAGTGATAGAGCTTCAAGCTAAGTGGAAGACAATCGGTTTTGTTCCTAAAAAAGTAAATAATCAGATATTTGAAGAGTTCCGTTCGTTGTGCGATGCATTCTTCGAAAAGAAGAGTGAATTCTTTAAGGGCGTGAGAGGCGAAATGGACGAAAATCTGGACAAGAAACGTGCATTGACAGAACAAGCAAAAGCCCTAAAAGATAGTACAGACTGGAAGTCTACAACAGATAAGTTGATTGCTATACAGAAAGAGTGGAAGACTATAGGGCCTGTGCCTCGCAAATATTCGGATGCTATATGGAAAGAATTTGTAACGGCTTGCGATTATTTCTTCGAACAAAAGAAGAAGAATGAGTCTTCTCAGAAGAGCGAAGAATTGGACAACCTGGCTGCTAAAAAAGAAATAATAGAGAAGATCAAAAATGTTGATCAGTCTTTGGATTCATCTGAACTTATCGCTAAGGTGCGTGAGTTAGCAGACGAATGGCATAAGATCGGTTTTGTTCCATTCAAAGAAAAGGATAAAATTTATAAAGAATTCCATCAGGCTGTTGATGCTCATTATGATCGTCTTAAAGTAGATAAGACAGAACGTCGCTTCGAATCCTTCAAGTCGAATATAAAAGACATCTCAAAACAGGATAATCCTAAGAGAGCTTTATACAGAGAGCGTGATCATTTGATGCATCAGTACAATAAAGTAAAATCAGATCTTCAGACTTATGAAAACAACATGAACTTCCTGTCTATTTCGTCTAAAGGGGCTAGTGGACTGTTGAAGGACGTAAATAATAAGATTGAAAAGCTGAAAGAAGAAATGGAGTTGCTTGTTAAGAAAATAGAGGCTCTTGATGAGAACCTGAATGAATTGGAAAAGTAGAATTTATTGAAAATACATAGAGAAGAAAGGTTGTCTAATATGGACAACCTTTTTTTGTTTTGATACAGTTTCTGTTATTTATTTTTTATATAATACTTTCTGTTTTTAATCCAATGAATAGCGATGAGAACAGGCTCGCCGGAGTCCGAGAATGTAAGATTATGTCCCAATGTTGAGAATAGGCAGTACTCGTAAGGTTTGCCTTCAACCTTAAGCGTATTTAGACGTTCTATTGATAATCTTGCCGGGATTTGTATATCCTTCTCGCCAAAAAGCCAAAGCCCAGGAGTTGAAAGTTTGTTTAGTGTTTCGTAAGAGTCTGTGTCGATAAACTTGTAAGATTCTATTTTATACTGCTCATCAAAGCGACTATTGTGATGCAAACTTTCACGAGCCTCAGCTTCGGTATGGGAATTCCAAAAATCAGGGTCACCATTTGTGAAAAACTGAAATCGTAGTTGCTCAAGTGTTGAAATTATAGGACCACTAAACAGCACCATGAAATTGACAGATGAATTATTGCTTGCAGCAATAGGAATGATCCATCCTGCCTGACTAAAGCCAACTAACCCAATTGGTATGTTCTTGTTTCGCTCATGAAGTGTATTTATGGCAGCATTTGCATCTTTAGCTAATAGTGTAAGATTGCAGGAGTCAACATTATTCGTGCCCACTTCCGGCCCCATATAAGTCCCACCCGATTCTCCTACTCCTCGCTTATCGTAGGTTAATACCGAAATTCCATTTTGTGCTAAAAGGGATGCAAATTCATTCATTCTATGCTCCTGCCCCGAACCATGTACTAAAACTACCGCAGCATCCGAATGTTGAGGTGTGTAAATCGTGCCGGCCAGAGTTATTCCCTCGCTCTCAAATCTGATATTCTCAGTAGTAACTTCCTGCGATTGAGCTTTTATATGATTTAATGAGGTTAAAAGTAATAGCAGAATGAAGACTCTTCGATTAAGAAATAGTATATTCCTTAATCCTTCAATGTTTTTAAAGTAATTTATTATAATATTTTTACTAATCATATCTTGTATATTTTTTTAGTTATCTTTTTATTCTTTATAATGATAGGACACAGCATATATAAAAAAGGTTACAAGTCTTTCTAGAGTTATGCAATTTAAATTATATTTGTTACAATAATATAGAGTGAATTTGTTGATAAAATATAAGAATGGTATATGACGTACTTTAAATTACTTATAGTTTATGCTTTGTCCTTATTTCTATTATATGCATGTATGACTACTAGTAAGTCGTATACAGAAAAAGAAATACTAGAAGAACTTGATTCTACATTTTATGGAGTCACAGGTAGATATATTACCAATAAGAGTGACTATTCATATATATTTTTTCTTGACTTAGAGCATGGATATTCTAATACTGTAGGAAGTCGCATTCATTTATATGCAGATGCGAATAGATGGGCTGTTGTTTTTGAAAAGAGTGCCTATCAGAATAGAGGCGGATATGCTGATATTGAGTTGGACTACGTGGGCAACTGTATCGAATACATTAAAGAATCCTCTTATGAGGATAATCGAATATCTAATATGGAGTCTGTCATTCTTATTCCCAGTGACGAATTTGCACGTATTAGTAAAGTGGGAGGAAAGAACGAATTGTTTGAACTTGTTAGTCTCAAATCTGATAGTGTAAAGGTGAGAGGAGAGATGGTAAAAATAGAACATGATCCTTCCCTGTATAAAGCTTTAGGAATACAACCTAACGAACTTTCCAGTTCTGATGAATCGATTGGCTTTCCCCAATTGATTCGATACCTTAATGAAGTAAATCCAGATTTATTAAGGGCAAGAGAAATCGAAATCAGACGATATATTCCCAAAAATATTCCTAAGATAATGGTTATAGACGAATTCCATTTTTCAAGCTTCTACAACAAAAGTATTCCTCCAAGTAAGCAAGAACTATATCAATTAATAGCAAAAATTTTGGTCAGTAGAGATTCTGCACTTTGGAAGCCTACACAAAAACCAAATAACCATTGGAGTAATTGGGAGTCTGGGTATTTATAAAGTGTATCAATACATATTTCGCTTATATCCATAAAGCAATCTTTCCTTGTGATTTATATATATAAAAATTGTCTAATATATGAGCTGTCACCTTTAAGAGTAATTTCTTCAGAGGGAAAAAGTGACAATAAATAATATGCTGATACCTGTTACTTTTGTTACTTTTTATGTTGGGAGAATTGCTTTGGTTGCTGAATATGAGATCGTAGCACGAACTTTGACAAAAGAAAATAAAAAGCTGTAAAACTGCTTTTTAATGATAAAAATAATATATTTTTGAAGAAAGAATATTAACTCAAAAAATATCAGGTATGGGACTTTTTGATAAGCTAAGAAATGAATTAATAGATATTATCGAATTTTTAGATAATACGCAAGATACTATTGTTTACCGTTTTGAAAGGTACAACAACGAAATAAAAAACAATGCGAAACTGATTGTTCGCGAAGGGCAGATAGCCGTATTTGTAAATGAGGGCGAAATCGCTGATACTTTTACTCCCGGCACTTATACGCTTAACACTCAAAACCTGCCGATACTCACCACGCTGAAAGGATGGAAGTATGGATTTAATAGTCCGTTCAAGGCAGAAGTCTATTTTGTGAGTACAAAGAACTTTATAGACCAGAAATGGGGAACCAAGAATGCCATAATTTTAAACGATAACCGTTTTGGAATGGTCGAAATAAGAGCATTTGGGATCTACTCATTCAAGATAACCGATGCCCCTGTGTTTATTAGGGAGATTGTAGGAACGAATCAGACCTTTACTACCGACAATATTAAAGAACAACTGAAGAGTATTATTGTTACCCGCTTTTCGGATGCCGCAGCAGAGTCAAACTTGCCGATAGAATCGTATGCCGCTAACCTGAATGAACTTTCGGAAGTTATATTCGGCTATATGAAGGATGATTTTGGTGCATACGGTATGGATGTAACCAAATTCCTGATAGAGAATATTTCTATGCCTGATGAGGTGAAGAAAGAAATATTCGAACTTAGCCGCCTTGATAAAATAGATTTGGATAAACTGACCAAAATGAAGGCTGCAAAGGCTATGGAAGCGGCAGCCGAAAACCCTTCGGGTACGGCCGGTATGGGAGTCGGGCTTGGTGCGGGTATGGCAATGGCCAATCAGATGGTACAATCGATGGCTAACCAGACATATTCAGCTAATCAAAGTACTTCTGGACAAGCTGTGCCTCCACCACTTCCAGGCACTGCTTCTTACTATGTGGCAGTGAACGGGCAGCAAGCAGGCCCTTTTGATAAGGCCGCATTAGTAGAACTTTCAAAGAGCAATACACTGACCCGTGATACTTTGGTTTGGAAAAACGGATTGGCAGATTGGGCTCCGGCAGGAAATCAGCCGGACTTGCAAGACCTTTGGACAATGACACCTCCTCCTCTGCCAAAACAAGATTAGGATATGGCGGATAACGTTCAAATTACATTGAATGGCAGCGACACATATCAATGTCCGCAATGTGGCGCTGCTCTTAAATACAAACCGGGAACAGATTTTCTTCACTGCGATTACTGTGGGATGGATACTCCCATCAATAGTAAAAAGGTTGATGACGTACAGGAACTTGATTTTGATACGTATGCAGAGCAGGCTGAGACTCTAAGCACTAAAGCGACAAAAGTTATCAGTTGCCGTACTTGCGGTGCAGAATCTACTTTCGACGAAAGCATGAAGTCTGTAGAGTGTCCTTATTGTGCAACACCGCTGATTGTATCGGATGCCTACGAGGAACGCCTTGTTCAGCCATCGTACTTGTTGCCGTTCAAGATTTCTGATAATGAGATCGGGAGCTATATGTCTGTTTGGATATCCAGACGATGGTTTACTCCCAATAAATTAAAATCGAGGGCTTTGTACGATCGCAGGCAACAAGGTGTTTATATCCCTTGTTGGACTTACGATGCTCAGACCGAGACGGATTATACCGGCGAACGAGGAGATGATTATACCACCACGGTAGGAGTCGGTAAAAATCGTCGTACCGAGACACGCACACGTTGGAGTGATATTAGCGGGCATATTTCTTTGTTCTTCGACGATGTTATGGTTCCTGCATCTAAGATCATCACAACACAAGTGATGACTGAGATCAGCAATTGGGATATGATGAACATGGTAGAGGCTGATAATCGCTTTCTTAGTGGCTTTATTACAGAGAAGTATAATATAAATATGCAAACCGGATATGCGGCTGCCAAAAGTAAGATGGAGTCGGATATTGACTATGCTATCTGTCAGGATATCGGAGGTGATAGGCAACGTGTACATTCTAAAAAGATGTCCTTTAGCGATGTGAAGTTCAAGTTGATATTGTTGCCTGTGTATATGTCGTCTTATACATATAATAACAAGCTATATCATTTCTTTGTGAATGCACGTACGGGACGTGTAACAGGCGACAGACCATATAGTGTTGCTAAAATAGCTTTGGCTATTACGGGGGGGCTTATATTACTGGCTCTGTTTATTTGGTTCGTAAATAATTATGGATGATAAGGGGATAAGCTCTAGAACTGTATAGCTATAATTTGAATTGTATATCTAGTTGTTGATAAAGTACCTGACAACTTCTCTAAAGAAAAAGAAAGACAGGATAATTGCAACAACTAGTTTCATTATGATTCCGGCTAAGAAGCCAACAAAGGCACCAAAGCCCGCCTTGAGCGCGACACTGAACTCTTTATTATCCAATATCTCTCCTATTACTGCGCAGACAAAAGGGAGGATAATAAAACCCCAGGGAGGAAAGATGAAAAGACCTAGTACCATCCCTATAGCACTTCCCCATACACCGTACGAACCTCCTCCCAGTTTTTTCGTGCCCCAAATAGGAATGTAATAATCTAATAGTTGGACGATTATGATAATTATACCCCAAGCAACAAGAAATTCTGTGGAGAAATCTATTTTGGATGTAAATTGTAACAGAACAATTGCGATGTAATTTAGCGGAACTCCAGGTAAAGCGGGTAAAATACACCCGATAATCCCGATGATGACAAGGACTGTTCCGATTGTAATAAGAATAAAGTCAAGGGCCATATTGTTTTGTTATGAGATTTGGTAACTTTGTTTAAATGGTTGATTCTAAAAGTATATCATTCAGAGTATTGTTGTATTTATTCATTATTAATATGAACGAAAAGAGACCATGTTTATGATCTCTCTCTTTTTTAATACTCTATTCGACTCCTTTTTTACTGTACCAAGACTTCGATTGAGCCTTGTGGGCTTTGTACTAATAATTTAGGATTGTACAATCTTCAATGGTTTTCCTCATTTTCTTACCGTCACATTCTCCTGTTATATTTTAGTATTTAAACATAGAACAGGCAAAAAAGTTTTTAAAAGGTCATTTTTTATTCAGAAATACGATGATGTATCAGAAGAGAGAATATCGTTTATGGTCATTTTTATAAAGTTTATACTTTTATCTTTTTACGTTAAGGTAGCAAATGAAAAGTAATGAAAAAAGCCTCGCATCATTTTATGCAAGGCTTCCACTTTTCCGACTATTGGAGAGTTTTATTTTTTTGACCAATTGCTAGATTTATTGTCCCATTTGTATAGAGTAGGAGCTGTTGGCTGATTGTTTTTATCGTAGCTATATTCATATTTTTGAACACCGATCCATCCTTTTGCTCCATCCCATTCGTAAGTAGCTTTTTCTTGCATACGTCCGGTAGCATCATAGTTATAAACCGTCTTGGTTAAAGGGGCGTTGGTGTTTTTGTCACATAACAAGAATTCCTTTACGCAACCTGTTTCAGTTGTTTCTATATTGCTGAACATCACTGTTTCCGGATCATTAGCATATATGCTCAATGATAAAAATAGAACTGCGAATAATAATAATTTTTTTAGGTTCATGGCTTTATTTATTTAGTTATACAAAGATACTTTTGTTTCTTTATATATAAGACGTATTTTGTAATAAAAAGTCACAATGATACAGTTAAATATAGTTAATATTGTATTTGTATATTCTATTTTATTTTGTTTTAGGTTGTTTTGTCTTTCAAAATGAAAGTTGTATTGCTTCTGGATTATATCTATGCGAATAGAATAACTTTTAAGGTAGAAAAGAGTAATAAAAAGTCATCAAAAAATATCAAAAATTTAAAATAAGTAAAAATATAAGAAGAGGTTAGTAAAAATCCTCCTTGATGAGAATTAATCTCTTTCATATATCAAAAAAAATGACGAAATTTGCGTGCCTTAAAAATGAGAATATTAAACTATATATAATCAATAAAAACAAATGAAAAAAAGTGCGTTACAAATTGCAAGAGCTGCTTATAACCCTAAAATGCCAAAAGCATTGTATGGCTCTGTAAAAGTTGAGGAAGGAGCAGCTACTCAATCCGTAGCAGATCAGGAAGAGGTGAAAAAGTTATTCCCTAATACATATGGGATGCCGACTATCAAGTTTGTAGAAACTTCAGAAAAGGTAAGCTTACCTGCTATCAATGTAGGAGTTATACTTTCTGGAGGACAAGCTCCTGGTGGTCATAATGTTATCGCCGGTCTTTTTGATGGTATAAAAAATATGAATGTCAGCAGTCGTCTTTTCGGATTCCTAATGGGTCCGGGCGGTTTGGTTGATCACGATTATAAAGAACTTACAGCCGACATTATCGATGAATATCGTAATACAGGAGGTTTTGATATTATCGGTTCTGGTCGTACAAAGCTCGAAAGCAAAGAGCAATTTGACAAAGGTCTTGAAATATTGAAAAAACTAGATATAAAAGCTCTTGTTATTATCGGTGGTGACGACTCGAACACAAATGCTTGTGTGCTTGCTGAATACTATAAAGAAATCAATGCAGGTGTTCAGGTAATCGGTTGTCCGAAAACAATTGACGGTGACTTGAAAAATGAAATGATAGAAACTTCATTCGGTTTCGATACAGCTTGTAAAGTATATGCTGAAGTTATCGGTAATATACAACGCGACTGTAACTCTGCTCGCAAATACTGGCACTTTATCAAACTAATGGGACGTTCTGCTTCTCATATCGCATTGGAATGTGCTCTTCAGGTACAACCAAACGTATGTATTATCTCAGAAGAGGTAGAAGCTCAAAAATTATCTTTGGATGATATCGTTACAGATATAGCAAATGTTGTAGCTAAACGTGCAGAAGATGGTAATAACTTCGGAACAGTTTTGATCCCTGAAGGTCTTATCGAATTTATTCCTGCCATGAAAGGTCTTATTTCAGAATTGAATGATTTCTTGGCACATCATCAACGTGAATTCAATGCTGTTCCTAAAGATGATCAGCTTGCATATATACAAAAGAACCTGTCTGCCGAAAATGCGAAAATATTCGCAAGCTTACCTTCCGGTGTAGCTCGTCAGTTGACTTTAGATCGTGACCCTCACGGAAACGTACAAGTTTCTTTGATCGAAACAGAGAAGCTATTATCTGAAATGGTAGGTAATAAACTGGCTGAAATGAAAGTTGCCGGTAAATACAAAGGTAAGTTTGCTGCTCAGGAACACTTCTTCGGTTACGAAGGACGTTGTGCAACTCCTTCAAACTACGATTCAGATTATTGTTATTCGTTAGGATATACTGCTGCTGCTCTTATCGCTGCAGGTAAGACCGGTTATATGTCTTCTGTGCGCAACACAACAGCGCCTGCTAGCGAATGGATTGCCGGTGGTGTGCCTGTAACAATGATGATGAATATGGAACGTCGTCATGGCGAAATGAAACCTGTAATCCAGAAAGCTTTAGTGAAACTTGATGGAGCACCATTCCAATATTTTGCTGCACATCGTGAAGAGTGGGCTGTTGGAACAGAGTTTGTATATCCGGGGCCAATTCAGTTCTTCGGACCATCAGAAGTTTGCGACCAACCTACAGTTACATTAAGACTGGAACAAGGAAGATAAAATATTCAAAATATTTTAGCAAGAGGCTGTAATTTTGTTACAGCCTCTTTTTTGTTGGCTATGAAACGGTTAGAGATGCTGTTGTATCAATAATCTATTAAGAGCAGTCTTTCTTTATAAGAAATTCAACAAAAACATATCGAAAAGCTTTGTTTATTAATAAAAAACTTCTACTTTTGCACTGCTTTTGAAGCAAATGGTATTGTCTCATGGTGTAATGGTAACACAACTGATTTTGGTTCAGTCGTTCAAGGTTCGAATCCTTGTGAGACAACTACAAAAATAAGAAAAGAGCTGTATATTAAAATATACAGCTCTTTTCTTATTTTACCCTTACTGTTTCTTTTGCGTTGTCACTACTATTTTGAGTTCAGCATAAAGTATTCCAGACTTTTCTTGATATCATCTATTTGAGAATCTCCAAAGCTTTCATACTCTGTAGAAATAAGCCCGTTGAAGTTTTGCCTTTTCAGTTCATTTATTACTTCTTTCACTTGCAATACACCTGTCCCCCATGTTGTATCTTCCATTGCTTCGTTCAGGTCTTTCATGTGTACAACCTTTATTCGTCCATCAAACTTCTTGAGAGCCTCTATAGGGTCGTTTCCTGTTCTTTTCCAGTGTCCGATATCAGCACATACGCCCATTATCTTATTTCGTCCTTCGAGGGCTTTTACAAGTACATCCGGATTTGCATAGATAGAAGGTTCAGGATGGTTATGTATGGCTACTTCGATATCGTATTTGAGTGCAAGTTGTTCAACAAAGTCAAGTTGTTCCAATTTTGGTTCACATGTTACGGTATGTACTCCCACATCTTTCGAGAAACTGAAAAATCGCTCCCATTCTTCATTCGTATCATACGATGCTACGCCGAAGGCATATAAGGTAATATCCCGATCTTTAAATTCCTTTTTCAGTTGAGCTTTTGTTTCCTCCGACAAATCAAAGTTCAGATAAGCTGTATCAGGGAAATTTTTTCCTAAAGCCTGAGAGAAGAATGCTTCGGCGTAGTGGATACCCAGATCTTTTGTTTTATCGAGTGTTTCCATCAGCGTGAACTTGTGGAATGTATATGTCTGGATACCCATTTTCCATTCGGATTGTTTTGCCCCTTCTTTACATCCGATAAAACATAAAGAGATGAATAATAATAAAAGCTTCAAATTTTTCATATTGTTTGGTATTAAAAATAAGTAGTTATAATCTGGGCGTTTCTCGATTCGTGCATATAATATTCTTGTACGAAAGAATATAAAAGTATACCAAAGATATGAATATTATCGAATTAAATCATCCTTGGTATACTCTTGATATCTAAGTTTAAGGCATCGCAGGCAAAGCCCATCCATTCCTATATGTATGCTTTATGTATTCAGCAGCGGTGTCTTGTGCATTTAATGTTATATATTCTCTTTCAAAGTGTGGATGCCCGTCTTCTACACGGAAGCTATCTTTTGAGACAATTCTTAGTTCTTCGTTTGCACCTATATTTGTAAACTTCATTTTCTCTCCATCCCATTTCAAAATTTTATTCAGGCTTTGTAAACGTATGGCAAGAACACCAAGTAAGACCATTTCGTTGAATGGTCCAGCGTATCCGAAGTTGCTCGATGTTTCAACCCTGTTGTCTGCAGATTCTTTACAAGCCCTGATCCAATCCTGCTCATGATACCCGTCAGAATATCCTATAGCACCCGGAACACGCCGAAGGGTTTGAGGAACATTCGGTGTACGTCCCGATAGCAAGCGAGGATTAAATCCACCACAATCAGTTAGCAGCGTATCTTTCGAGCCAACGAATAAACAGCCACCAAGCCCATCTCTCATAAGATCGGTTCCATCGGGGAGCAAATCAGGGCGATGAGGGAAAAGCCCGCCATCATACCAATACACCTTTACCTCGGGCATTGCTACTTTAGGCATATTGTCTCGTGATGGGAATGTAAATTCTACCTGTTCACTCTGAGGCGGAGATTCGGTATTGATAAGGGAAGAACTACCCTGTATCTTAGTCGGATAACCGAGCTTTAGTGCTTGGTAGATAGGGTCGAGCACATGGCAAGCCATATCGCCAAAAGCTCCCGTGCCGAAATCCCACCACCCACGCCAATTCCAAGGAGTATACACGGGGTTGTAAGGGCGGAAAGGAGCAGGCCCTATAAAGTTATCCCAATCCAATGTTGAAGGTACTTTTACTACTTCTTTAGGACGCTGTAACCCTTGAGGCCATATCGGGCGGTCTGTCCATGCATGCACTTCACGCACTTCGCCTATTTCTCCGTTCCATATCCATTCGCATACCTGACGTACTCCATCGCCCGAATTTCCCTGATTCCCCATTTGAGTCGCTACCTTATGTTTGGCAGCCAAACGTGTTAGCAGACGACTTTCATATATTGAGTGTGTTAATGGCTTTTGACAGTAAACATGTTTGTTCAGCGTTAATGCTGTTGCTGCTATGATGGCATGTGTATGGTCGGGGGTAGATATCATTACACCATCAATCTCTTTACCTATTTCATCAAACATTTTGCGCCAATCTTTGTAACGCTTGGCTTTCGGGAAGTCATTGAAACAGTTTTTAGAATAAGCCCAGTCTACATCGCAAAGACCTATTATATTTTCAGTATTCATTCCTATAAGGTTAGGATGTCCTTTTCCACCTACGCCTATACCCACTATATTAAGTTTGTCACTAGGGGCTTTATGTCCCAATCCGCTGATAACATTTGATGGAAAAATGTATAAACCGGCAGCGGCTATAGCTGATTTTTTTATAAAATTTCTACGAGAAGTCATATAATAGTTGTTTAAAGTTCTTTGATCATAAGATTTTGATACCCTACTTTCGTTCTGTGATTTATTTTGTTTATAATTAATCAACAGGAAAATGAAAATTCATGGATAATTAAGGTTGCAAAAAGTCGCTACTTATTTTGTCTAAAAGTATATTTTTCATGATATTAAAACAAAAATAGTGAATGCGGAGAATAAAAAAGATAGACTATCTTTGCTAAAAGGATGGATTATTATTGCTATTTTTATTTGATATCTAAAAACAGGGTGAAATGATGCAAATAAAACATGGCTTTCAGGGACAATGGAGCATAATACTACCATACTTTATTGTCGATAGAATGGGTAAGAATCCGATGATGAATGATTTGTATTTTCATTCGTTAGGGTATTTTCCAAATGCAAAATATCATTATATAAACAGACCCGAGGGATGTCCCGAAAATATTCTTATATATTGTACCAAAGGTGGCGGATGGATCGAACTAGATGGAAAGATGCAGGCTGTAGGTGAGAATCAGTTTGTTATATTACCTGCAAATAAAGCACATCGTTATGGTGCTAATGAGCTGAATTCATGGTCAATTTACTGGATACATTTCAAAGGTTATAAATCTGAGTTGTTCTCAAAAGTATATGGGCAGGTGATTTCTTTGGATTCGGAAAATACGCTGCGTATTGATGAACGTTTCAAATTGTTTGAGGATATTTATAATGTTTTACTCGATTCTTATGATGATAGTGCACTACAATATGCAAATTCTGGATTGGCTTATTTTCTAGCCTCTATTTTATACGTGAAAAGATCCGGAGACCCTAAAACAGAAAATAAATACGGGACTTCTCTAATACATCTGGCAACGCACTATATGAATCAAAATATAGGAAATAAACTAAAGTTGTCTGATATTGCAAGGCACTTTGGATATTCTGTTTCTTATTTTTATCGTTTGTTTTACAGGAATATGGGGATTGCTCCGATGGAGTATTTCAATCAACTTAAAGTGCAACGATCTTGTTACTACTTGATCAATAGCACAATGAAAGTGAATCAGATATCCATCATGGTTGGTTTTGATGATCCTTATTACTATTCTCGTCTTTTTAAAAAGATGATGGGTGTATCACCTGTAAGGTATCGGACTGTAAACAAGCAAGCTACTCAGCTTATTTAAGGATAAATGTGCTTAATACTGCTCTATGATCTGAAGGATAATTTTTAAACCGGATATCACTCAGTGGGCTTTCTTCTCCTACAATCTGAGAATTTTTCAACTTCATTTTTTCACCCGAGAAAAGGACAAAATCGATGCGGTCGAGAACTTCTTTATATGCAGAGGTTTCAGGCAGTGTTGTCCACGTGTGCCCCGGCTTTTTTACTTCATCGGGATAGAATGTTCGATACGAATCTTTCATGCCACCCTTTTCTGAAAATGCCTTTGTAGAAGGCCACTCAACTGCTGTTTTGCATAGTCCTGCATCAGCAGCTTTTTCCGTCCAGTCGAGATAAGAGGGCTCGTTGAAATCGCCTGTAAGAAATATCGGGTAATCCTCTTTCCGAACTTCTATTATATCGGCAATATTTGAGTCTACGGTGTTCTCTCTCGATTTGCTAGCGGAGGCTATAGCTTCTGCTGCAGAGTGGAGTATTGGGCCGCCACAATACTCTATGCCATTCAGTTGATAAGGCTCGTAAGGGCAATACATCAGATGAACATTGAACATCCAAACAAAATGGTCTTTATCGATCTTTATCTTTACTCCGTGATTGTTTGCCGAGGTATCTACAATCGGATATTTTGTCACGATGGTTCGTCCTTCGAAAACGTATGAATGCCAGCCCAGGCTATCGGCAAGATGAACGGCTGTATTTTTCCCTTTGTGTGTTGATTCCTGAATGCCGATTATATCAGCTTGGCTTTCTACAAATACTTTTCCTGTTGCACCAATGGAAGAGCCTCCTCCGTGCCAGATATTAAAGCTCATGACCTTCAGTTCTATAGGAGCAACGGATTGTGCCTTGCTGTATGGGAATACAATGAAAATAAAGAGTATAATTAATAGTGTTTTGTCGATAAATTTCATTTGGAATTGGGCTTAGGTTAATAAATTGTTGAATGATTTTAAGTAAAACCAAATCAGGACGATTCAAAGGTATATAAAATTGCTTTCTTTCGGTATATTTTTAATGTATTTGTCATACTGAATGTTGATCACGGATCTCGATAAGAGATTTCTCTTGATGTCCAAAGGGAAAAAGATACAAAAAAGAAAAGTCTGGAACTCGTCATAAAATAAATTGACTTTTGCTCGTATGCTCTGTTAGTTTATTATATTTGTGCTGTTTTAGATCTAAACTATTAGAAATAACTATATAATGGAAGCAAAAGCTAGCAGTCGTCTTTTATCTCTCGATGTTTTGAGGGGTATCACCATCGCCGGAATGATACTTGTTAACAACCCCGGATCATGGGGGCATATATATGCACCGTTAAGACATGCCGAGTGGAATGGATTAACTCCCACAGACCTTATCTTTCCGTTTTTCATGTTCATTATGGGTATTTCTACCTTTATCTCGTTACGGAAATTCAACTTTGAGTTTTCTGTGCCCACGCTAAGAAAAATACTGAAACGTACATTCGTTATATTTCTTATCGGTTTAGGTCTATCATGGCTGGGTGTTTCATTTGGTACATACCATGGTTTAGCTGCCGATAATCTGGGATTTTGGGAACGGTTGAGCAGATCCGTCACCAATTTTGAACATCTGCGTATTCTCGGTGTGATGCAACGCTTAGCGCTTACGTATGGCATAACATCTCTGATAGCAATATTTCTAAAACATAAGTATATACCGTATATAATTGCAGTCGGTCTGGTCGGTTATTTCTTGCTTTTACTTTTCGGAAACGGTTTTGCCACGGAAGGGTACAATATCCTTGCAGTGACAGATCAGAGTATTCTGGGACTGAATCATATGTACACAGAGTTCGGGCTCGATCCTGAAGGTATTTTAAGTACAATCCCTGCTGTGTGTCATGTGTTGATCGGTTTTTATTGTGGAAAAATACTGATGGAAACAAAAGATAATCAACAAAGGATGCTTCACCTGTTTATTATAGGTGCTATACTTACCTTTTCTGGCTTTCTGTTGAGTTACGGCTGTCCTATAAATAAGAAGATCTGGTCTCCGACATTTGTTCTGACTACATGTGGATTGGGTGCTACCTTCTTATCGCTGCTTATATGGATCATCGATGTGAAGGGGTATAAGAAGTGGTCGGTATTTTTCGAATCGTTTGGGGTGAATCCTTTGTTTATATATGTCCTAGCGGGCGTTATGGCAACTCTTGCAGACGGAATACATTTCAGCAGCAATGAGGCAACGACTAATCCGAAATCTTATTTATATAACGATCTGTTGCAACCAGTATTTGGCGATTATTTTGGATCCTTGCTTTTTGCACTAATTTTTGTTTTTGTCGCATGGCTGGTAGGGAATGTCTTGTATAAAAAACGTATATATATAAAGATATAGGCGTTTAATACAAACGATAGTTGTCTTTTAACTCAACTGTCTTTTAATCTGCATCTATTCTGTAAACATTTGTTTCACGGAGATTGAACCCTAATTTCTGGTATAGCTTGTTGGCTGCTATACGGCTTGGGCTCGAAGTGAGATTGATACTTGCTATATTCAGCTTTTTAGCAAAGTCGATAACGTGCAATAGCATCTTTTCGCCAATAGATTGCCCTCTGGCATGTTGGTCTACAATAACGTCTTCTATCCAGGCTCTTGTTCCCGATGGTATCTTTACGATTACTAAGGTGATTGTTCCCACTATCTGAGGATTGGAGGCGATAAAAATATATTTGTTTTTATCATTAACGATATGGCTTAAGTCCTCCATCTGAGGAGCTTTTAAATGTGGAGCAAGCTGTGGCATCAGTCGGGAGAAGGCTGACACTATTTCGGGGGTTACTTCTTTTATTTGTTTTATTTCTACCATCTCTATTTAAGCATTAAATTCTAAAAAAGGAATTCTTGTCGCATTCGCTCTCATCTATTTTTTTTACCACAGAGTAAAAAGAGTAACACAGAGTTTTTTTACAATACAACATTAATTTTTACTAATTACTTGAGTTGTATTGCAAATATAGCATCTTTATTTTTTAATGCTAAAATTGTCTATTATAAAGGGTCTTTGACATATTATGATTCGTACACTTGGGTGTATGATAATGCACCAAAAGGTAACAGTAAAAATATAGTGAAAAGTGTTACTTTTGTTACTTTTTTGCTGTAACTTATATATAATTAGGTATTTGTGCTTTTGAAAATATGTCACTTTATATATTTGGAGAACCGAAATTTCGATATTTAATACTAGCGCAACGGATTAACAAAGAAAATTCTTATTTTGCAGCTCGAATAAGCAATTTTGAACTTTTGTTGAAATATAGAAAGAAATAAAATGAGCTATTGTGATTATATAAAAGGGCTTACCCACGGAGAAAAAGATCAGCATAGGACGTATCATGACAACCATTATGGTTTTCCTATTGAGGATGACAATGAGCTTTTCGAGCGTTTGGTGCTTGAAATCAATCAGGCAGGGCTAAGTTGGGAAACAATATTAAATAAGCAATCCGGCTTCAGGAATGCTTATAATAACTTTGATATCGCCACCGTGGCAAGCTATGGTGATGAAGAGCGAACCCGATTGCTCAATGATGCAGGTATAATAAGAAACCGACTGAAAATAGATGCGGCTATACACAATGCGAATGTGATTCTACTGTTGCAAAAAGAGTTCGGCTCTTTCAAAGGTTGGTTAGATTTGCATCACCCCAAAACAAAAGAAGAGTGGGTGAAGCTTTTCAAGAAGACATTTAAATTTACAGGAGGAGAAATTGTAAATGAATTTCTGATGAGTACGGGTTATTTACCGGGAGCTCATGATGAAGACTGTCCGATATTTTGTGAGATAGGAAAGCATAATCCCAAGTGGATGGAAAAGTAGACTAGTTATTAGGATACTACTTCTTCAATGTTATTTTTATAACATCTTTATTCCCATACGCAGAAGCAGTGTCCTTATTCTTAAGCACTTCCACTGATTCTATATTGTTTGGGTCGAGTGAGTCCATATCTTTTTTCGAAGATTCTTTTCCATCTATTAGTATTAATAGTTGATCCGGCAAATTATTTGATTTTTCGCTTTTCTTTGTCGATGGCAAAATGGATATAGTACCCTTTTTGTTTCCCAAATTATTGTTTGTTACAACAAGAGAGTCGGATATATGAGTGTTGCGCTTTTTCTTTGTGGTTATTAATATAGCACCTCCTCTGGCATCATTACCAAAGTGGTCTGTTGCTGTTTTGTCTTTTAATACAGATATACTTTCTATCTCATCAGGGCTAAGATCTTTTATACCATCTTGCGACTTTATCCCATCTATAATATATAGAGGTTGTAGCTCTTCGGCATTCGTAAAAGTGACTTTTTCTTTCAATTCTACTTTTATACTGTCCTTAGCTCTTAATACAAGGATCTCAGGCTTGTCAGGGTTTCCCTCTTTCTTTATCGGCATCATTGTATTTTCTATCGGTTGTACGATGTAATTGGGCACAGCCGAAAGCCATATAAATACTCCGAATACAGGAACAATAGTAAGGGCAGAGATTCGCTTCCAAGGCGAGCTTTTTTCTTTACGTAGCATATTTAGCCGGTTGATCGGTTTATGATCGTTGAATGAGCTGGTAAAAGAAAATACCTGCCCCTGAAATCGTTGGTTGATAAGTACTGCCTGATATATTGCCGGAGAAACACCCGATTCTATAACAGCTTTATCTGCCAGAAACTCGTGGTTTTCCTTTAGTAGATGTACATAAAACCAAGATAAAGGATTGAACCATTGTATAAGCAATATACACTCGCTGCACAGGAGGTCTAGCCAATGTCTCTGATTGATATGCATGATTTCATGCTGTAAAATTAACTCTTTTTCTGTTTTGGAAAGGCTCTGAGTATTTAGTAATACATAGTTTAAGACGGAAAATGGAGATTTGATATGATTGCTTTCTATTATATTAATATTGTCTTTTTTCGCATGTGTACCATTTTTTACAAGCATGCGAAGCTTTCTGTATGCCATAACATTTCTGCCTGATACAATAAAGAAGCCTGTGAGATATACGATAAAGAGGATTGTCCATATATCCGGCGATTGTGATTTGACGGTATAGGCTGTTTCTGACATCGTCCTTTCCACTGTCATTACTGCGGGAACGAATACATCGTAAGTATAACGGAAAGCCGGTATTATGAATGACATTATAAAGCCCGATACTAAGAATATTCTATTGAATCTATAGAAGGTAGTAGGGCGGAGGAAGATAATATATACGATGAGGAATATGCTTAGGCATATACCCGATTTGACAATATATAAAAGAAAAGCTTCCATCGTTATTCAGGGTTAGTATCTTTTTCTTCGAGAGTTTCACGTGTTTCTTTCAGAAGCTTATCCATCTCTTCTATACTGAGATTGGTTTCTTTAGCAAAGAATGAAACCATGGAGGAAAAAGAGCCGTTGAAATAGTTCTTAACGAAGCCAAACAATTGCTTTTTAGAATAATCTTCTTTTGTTACAACTGCTTTATAGATATTTGATCGACCTTCGCTACGATGTTCTACAAAGTTTTTATTTTCGAGAATGCTGAGTATTGTAGCGATGGTAGTCCGTGCAGGTTTGTTTTCGTCAAACTTTTTTAATATATCCTGAACAGTACCTTCTTCCATTGTCCAAAGGATCTGCATTATTTGTTCTTCGGCTTTCGTTAGTTGCATGATATAAAAAATTATATAGGCTATAAATATACGTCTATTTATTTAGACTGTTGAGCGTTTGTGATTAAAAAATCATAAAATAAAAAAGGAGCTACTAATCAGTAACTCCCTTTTCAGATTATATAAAAGTCTTTTTATTCAGCTTTTCCTGCACTACCTAACACAGCTTCAATTTTGTGTTTGTATAGTTTCTTCATATTGTCGCGAGCTGGTCCAAGATATTTACGTGGGTCAAACTCAGCAGGTTTAGTAGCAAATACTTCACGAACAGCAGCAGTCAAAGCAAGACG
Source organism: Dysgonomonas mossii (assembly GCF_004569505.1). Lineage (NCBI taxonomy): Bacteria > Pseudomonadati > Bacteroidota > Bacteroidia > Bacteroidales > Dysgonomonadaceae > Dysgonomonas > Dysgonomonas mossii. The sequence continues at coordinate 787,721 of NZ_SPPK01000002.1, forward strand.
GCTGTCAGAGTCGATATTGATTTTGCAAACAGCTGATTTCGCAGCTCTACGAAGTTGTTCTTCTGGGATACCGATTGCATCTTTAAGTGCACCACCATATTTGTTGATAGTTGCTACTTCTTCTTGAGGAACTGAAGACGCTCCGTGAAGAACGATAGGGAATCCAGGAAGTTCTTTTTCGATAGCTTCAAGGATATCGAAACGCAATGGAGGTGGAACTAAATGACCGTTCTCATCTCTTGTACATTGTTCAGGAGTAAATTTGTTTGCTCCGTGAGAAGTACCGATAGAGATAGCCAAAGAGTCGCAACCTGTTCTTGTAGCAAAGTCTACTACTTCTTCAGGTCTTGTATAAGTATGGTGTTCTGCAACAACTTCGTCTTCCACACCTGCTAGTACTCCAAGTTCGCCTTCAACTGTTACACCAAACTGATGTGCATATTCTACAACTTTCTTGGTTAGAGCAATGTTTTCTTCGTATGGAAGGTGAGAACCGTCGATCATTACAGAAGAGAATCCTGAATCTATACAGTCTTTACATGTTTCGAAAGTATCGCCGTGGTCTAAGTGAAGCACGATTTGTGGTTTTTCCCAACCTAGACTTTTAGCATATTCTACAGCACCCTGTAGCATATAACGTAATAAAATAGGGTTAGCATATTGACGAGCACCTTTTGATGCTTGAACAATTACCGGAGATTTTGTTTCAGCAGCAGCTTGAACGATAGCCTGCAATTGTTCCATGTTGTTTACATTGAAAGCAGGGATAGCATATCCTCCTTTTACAGCTTTTGCAAACATCTCTTTAGTGTTTACTAATCCTAGGTCTTTATAACTTACCATTGTTGTTAAATTTATTATTATATAATGTATATTTATTGAAATTCATGCCTTTTTGCTATCCAAGGTGTACAAATATCGTTAATTCGTGTTGTCACCTATAGATTACTATGCAAAAGTAACAAAAAATAGTGATAAAAGATTTCAAAATAGTATAAAATAACCTTTTAGGTTTATTTCCATAAAGGAGTCGGATATTCACCTTTTTCTACTAACTTTTGAAGCTTTCCTACTACTCCATCTCTATCTTCAGCATATGTCACACCAAACCACTTGGATGGAGTATCCAATACCTTAACGTCTGCTGTTTTGTTCAAAATCAAATGATCTACTAACAGCGGGATAAAGTACTCGGCTTTGTGGTTTCCTTCATTTGCTTCTAAGAACTTAACAAAGTACTTGTCAGAATGTTCGAAATAGTCGGGAGTGAAGCCCCACATATTCATCGAAACGGGAGCATTTTCAGGTAATTCGAACCAATAGTTTTCTGCATCTTTGTACTGAATTACACCGTCTTTGCGCTCGATGTGGGTACGTTCTACGATGCTCGATAGAAAATGATTGTTATCTGTTTCGCAAACACCTCTAGCTACAGCCCCACTTTCCGACAAGGTATTGCTTAAACGGTATCCGACCATGCAATAATGGTTTTCAGTTCCGGTCATTGCTATTAATTGTTTTGCTAGTATTTCATAGCTTTCGCGTCCATAGAAGTCATCAGCGTTGATTACAGCAAAAGGTTCGTGTATAACCTCCTTAGCCATCATCACAGCATGATTTGTACCCCAAGGCTTTTGTCTGTCGGGATGTAGTGTAAAACCCTCAGGTAGGTTGTCCAATTCCTGATATACTACTTCTACCGGTATATGCTTTTCGTATTTGGATATAATCTTTTCACGAAATTCTTTATCAAATGATTTTCTGATAACAAAAACTATCTTTCCAAATCCAGCTCTAAGAGCATCGTAGATCGAATAGTCCATAATGGTTTCGCCATTGGGACCAAGACCGTCAAGTTGTTTCAATCCGCCATAACGGCTTCCCATGCCGGCAGCAAGTACGTACAAGGTTGGTTTCATAAGTATATTGTTTTTCGATTAGTAATTTTCAGGCGCAAAGATAGTTTATTTATAGATTAATAAGAATAGTGATACGATATATTCTATTCACATTTGTTGTGTAATCTTATCTGTGTCTTTGCTTTATTCTCTCAGAAAAGATTTGTAGAAGATCATCTGATTATTGATTGAATGCAGAAACGGAATGGAATTCTTAATGATAACTTAATGATTTTTTATAAGTTTGCGTACTTCGCTTCCGACCTAAAAAAAGGTTAAGATTTGCTTAGAGTCTGTTTAAACTTTATTCAATAATAATTTTATAGTCGATATTTTGATGATCTGTTCGGCTGCATTTAAGGATGTTTCATTATTTTTACATAAGCTTCTGTCATTATCAAACCAGGTAACAGTTTGTTCTATTACCTGATGTTATTTGATTGGTCTGAAACCACCTTTGAATATTGTTTTAAGTATCCGACAAACAGATTGTTTTATAACAATTCAATGAAATTTAAACAGACTCTTAGTCCTTAATTTATATTTCCTATTTCATCTGCTTATTGTGCTGAATGAAGTCCTAACTTATTTCCTTCTGTATCCATAAACAGTGCAAAAAATCCCATTTCAGGACTGATTAGGGTTTTCTCTACAATGATTTGCCCCCCATTTTTGCTTACCTTTTCAAGCATTGGTTGTAGGTCATTTCCTGCATTCAAGTAAAGAACCGCTCCATCACTTGTCGGTTTGTAATCGATGCCTTTAACTAAAACTACATTTATGGTTTCCCCGTCACTCGGCAAAACCCCCATTTGTGTTCCGTCCATATCGACTTCTTCGATCGTAATGCCTAAGATCGTTTGATAAAAATGAACTGCTCTTGAGAAGTCTGTTGTTGGAATTTCTACTATTGAAATTAAATTACGCATAATTTTTTATCTTTTGTTATTTTTATAAATTAGATTGATTAGAAATTGCAAAGATAAAATACTGTTAATCTTCAAAATTGTAAAAATGCGACAGCCTTAACCTTTTTTGTAGAAAAGGGATGACAGCACATTTTGTCTGTCTTCTAAAAACTCCTTAGGATTGGTTCCTGTAAATTCTTTAAAATCTTTGATAAAGTGCGCCTGGTCGTAATATTCGTTTTCGTAAGCGATTTGAGTGAGTGTTTCGGTTTTATGGCTGAGTAACATCTTCAGAGCCGTTTGCAGCCGGATTACTTTTCCTAATTGTTTGGGGCTGATTCCGATTTGCTTCATGAAATTTCTTTCCAATTGTCTGCGCTTGGATAAATTTTCTTTGAGGATTGTACTAATCGATGAATTTCCATTTGTTAAGAAAAGTGTATCAACAGTTGATTTTACAATATTGTCGATTGTGGCTTTCTCGTTGATCTTGTTCAATAAAAAAGTTTCGACAATCTTAATTCTTTGTTGCGTGTCGGTTGCGTGAATGATGTTTTGTTCCAACTCGTTTGCTTTTGTTACTTCAAAAAGCTCAGTAATCGGGGTTTCCTTATTTGCAAGATCTTTGATAGACGTTTTTACAAAATTTGCAAAACCGTAAGGATAGAAACGAACCGCAAAAGTATTTACATAGCCTGTTGGTTGAATGTAAAAAGGGTCTATGATCTGACCAAGAACCATTGCACGAGGTTGGAGTATAAATTCACATTCGGAAGTAAAACGTCTAATATCGTCTCCGAGAATAAAAGCCATTTCCAAACAGCCATCGGGTACAATTCGTTGTTTCTCTGCGTTGTTTTCGGCAGGAACTTCCAACGTCCAGTAACATTTAACTAATGATTTAAGGACACTGCTTGGTTCAAATGTTTCGTACTGCATTTTTGCTAAGAGTCTGTTTAAATTTCAATGAATTATTGTAAAAATAAGTTTTTTATCATATTTATCGTTTGAATTGGTTATGAGTAAGATTTATCCAACCGACATAACCGATAACCAATCACAATATATTGAAAAAAGTTTATTAAGGAAAGAGCGTAAACGAAAACATGATGTAAAAGAGATATTTAATAATGTTTTCTAGTTGGTAGAAACAAGCTATTAATGACAAATATAACCTAAAGACTATTCTAAATGAGAACCGGTGTATTATTATTTTCTCAAATGGTCATTCTATGAGGCGTTTGGTCTATTACTGGGTGAATTGTGAGAATCTGTCAGATTTAGGCGTAAGCAAAACAGGGAAGCCAGTTTAGGTATACTGGATAGTCAAGGTGTCAAGTGAGGGAATAATAAGGCTGTCAATAATTATATTTGTTTTAAATATGAAGTTTTATAACATTTAAGAGAAAATAGTTTTAGAAGAAGTCAAATTATTTCATATATTTATGTGTTTTGAAGTATGAAGATTGAATTTAATACAAATAAGGTAATAAAATGATAGAAATGGATTCAAAGGAGATACAAACTGAAGCAGGTTCGATAACCAAAACTATTGCTCTATGGATACAAGACTTTTTGATAGGATTGGGCGTTCCCGAACAAGGGATAATATATACCAAACTGATTGTGTTATTTGCATTAGTTGTAATAATAGTATTGTGCTTGCAATACTTATTAAGGAGGATATTGCTTTTTGTTTTTCATAGAGCGGTTAATATAACAAAACTATCTTTTATTAATTATACAATAGAAAACAGGTTGCCGCATTATCTTGCACTGATAGGCCCTTATTCTTTTGTAAGAGGAACGATTCCCGTGATATTCTATGATTTCCATACAATGATTACTCCGATGCTTAAAGCTACGGATGTATATATGGTATTCATGGTTATCTGGATTATAATGTCAATTGTTCGGTCATTTGGTGGTGTTTTGCAAGAAAAGCCTGCTTTCCAGAACAAACCTATGAAAAGTTATTTCCAGGTTGTTCAAATTGTATTGTTTATTTTTGGAGCCGTTGTTATCTACTCTATCCTCACAGGCAAGTCGGCTACTACATTTTTTGCTGCGATGGGAGCGGCTTCTGCTATTCTGATGTTATTATTCCAAGATTCAATAAAGGGATTTGCCGGGAGTATTCAGGTTACAACAAATAATATGGTTCAAATCGGTGATTGGATTACGATGAACAAATATGGTGCAGATGGCAATGTAGAAGAGATAAATCTTACAACCGTTAAAATCAGAAATTTTGATAAAACAATAACAACGGTACCTACTTATGCCTTGATTTCCGATTCGTTCCAAAACTGGAGAGGAATGCAGGATTCGGGAGGAAGACGTTTTCGTAGAGCACTGAACATAAAACATAATACAATACGATTTCTAACCGATGATGAGCTGGAGAAGTATAAAGAGATTGATGGGCTAAAAGAATATATCACAGCTAAACAAAAGGAATTTTCGAAGATGCCTAAGCGAGAGGGCTTATTATCAAATATGTATCGGATAACAAATAGTGACTTGTTTCTTCAGTATGGGATATATTATTTACGCAACCATCCGAGGATTGATAAGAACCTCACTTTGCTGGTAAGACAATTGCCTCCGGGACCTCAAGGGTTGCCAATAGAACTATATACCTTTACTAATACCACCGTATGGGCCGAATATGAACTTATATTATCTGAAATAGTAAATCACTTTATTGGCATTGTCAAATATTTTGATCTCACAATATTTGAAGAATCTTCCGGAAGTGATATTTTTGATGTATATATCAAGGAAAATGTAAAATAGTAAATTTTGTATTCTCTTACTGGGAGTGCCTTTTCGTAAATTATAATAGCGAAAAGGCATTTTTTTTGTAAATGAATGTTATTTATTTTTTAAAAAACGTTAATATTGTAAATTAATTTGGTCGCATTGTGCGCTTATAATAAGTGTGCTTATTACTTTTGTCCCGAAATATAAAAACTATTGAATGGTGGGAAATTGTAATAAGTTAGAAGATTCCAATGATGATATAGGTTATTTAATTTGGAAAGTTTCTAAATATTGGCAGAGAGGGAAGCTCCGTCTGTTAGGTGAATTTGGTCTAACAGGGTCACAATTGGAGTTGCTTGGAGCGATCTATCATATGTCGAGAGAAAATACTGAAGCTACACAAATTATTCTGTCGCAAGAGACAGGTATTGATCCTATGACTACTTCTACTATATTAAGAAATCTTCAAAAGAAAGGCCTTATAAGTAGGAGGGAAAGTGCAACAGATACTAGAGCCCGAATTGTGGAAGTGACCAAATCAGGCTCGGAACTCTTCGAAAGAGCTATTGCTAAAGTAAGGGAAGGGCAAAGCTTATTATTTGAGAATATTGATTGTGAAGCACTGAAAACTCAATTACAGATTCTTTTACAAGAAATAGAACGATTTAATAAAGTAACAACAGGTAATTAAATATTGATTAGGTATGAATTTAAGACAGATTGTTTTTGGAGCAATGGCTCTAATGGTTATAACATCATCTTGTGGTGGAGGAGCCAATCCTTTTGCGCAGACTAATACGGCACCGCAAGAATATAAAACAGCCGTGCTAAGTGAAGAAAGTGTAGAGCTGGAGTCTGTATATCCGGTTACTATCAAAGGCCAGGAAGATATTGAGATCAGACCGCGTATAGATGGATTTATTGATGCTATTTATATAGACGAGGGGTCTGTAGTAAGAAAAGGGCAAGCATTGTTTAAGATTAACTCGCCTTCAGCTATCCAGGCTGTAACAACAGCGAAGGCTGCAGTTGCCAGTGCCGAAGCTCAGTTGCAAACAGCGAAACTGAATGTAGACAGAATTAAACCATTGGCAGACAAAGGTATTGTTAGTACAACACAGTTGGCAACTTATCAAAATGCATACAATGTGGCTCTGGCAACAAAGAACCAGGCTGAGGCTACTTTGGCAAATGCTAATGCAACATTAGGCTGGACAAATGTGACAAGCCCTGTTGATGGAGTTGTTGGAACCATCGCCTTTCGTCAAGGAAGCTTGGTTAATAACTCAAATGTTTTAACTACAGTTTCGAGCATAGGAAGTGTGTTTGCTTATTTCTCATTGAATGAAAAAGATCTTGTTTCCTTGTTAGCTAACTTGCCGGGAAAAAATCAGGCTGAAAAGATAAAAAATCTGCCTAAGGTATCGCTGAGAATGGCTGATGGAACAATGTATCCGGAAAAAGGAGTTATTAAAACGATATCAGGTCAGGTGAATGTAACTACCGGCTCTGTAAACTTAAGAGCTGAATTTACTAATTCTGAAGGTCTTTTGCGTAGTGGTTTCAGCGGAAATCTTTTGATTCCTAAACACATTGAAAAGGCTCTTGTTATACCGCAGGCAGCTACATTGACCAAACAAAATAAATTGCTCATCTATAAAGTTGTTAGTGATTCTATAGCTGTTCAAACTCTTATAGATGTTGCTGCTACGCCTGATGGCAAAAGATACGTTGTTACAAACGGACTTGCGCCTAACGACCGAGTTGTAGTAGACGGTATTGCAACATTGTCTGACAGTGCTAGAATTATTGTCAAGAAATAGATAATTTATTTAATAAATAAAATAAGGAAATAATGTTAAAGACATTTATAGAAAGACCTGTGCTTTCTACTGTTATTTCTGTCATCATTGTAGTATTAGGTATTATTGGGTTGGCAACGTTGCCAATAGAACAATATCCGGATATTGCACCTCCGACAGTACAGGTTCAGGCTACCTATCCGGGTGCAAATGCGGATGTGGTATTGAATAGTGTGGTTATTCCCCTCGAAGAACAGATAAACGGTGTGGAAGGGATGACATATATGACATCGTCAGCCAGTAATGGTACGGCTACCATTAAGATACTCTTTAAGCAAGGAGTTAATCCGGACATTGCATCTGTAAACGTACAAAATCTAGCTGCACGTGCTACACCGTTGCTTCCGCAAGAGGTGACTCAGCTAGGGGTAATTGTATCAAAACAGCAGAATAGTACACTATTAGGTTTGACTTTGAGTACAAATAACCCTGATTATGATGGTCAATTCCTTCAGAATTATGCTAACATTAATATCTTACCTCAGATAAAGCGTGTATATGGTGTTGGTAATGCCAGTGTGTTTGGCGCAAGGGACTACTCGATGCGTGTTTGGTTAAAGCCTGACGTAATGGCTGCATATAAGATTTCTATACAAGAGGTTTCAGCAGCATTAGTAGATCAAAATATAGAAGCAGCACCGGGTGAATTGGGGCAAAATAGTGATCAGTCGTTCCAATATACCATGAGATATACAGGAAAGCTAAAAACCGAAGAAGAATTTGGTAATATCATACTACGCTCTCAAGACGGACAAATTTTGAGATTGAAGGATATCGCTAAAGTTGAGCTGGGTTCGTTGAGCTATAGCGTTGTTTCAGAAACAGACAAAAATCAGTCTGTATTTATAATGATCAACCAGACTGCAGGATCAAATGCACAGGAGGTTATTAAGAATGTTAAGGCTGTACTGAATGATGCAGAAAAAACATTGCCTTCGGGAGTTAAGATCAATTATATAATGGACTCCAGTGAGTTCTTGGATGCATCTATAGAGAAAGTAATCCATACGTTGATTGAAGCCTTTATATTGGTGTTTATAGTCGTGTTTGTATTCTTACAGGATATAAGATCTACTCTTATTCCGGCTATAGCTGTTCCTGTTGCCATTATCGGTACATTCTTTTTCTTACAGGTGTTTGGGTTCTCTATAAATCTATTGACACTGTTTGCTCTCGTGTTGGCTATCGGTATTGTGGTCGATGATGCCATTGTCGTCGTCGAGGCGGTACATGCGCAGCTCGATGCCGGAGAAAAAGATCCGAAAGTAGCTACGATCACTGCCTTGAAAGAAATTGCACCTGCGATTATATCCATTACACTTGTAATGTCGGCGGTGTTTATTCCGGTCAGCTTTATTGGAGGGACTTCAGGTATATTCTTTAAGCAGTTCGGGTTAACCCTTTCTATTGCAATTCTTATTTCGGCGATCAATGCATTGACGTTAAGTCCTGCTTTGTGTGCTCTCTTTTTGAAGCCACATGATGAGGAGCATAAGAGCAAAAGTTTCATCCAGCGCTTCTATTATTACTTTAATATGACTTTCAACAGTGCGACTCAAAAGTACAAGAAGAGTCTTCACTTCCTTGGAAGAAAAGGACATCGTTGGATTACAGTAGCTATAATCATCGTATCGTCAGTTGTTTTATTCGGATTGATGAAGCTGTTACCTACAGGTTTTGTGCCTAATGAGGATAGTGGTGGTGTTCTTGCCTTTGTAACATTACCTCCGGGATCTTCTTTAGAGAGAACAGATTCTGTTGTTAGCGAGGTTGTTAAAATAGCTCATGATATAGAAGGTGTAAAGAGTGTTACAAACATTACAGGGGTTAACTTTATGGCTGGTATGAACAGTTCTTACGGTACCCTAGTAGTGAAAATGGAACCTTGGAATGATCGTAAATTGTCAACAAACGAAGTGTCTGCAATCCTAAAAGAAAAGACAAGCAAGATAAAGGGTGCTACTTTCTTTTTTGTGGCCACTCCAACCCTTCAAGGTTTTGGTTTGGGAGCAGGCGTTGAAATGCAATTGCAAGACCGTACGGGAGGTGATATCAACAAATTTAATGATGTTGCTCAAAATATCCTTCAAAAACTGCGGGCTAGAAATGATGTTGTCCTCATGGCCATGACTAACTTTAACCCTGCTTTCCCTCAGAAAGAGATATCCGCCGATTTGCCAAAGATAAAAGCAGCCGGTCTTACTCTTAGTGAAGTAATGGGATCATTGCAAGCTTATGTAGGAAGTTCATATGCTTCAACGTTCAACTTGTATGGAAAACAATTTAGGGTGGTACTGCAAGCATCTCCTGAATATAGAAGAAAATGGGATGATTTGAGTGGTTTGTTTGTGAAGACAAAATCCGGAGAGATGGCTCCAATTACAGAATTTCTTCATGTAGAAGATATTGTTGCTCCTCCAACATTGAGCCGATTCAATATGTATTCATCTATCGACTTGACCGTTATACCTAACCTAATTGATGGAAAGAGTACCGGTGACGTATTACGTCTATTGGAAGAATGGTCTCAAGATAAAACTATTTTCCCTGATGGATATACTTTCGAATATTCAGGTATGACTCGAGAGGAGGCTGGTAGTGGAAGCCAAACAATATTAATATTTGGCATTTGTTTGATATTCGTTTATTTATTGCTGTCTGCCTTGTACGAAAGTTACATTATACCATTGGCCGTGTTATTCTCTTTGCCGGTGGGTCTTGCCGGAGTATTTATATTCTTGATGATATTCGGTCTTTCGCGAGGAATTGTAAATAACATATACGTCCAAATATCGATGATTATGTTAATCGGGTTGCTGGCAAAGAATGCTATCCTTATTGTGGAATATGCATTACAGCGACGTCAGCAAGGTATGAGTATTGTGGAAGCTGCCGTAAACGGAGCTGTAGCACGTCTTCGCCCGATCTTGATGACTTCCTTTGCTTTCATTGCAGGTATATTACCACTGATGTTTGCATCAGGAGCAGGAGCTATCGGTAACAGATCGATCGGTATTAGTGCTGTAGGGGGTATGTTTATTGGGACTATGCTTGGGGTACTGGTTATTCCTTCCCTATATATTATATTCCAGACAATACAGGATAAGATAAGTAAATCGGGTATGATTAACTCTAATGATGAGTTTATTAATAAAAACCAATAACAATGAAGAGAAAATATATAAAAGGTGTGGTTCTGTTGGGAGTAATACTCTCAATGGGATTCACCTCCTGCGGAATAGTAAGTAACTATAAAGCTCCTGAAATAGACTCGCAAGATATGTTTAGGGGAGAAAATCCCACAGATACTACTACGATTGCAAATATCCCGTGGAGGGAATATTTTACAGATCCTGCCCTTCAGGCTCTTATTGATGAAGGATTGGCTAATAACTTTGATATGAGAATAGCTTATACCAGAATCCAACAAGCTGAAGCTGGTCTGGTGGTTGCTAAGTCTGCATATTTTCCAACTATAGCTTTAGCCGGTCAGGTGACGCACACACGGGGAAGTATTAAAAACGGAAAAGAGAGAGTATTAGGATATGAAACCGGTACTCAGTTTGGGTTGGGTTTTGCCGTACAATGGGAAGCCGATCTTTGGGGAAAACTTAGTAGCAAGTCGAGAGCTCAGTACGCTAATTTGGTTAGTACTCATGCTTATCGTAACTTGATACAAACTTCATTGGTTGCCAATATCGCAACTACTTATTATTCCCTATTGGCTTTAGACGAGCAACTAAAGATTACGAAAGAGACCATAGGTTTGCTTAAAGAATCTACGGCTACTATGACCGATATGATGCAGGCTGGATTGCTCAACCGTGCAGGTGTTAAACAGAGTGAAGCATTATTGTATAATACGCAAGTTAGCGTGCCTACACTTGAGAGCCAAATAAGAAAATTGGAGAATTCTCTTTCTGTTCTTGTTGGTCGCAAGCCAGGTCCGGTATATAGAACTGCTATCAAAGATCAACCTGTTCCTTCTCATTTACAATATGGCATACCAGCACAAATGTTGGCGAAGCGTCCGGATGTAATTCAAGCTGAAATGGGATTCAGATATGCATTTGAAATGAGGAATGTCGCTCAGCGATCTTTGTATCCTTCATTAACATTGGGTACGTCAACAATAGGTTATGCTTCTAATACATTGTCTCAGTTTTTTCAACCAGCCAATATATTAGCTAATATAGTAGGAGGCTTAACTCAACCTATTTTTGCAGGAAATCAGTTGAGAGGACAATATAAAGTGGCTAAAGCTCAACAGGAAGAAGCACTGTTAACATTTGAACAAACAGTCTTAAAAGCAGGACAAGAGGTTTCTGATATAATGTATACTTACGAATCATCGTTACGTAAAAACGAAGATAGAGCCAAGCAAGTGGAAGCCCTCTTTACTGCGGTGGATGATACTAAAGTTTTGCTGAAAGCCGGAGAGGCAAATTATACAGAGGTGCTAAACGCAGAGCAAAATCTGTTGCAAGCACAACTTGGCCAGGTAAATGATAAGCTCGAACAGCTTCAGGCAACTGTTAATTTATACAGGGCGCTTGGAGGAGGTGTAGAGTAATACAATCTGAAACATACCAAATATTTAATAAGGATATTCGTGATGAATATCCTTATTTTTTTAGGCTGAGATTTTATCAATTTAACTAAAAAAAGTATTTTATTTAAGATTTGGCTGTCCTATTTTTTTATTGTATCTTGCCTCCTGAACAACGACATAGAGCAAATTGAAGACAAATAAAGCTCATAATTATATAAAAAGGAATAGTTAAAAAATACAGGAGTGAAAGGATCATTCTTGTATCTTTTGTTTTATAGTACAGGATTTTTATTGAATGAATTTATGTGAACTCACACTATCTGGAAATTCCTGAAATTATTATCTAATGTATACGAAACCGGATGGCAATTACTGAAAATTATACTTATTAATTTTTTAGGTAAAAAGAGATTCTTGCTGTATAGTGTATTCGCTATAGCCAAATGAAATAAATGAAAGATGAGACAAGATAATGATCTACATAAGCTGCTAAACTTATTTTTAATAACCTTAATTGCTTTGGTCTTGCTTATTTGGTTTTGGACAAAATAAGATTTAATACGTATCGACATTAAGCCTCTCTCTGCTACGAAGCATGGCTTGGTAACGATATAAGACAGAAAAATATAAGCAATACGAGAATACCTTACTCTGACTTTTACCTAAAATAAAGATATCTGTGCCACCTTATGAAATTTATTTCAGATTCGGATTTAGTTATTGCCTTTCCGTATTGTTCCAACAAGCATTTCTACAAATACAAAACCCCATTGAAAAACTATTGTTAATCAATGAGGTTGTATAAATATTCGTGTGCGCACGGCGAGACTCGAACTCGCACATCCTTACGGAAACTACCCCCTCAAAGTAGCGTGTCTACCAATTTCACCACGTGCGCATGCTTTAAAACAAAAAAATGCGACCTTTGTCACATTTGAGCGAAAGACGGGATTCGAACCCGCGACCCCGACCTTGGCAAGGTCGTGCTCTACCAACTGAGCTACTTTCGCAATTGAGACTGCAAATATAGAGGCAATTTTTATTTTTTCAAAATTTATAATGTCTTTTTTCATACAAATTATGCACGAATCATATCATATCACTTTTCTGTCTTCCTTTTATGTTAGAAAGCATCTTCCGATCTCTTTTAAGTAATTAACTTTTACATTATCTTAGCCAAATACGAACCTGAATGAACTAATACAACTATTATGAGCACGCTGAATGGAACCATAAATCAAAAGACAAAGCAAGACGAAATAGTCATGCAGAAGTTGAGGAAGAAAATAATCATAGAAATAATCAGGCGGCGTGCAGCTAGCCCTCATAAGGAGTATGAATTGACCGAAATGGAAGAATGTGAACTCGTGTGTATGTATATAATGGGACAAACATCGGTGGATATCAATAAGATATCAGAGTATATAAAGAGAAACTACTATACTCAATAAATTGCAAAGTTAACCTCAAATATATAGTTCCTTTTCATGAGGGGAAAACCTATTTTATTTTCAGAAAGTTTTTTAATATACTTTCGCCTACGCTACCGCTTTTTTCGGGATGAAACTGTGTTGCATAAAAGTTTTCCTTATGCATCGCCGCACTGAAGGGATGTATATAATCGGTTACAGCAGCTGTATGTTCGCTAATAGCCACATAATAACTGTGAACAAAATACACAAATTGGTTTTCTAAAGAGATATCAAATAAGTCACTCTTCACATTGGAAATTGTATTCCATCCCATGTGAGGTACTTTATCCTCATGTTTTTGCGGTACAAATCGTTTGACCTCCGTGCCGAATATATTGAGGCAGTCTACATTCCCCTCTTCCGAGCGAGAACACATAAGTTGCATTCCCAAGCAGATTCCTAACACAGGCTGCTTTAAGTCAGGGATCAGTTTATCCAGCCCTGTTTGTTGTAAATGTTGCATCGTAGAACTGGCTTCACCTACACCAGGAAAAATTACTTTATCAGCTTTTCTTATCAGTTCTTTGTCTCCTGTAACAACAGCTTCGATGCCAAGTCGCTTAAAAGCATGTTCTACCGAGAATATATTTCCTGCGTTGTATTTAATAATTACTATATTCATTGGTTATAGTCCTAAATAAAAGTTATACGGTTTTATACTGTATATCCGTATTTATTTTGCTAACAACGAATCTATTAACGATACCATTTCGTAGAACTCCTCCATTTTGAAAAGCCTAGTCAACATCACAATTTTACCATCCTTGTCTATAATAACATTTCTGGTGATGCCCGCTTCTCTTTCTGCATAGGTTGCAAATATATCCGCTTTAGGATCAAGCCCGATAGGGTAGGTGACACCTGTTGCCTTCGCAAATTTTAGAACTGTTTCTGCGGGTTCTTCTCTATCAATTCCAAATAGAGCAAAATTGGGGTTGTTTTTATGTTTTTGCCAGATATCTTTTTCTATATGTGGCATTTCTTTTCGGCATACACCACACCAGCTGGCTGTAAATTGTAGCATTACAACTTTCCCTTTGAGAGATGACAGTTTGATTGTCTTTCCCGATGGTAAGCTCATCTCAAAGTCAGGAGCTATATCACCAACTTTTACTTTATATTGATAGTCAATATTATCTTGTGAGAATATATTTACAGATGTAAATAATACAAATAAAATAATTGAAAGCTTTTTCATATTTCTTGTTCTCTTAATTCTTTATTTAATAAAAATCGTCTAAACCAAAACGAGAATGGAAGGGATGCAATTGCTCCTAAGGCATCAGCCAAAAAATCGTACCAATCTCCGCTTCTTCCGGGAAAATATTTACTTTGAAGTATCTCAATCAGGCCTCCATATATAATAGGAACCAATAGTGCAAAAAGGATAAGCTTTAGTATAATAATTTTACCTCGCTTATCATAGATATAATTAAAAGAAGCTACTCCGGCCAGCCCAAAATACATCAAAAAATGAACAATCTTATCTGTGGGGATAAAAAGACAAAAATCGATATCGGGAACATCTTTTGGAGCGATAAGGCAACATAAATAAAATATAATAATGGCAACTATTGCCGGTGGCCATGTATACCTGAATATTTTTCTTAACATAGAGTTCCACGTTTATGGGGGCTAAAGATAGATAAAATATTAATTAATGGAGTCATTGAATACCTTCATTTCGCAATTTTTACAATCAAAAAAAAGTCTCAGCCTTGTATTGTTGTACACCAAATAAAAAGGTTCTTTATAAGGATGTTTTTCATTGCCTTCTTTAGGACACCAGCCTAATGACTGTTTGATGCAATGACGGGTAAACATTAAAGGAACATCATTCTGTACTTGCTTCTCAAATGCAGGCTGTGTTACCGCAGACTGATGCTGAACATAAAACTGCTTACTCTTCTCATTCATCACATTTCCGAGATATGTAATATTGGAAATAGGAAAGACATGAGAGGTCTGTTTATGAGGAACGATATCTTGACGATATCTAATCTTTCGAACAGATAGTAGCTTGTCTATGAGTTGCCTTCTCCACTCCGATAGAACAGAGGCAGGAATAAACCAACTGTTTTCGAAGTCAAATATTACATCGTTCACCTTAAATATTGTATTACCTGTTTTGCTTAGGTTGTTCCGTATACTTTCAGTTTGATCTTTTTGAGCAGGTTGCTTTTCTTGTTCAAAATTGATAATTGCATGATTATCATCCTCATCTCTAATTTCAAGAGAAAAGCCAAATGTTGTTTCTTTTAAGATTATTGATATCTCTATTTTACGGTCGGCAGACTTTTTTGATAATAATTTCTCAAACTCATGATCATAGTTTCTATACACATAAGTTCCCTTTTTTAGTTCGGGAATAGTTGCCGGATATATGGTATCTCCTTCTACACGGTTTACATTAATACCTTCGAGTTCTTTCTTATTGTTGAAAAAACAAAGTCCGTCTCCGTTATGCAACTTTTTGGTACTATTTATCTTGATATATTTTGTTGTAACCTCAGTGATTTTGCCAATCGGTTCACCTACAGACTTTGGAGAGTCCAGCGACCACATATTATTTGTGCGTTCGTGCAAGAAATACTTTGTAAAGCCTCTGTTAAAACTCTTCTCAAGATTTGGCTCAAATGTATAACTTGATTTTCCCGACGATGATCTTATATATTCCGGGTGCCTTTCTATAATATGGTCGAGTTTGGTACGATAATAAGCAACAACATTCTTTACATACGAAATATCTTTTAGTCGCCCCTCTATTTTTAAAGAACTCACTCCGGCTTCAAGCAGCTCTTCCAAGTTCTCCGATAAATTGAGATCTTTCATCGACAGAAAATGCTTTTTTTCCATGATCTCTTCTCCTTCGGCATCACTCAAAGTATAAGGTAGGCGACAATATTGGGCGCATGCTCCTTTATTCGCACTTCGTCCCGATAAAGCCTGACTGAGGTAACACTGACCGCTATAGCATACACATAATGCTCCATGTACAAATACTTCGAGAGGTGTGTTCACTTGTACTGCTATATCGTGTATTTCGTCTATTGTCAACTCACGAGGTAGTACTATTTGTTGAAAACCTGCCTTTTCTAGAAACTTTACTTTGTCAGCCCCTCGGTTATCCATCTGTGTACTTGCATGTAGGGCAATAGGAGGGAGGTTAAGCATCGTAATGCCCATATCTTGAATGATCAAAGCATCTACCCGGGCATTATTGTATAGCTGCCATATCAGTGCTTCTGTTTCCCTCAGTTCATTGTCATTCAGTATTGTGTTGAGAGCTACATATACCTTCGCATTGTACAAATGTGCATATTCAGCCAGAGCCTTAATGTCATCGAGTGTATTGCCGGCAGCAGCCCGTGCACTGAACTTTGGCGCACCTATATATACTGCATCCGCTCCATGATTGATTGCCTCGATACCACATTCAAGGTTCTTGGCAGGCGCAAGTAATTCTATTTTTCGTACTTTAAGCAAGAGATTGTCTTCTTTTATGTTTCTGAATAAAAAGTAACAAAAGTAACACGTTTTTTATTGTTACCTTTTTGTTGTTGGAACTTTCTTATATATAGATAAATTTACAAAGAGGATATGCCTTTTTATTTTTCATTCATCAAATCAAGATCTCCCATATTTTTGATTTGAGTTTTATCGTATGGAGTTTCTTGATACACGAAGTAGTTAAGCCAATTATTAAATAATAAATTTCCATGTCCCGACCAACGTACTACGGGAGGATTTGCCGGATTGTCGTTTTTGTAATAATTGCTTGGAATTTTTATTGGTAGTCCTTTCTCTGCATCTCTTACGTACTCGTTATTCAACGTGTAAGGAGCATATTCTGAATGACCTGTCAGATAGAACTCACGTCCTCCGCGCGACATAACGATGCCTACTCCCGAATCATCAGACTCGGACAATATTTTAAGTCCGCCACTATTTAGTATCTCATCTCTTCTTACCGTAGTATGGCGACTGTGTGGAATGTAGAATTCGTCATCAAAGCCTCTGAATAGTGGAAACTTCTTGTCATGTACTACATGCTTGAATACCCCGAACATTTTTTCAGGAAGAATGTATTTATTTATGCCATAAAAGTGATACATGGCCGCCTGAGCCGCCCAGCAAATATAGAGTGTAGATGTAACATGCGTACGTGCCCAGTCGAATATTGCAGATATCTCGGACCAGTATGTAACTTCTTTAAATTCGTAGAGTTCTACCGGGGCTCCGGTAATAATCATCCCGTCATAGAAGTCATCTTTTACGTCGCTAAAACTTTTATAAAACATCTGCAAATGTTCTTCCGATGTATTTTTTGATACATGTGTTTCGAGCATCAAGAAGTCAACTTCTACTTGTAACGGATTGTTCGACAATAATCTGATCAGATCCGTTTCGGTCATAATCTTTATCGGCATGAGATTTAGTATGAGTACTCTCAAGGGACGGATGTCTTGTTCGTCAGCCCTTAATTGACTCATAACAAATATATTCTCTTTTTTCAGAATCTCTATAGCCGGAAGATTATTGGGGATATTTACTGGCATTGTCGCTAAGTATAAGTGATTGATAAAATAAGCTGTTGTTTTGTTATGTTAAACGAAGCAAAACTCCCTTATCGATAGTGATACGAGAAGCTCCGTTATTTTTACATAACAAAAGGATATGCATTTATAATGCAAAGTTACAAAAATAACAGTAATATTTATTTTCTATCAAAATTTAGAGAGTATTTCACTTCTGAGTAATAATATAATAGAAAAAAGTGTGTTGGATTTTGAATTTGTTGAATAATCGGTTGCTATCCTTCTTCTAACTCTTCTAAGCTTTTGATAAGTTCTTTTGTTTTTTCAGAGAATCCGGCCTTATCTTCAGGGTCAAGAGACAGTACTTTGTTGTAGTCAGACAGAGCCTCTTCAAACCTTCCTAATGTTTGTAACATAGCTCCTCTACATAAATATCCTAAAACACTATTAGGGTTTAGTCCTACTACTTTGTTAAAGTCCTCATAGGCTTCTTGGTATTTACCCAATGTAGAGTATAGATTTCCTCTTTTTATATAGGCATTAATATATTCGGGATTTAGTTCGATGCATTTACTATAATTAGCGATGGCTTGTCCGTATACAATTCTGTTTTCATAATATATACCTCGGTTCAAGTAGGCTTCTACCAGAGTTGAATCAAGCTCAATTGCTTTATTGAGGTCAGGAAATGCATTCGCATCATCTTTAAGCTTGATATATATAAGTCCTCTGTTGTTGTATGTAGCGGCTTTATTAGGCTGTATTTTTATAGCCTGGCTATAGTCGTTTATTGCAGCTTCATAGTTTTCTTGCGAAGCATATATAAGCCCTCTCATCAGATAAGCGTTGTAGTTGGGGACTAATTCGATGCTTTTAGTATAGTTTTCAATAGCTAAAGGGATGTTACTATTAATGTTTTGTTCTATAATACCTATGTTATAATAGGCAATACTAGAATTAGGGTTTAGTTCAATTAATTTTTTATAATCTAGTAAGGACATATCGTATTTTCCAACATGGTAGAAAACATTTCCTCTCTCAAGATATGCGTCTATATATTCCGGATTTAGTTCGATTGCTTTGTTGTAATCGTTCAGAGCTCTATCAAAATCTTTATATGCATAGCTATATGCATTTCCTCTGAAATAATAAGTCTTGGCATTCTGATTGTTAAATTCTATGGCTTTGGAGAAGTCTTCCATTGCTTCCGAATATTTGGTGCTCTGATAATATACTAATGCTCTATTATGGAATGCCAGAGAATATGTAGGGTCAATTTCGATTACTTTACTATAGTTTTTTATCGCTTCGGGTATATTGCCTATTTTACTAAAGTAAATAACTCCTCTGTTTAAATAAGCTTTAAGATACAGGCTGTCAATTTCAATGGCTTTTGTATAATCGTCTAAAGCCTTTTGATTTTCGTTGATACTTGCATATAAAACACCACGGTTGAAATATCCATCTACGTAGGTTGAATCTAGCTCCAGCACTTTATTGTAATCTGCTAATGCTTTCTCCGGTTGATTCAAAATATCGAAAATAGCTCCTCTATAATTGTATACTTTTGTGTCGGTGGGGTTTATTTCTATCACTTTGTTATAATCCTCTAAGGTGGCTTCATATTTTTTTAACATGAGAAGGGCATCAGCTCTGTTTCTGTAACTAAGTTCATAGTTTGGGTCGAAGTTTATAGATTGCGTAAAGCCATCAACAGCTTCTTGATAGTTGCCTAATTTTAGATTAGCATAAGCTCTGTTATAATGTGCAACATCATCTAAAGAGTCTATGCTTATTACTTGATCGAAATCATTTATCGCTGAAATATATTCTCCCGTATTAAGTAAGATTGTTCCACGTTCCATAAATGCCTTTTTTTCAAGAGGGGCTATTTTTGTCGCTTTATTATAATCTTCAATAGCTTTATCATATTTTTTTATGCTTTTATATACCTCAGCCCTGTTGTTGTAAGCCTTCAAAAATGTAGAATCAATATCGATAGCTTTTGTATATCCTTCAATGGCTTTATCATAGTCATCTAATATATAGAATGCATTAGCTCTGTCGTTGTATGAGGTAGCATCCATTGGATTTAGTTCTATCGCTTTACTGTAATCTCTTATAGCTTTGTTGTAGTCTCCAAGATCGTAATAAGATGATCCTCTTCTGTAATATGTTGAGGAATATGTAGAGTCCAGATTTATCGACATCGTCAAGTCTTCTATCGCTTTGTCTAATTGCTCCGTTTCCATGTAGATATATCCTCTATTATAATAAGCAATGTCATTCTCAGGATCTAGTTCTATTGTTTTTGTATAATCAGCAGTAGACTTCTCTAGTTCGTTTATCTCATAATAGCATATTCCTCTGTTGAGATAGGCTAAAGAATAGTTAGGAGACAGTTCAATCACTTTGGTATAATCTCTAATTGCATCCTGATACTTTTCAATATTCTGAAATATACCAGCTCTTCTGTTATAAGCATTTACATAAGTTGAATCTATCTCAATGGCTTTATTGTAATCAGCCAGAGCTTTGTCATATATTTTTTCACTATAATACATGCTTCCTCTCTTGTAAAAAGGGTCAGCAAGGTTAGATTCAAGCTTTATTGCCTTATTATAATCTTCCAAGGCAAGTGTAGGTTCTTCCTGTATTTCATATATGCTTCCTCTGTTCAGATAAGCATCGATAAGAGTAGAATCCAGGTTGATAGCTTGTGTCAGATCGCTTAATGCTTGGTCATAATTCTCAAGTTCGTAATAAAAACTCCCTCTTAGAGAATATACAAATCCGTTTTCGGGTTCTATTTGTAATGCTTTCTCGAGGTCGGCCATTGCAAGATCATACTCTGATGATACGAAATAAGCGCTCGCTCTAACCTCATAAGCGTCAATATAAGTGGAATCTTTCTTGAGTATCATTTCAAAAACCTGCATAGCATGTTCGATGCTGTCTTGTTGACAATATTCAATTCCTTTTTGTAGATATGTTTTTAAAGGGATTGTATCTTCGTCTGTGACTATATTTGAGTAATCCCCAAATCTATTTTCTTGATTTGCTAAAATACAATGATGTGCAAAGAGAGAAGCTATACCGATAAGTATACCTCTAGTAATTTTGAATAAAATAGATTTCATAGAATTAGCATTAAGAGATTTTCGTATTTGTTATTCAAATATATACTATAATTCTGACAGAATATTAAGAAAAAGTATATTTATTTAAGTTAATTAAGACCTGTAGTATCGCTACAAAAAAAGCGCTATCTGTAAAAGATAGCGCTTCTTGATATTATATCGTTGTTATTATCAACCTACTTCGATGATTAAGAATTTAGTTAAACTCCAGAATCTCTTATAGTCTGTAATTTTGATAACTATAGTTCCTTTTGCATCTTTGTCTAAAGTATAACTGTCTTTAGGGTGATCTGACAAGAGTTTAGCTTTCTTGTCATAAACAGGAATACTGTGAGTGTCACGGATATCAATTCTTATGAACTTACTCTTCTCGATGCTTTCTTTCAAAATCTTAGGAGAAGCAAGGAATCCGCCCGAAACAATTTTAGCTTCTTTAAGCTCTTTGCTTGTGCCGAACATATAATAAGCAGTATTCAACTCCTTGTCTTGTTCTTTAATCTTAGATGCTTGTTCCGCAGTCTGAGACGATAATGTTTCTACATTTGAAGTTAATGATTGTACATCTGTTTGCAATAAAGCTATTTGCTCGTCACGTGCTGATAATGATTTTTGAAGTTCCGAAATAGTGTTAGCTCTTTCTACTAACTCCGAATTCAAACGTTCGATAGTTGCTTTCAAGCCTGACATTTGTCCCGAATTGCTTTTTAGCCTTTTATTTAGTTTGTCAATATCAGTTTTGTTCTTTTTCAATATTTCATTGATCATTTCAAAATTGTCTTTGATACGTGTTTTTGTATCATTCGACATTTCCCCTTTAGACTTGGATTCGATAGATAGGAATTTTTCAGCTTCTCTTATTTGTCTGAAATTTTCTTCTACATCGTTAATCAAAGTATTCATTTCCTCCAATTCGCTATTACTTTTGCTCGTAACTTGAAGAAGAGAGTCGCGTTGAGCCTGTAAAGCTTTATATTCATCCGAATTTTTTACGTTACATGATGCTAATGCTAATAAGCATAGACATCCAACTACTAATTTTTTCATAAACTAATATTTAAGTTGTTAGATTTCTTTTTCTATTATAGTTTAAAAATTTATTCTTCTTTACCTGCAAGCACTATAACAAATTCTCCTCTGGGTTCGTTCATTGTATAGTGTAATATTAAGTCTTTGAGGCTGCCTCTTAAGACTTCTTCATATCTTTTGGAGATTTCGCGACACGTTGCCACATATCGTTCTTCCCCCATATATTCTGCTAATTGTGTTAACGTTTTTAATACCCTATGCGGAGATTCGTATAATACAATAGTCCTTGTTTCTTCGGCCAATACCTTCAAGCGGGTCATTCTCCCTTTTTTCTGAGGTAAAAAGCCCTCGAAACAGAATCTGTCGCAAGGAATACCCGATGCGACAAGAGCCGGAACAAAAGCCGTTGCACCAGGCAAACACTCTATATCAATACCCGCAGCAACACATTCTCTGACAATCAAAAATCCCGGATCAGAAATTCCCGGAGTACCCGCGTCTGAGACCAGTGCCATATCTTCGCCTGTATTTATACGTTCTACGATATGAGCTACAGCCTTATGTTCATTAAATTTGTGATACGATTGCATTTTGTTTTGTATCTCGAAATGCTTCAACAAAATACCTGTTGTTCGGGTATCCTCAGCCAGTATAAGAGACACTTCTTTTAATAGTCTGACTGCCCTGAAAGTCATATCTTCTAAATTACCTACTGGGGTAGGTATAACATATAATTTACCCATTTCCTTTCCTACTGTATACAATACATATCGATTCACAAAGATAGAAAAAAAATGAACCGCTAATTAAAAAACGTAAATAATGTCATTTTGTTGTATTATCAGCTCTTTTGTCCCCTTATTTCTTTTATGATTTTATTAGTTTGTATAACTCATTCCATTTTTCATATAGAGCTTTCATCGATGGTAGTACGATGTTTGCACCCGCATCGGCTAATATTTTGTCAGGCATTGGTCCTGTGTTTACAGCAATCGTAAAGATGCCTGCGGCAACCGCTGCTTCTACTCCTCTCGGTGCATTTTCTACAACGATCGCTTCGTTTGGTTTCAGGTGTCCGGCTTTTTCCAGCCCCATCAGATAAGGCTCGGGGTGCG
This sequence comes from Dysgonomonas mossii, assembly GCF_004569505.1. Lineage (NCBI taxonomy): Bacteria > Pseudomonadati > Bacteroidota > Bacteroidia > Bacteroidales > Dysgonomonadaceae > Dysgonomonas > Dysgonomonas mossii. The sequence goes on from NZ_SPPK01000002.1 coordinate 810,998, forward strand.
GCTTGCCATGTTTCACATCAAAGGCTGTTACCATTCGTTCTTTCTTAAATAATCCCGGGAAATTGTGTTCCAGTTTATCTATCAGGGTCGGTTGTCCCGATCCTGTAACCACGGCACAGATCAAACCCCCGTCATGTACTTTTTTAACGAAGTCGTAAGCGTATGGAATCAGGCTTCCGTCATTGTATTCCGAAAACAGTTCGGTCTTACGCTTATATATTGCATTTACTTCTTTTTCGGTAGCTTCTCTTCCTTTTTCCCTTTTCATCAGGTGGTTTATTGTATGGCTACCCACCATTCCTTCGTATAGGTAGAATTCTTCGGGTGTACTTGGTATATCAAATTCGTCCATTGTTTCTTTCCATGATTTGGCATGCCATTTCATGGAGTCGTACAGAACTCCGTCCATATCGAAAAGGACTGCTTTGAGATCAAATTCTGAATAATTATGTTTGCTTAGATATTCGTTAAAAGTGGTGATCATGATTTTATTTAGTAAAATATGTGCAAAGATACGTTTTATCGATTTAATTACCTATAATGTGTAAATGTCATAACAAAATCAAAAAATAAAACTTTTTATTTGTTTTTCTGAAAAAATAAAATAACTTTGTCAGCCAATAAAGTAAATATTGAATATGAATTTACATAGTATTATTATTAGTTCACTCATTCTGCTCTGGAGAAATTTAGAGTGAGCATTGCTATGTAGTATAAACGATAAAGAAAAAACTAGAGCCTTTCTCACTGTAAAGTAGATGAGAAAGGCTTTTTTTTATGTAGAATATCAGGATTTAATTAAAAACAGTTATGGACAAGTTATTTATTTTTGACACCACATTGAGAGACGGAGAGCAAGTTCCGGGTTGCCAGTTGAACACAATCGAGAAAATTGAAGTAGCCAAAGCCCTCGAAATGCTCGGTGTTGATGTAATCGAAGCTGGTTTTCCTGTTTCTAGTCCTGTAGATTTCAACTCGGTGGTTGAAATATCCAAGGCTGTTACTTGGCCTACAATCTGTGCTCTTACACGTGCTGTGGAAAAAGATATAGAAGTAGCTGCCGAAGCCTTAAAGTATGCCAAGAAAAAACGTATACATACAGGTATTGGAACTTCGGAATATCATATTAAGCATAAATTTAATTCGACACAAGACGAAATTATAGAAAGAGCTGCTGCTGCTGTCAAATATGCGAAGCGTTTTGTAGAAGACGTTGAATTTTATGCCGAAGATGCGGGTCGTACCGACAATGCTTATCTTGCGCGCGTGGTACAAGCCGTAATTAATGCCGGAGCTACTGTCGTAAACATTCCTGATACTACAGGGTACTGTTTGCCCACGGAGTATGGCGCTAAGATAAAATATCTGATTGATCATGTGGATATGAAGAATGCTATTCTTTCTACACACTGTCATCAAGACTTGGGTATGGCTACGGCAAACTCTATAATGGGTGTCTTAAATGGAGCCCGTCAGGTGGAAGTGACAATAAACGGTATTGGTGAGCGTGCCGGTAATACGTCTTTGGAAGAGGTTGTTATGGCTATTCATAGTCATAAAGAGTTGAAAATTGAAACAAATATCAATACGCAAAAGATATATCCAACCAGTCGCTTGGTTTCTAATCTGATGAATATGCCTGTTCAGCCAAACAAGGCTGTGGTAGGGCGTAATGCCTTTGCTCATTCATCGGGTATTCATCAGGATGGAGTTCTGAAACATCTTTCTACTTATGAAATTATCGACCCTAAAGACGTCGGTATTGATGATAACGCCATCGTTTTAACTGCCAGAAGTGGGCGTGCCGCATTGAAAAATAGACTAAATTTGCTTGGCATAGAAGTCGATGATGATACATTAGCAGAATATTATCAACGTTTTCTTGACTTGGCAGATAGGAAGAAAGATATTACCGATGAGGATATCCTGATCTTAGCAGGTAGAGAAACAGATAAAATGCATCGTATCAAGTTGGATTATCTACAGGTGATATCAGGGCTAGGAATACGTAATGTGGCGAATGTAGGACTTGATATTGCTGGCGAAAAATTTGAAGCCTCGGCTTCCGGTAATGGGCCAGTAGATGCTGCCATAAAAGCGATCAAGCAAATCATACGACGTCAGATGGTTATTGAAGAATTTTTGATTCAGGCAATAAACAGAGGTAGCGATGATATTGGAAAGGTACATATGCAGGTAGAACACGAAGGAGTAAACTATTACGGCTTTTCTGCAAATACTGATATTGTAACCGCTTCGGCGGAGGCGTTTATAAATGCAGTAAACAAATTTGTAAAGTAAAAAAGATACAGACAAAGTCAAAATAGATGGAGCCCCAAAAATACCAATATATAGACAGCTTGAGAGGAATAGCGATTCTTTTGGTTGTACTTGTTCATGTTGGTATAGTTTTGGATAACATGATAGATTATTTTCCGAAAGATAGCTTGTTGTTGTCGATAATAGGGAATGGAGCATATGGCGTACAGCTATTCCTTATTGTAAGTGCATATACATTGACTATGTCGCATTACAATAGGCTGGATGAGCCACACAAAAACCGGAATTTCTTTATTCGTCGTTTTTTCAGGATAGCACCTATGTATTATATAGCTATTATTTATTTTACACTGGATAAGTACCTACAATTCAATTTTGTAAATCCTGATTTTTCGGCAATACCAATTCGGTCTATGTTGAGTAACATTTTCTTTACCAATGCACTTATCCCTGAGCATACCAATAATTATGTGCCTGGAGGATGGTCGGTATCGGTGGAGTTTTTGTTTTACTTTATGCTACCGTTTATATGCAGTAAAATAAAAACAGTAAATGCTGCTCTACTATTGTTTCTGTCTACTTTGACATTAGCGTTGATTATTGATCCTTTCATCAAGGCGAATACAATATATCCATATTTCCATGAATATAATTTCTTTGTTCAACTGCCGGTATTCCCATTAGGGATATTAGCTTATTTCTTTTTAAATAGAGAACAACATGAAATAAAACCTTTTACATGGGTGTACCTCTTGGGAATGATGATTGTATTTTGTTATATATCAGTTCCGAAGCATATTATGTTTAGTCTTGTGTTTGTATTATTACTCATTATTCAGGCTAGATATAGCTTCAAGCTATTCTCTAATCGCTTTCTGGCAGAGGTCGGAAAAGTAAGTTTCAGCATGTATCTTTTGCATTTTGCCGTTGTGTATCTTTTTAATAGATTTGGTTTTTACCGAATTATAGAGGTTACTGATTTTACAACATCGCTTCTTAATTTTCTATTGATGTATATTGTTGTTGCGGGGGTGGCTTTTGCTATATCCAGTATAACATATAGGCTAATTGAAGTGCCGGGGCAAAATCTAGGTAAGAGACTAATTAAAAAATTGTCTTTCGATCCTATTTCTCATACTAAAGCAATAAATGGAAACTAAAAAATATGAATATATTGACAGCCTTCGCGGAATGGCTATATTGATGGTTATTCTGGTTCATATTCCTTTTCAGAAGGGAGTCGTTCCATTATGTCGTAAATTTACTTCTAACGAATACTTCCGTCGACCAAGGACATTGTCTTATTTAGTTCTAATAACTCTTATCTATTGTTATATTGCTATAAATTATGACTTTTTAGATAGATCTGCAACATTTTACTTTATATTAGCATATTTGTATATATTCACATCGGGCTATATATGCTCGGTCTTTACTCATAAATTTATTGAAGTTCCGGGACAAAACTTGGAACGAAAAATTATTCAAAAGTTGAATCAACAAAAATAAACTTGAAAAATGAAAACTCTATTCGACAAAATCTGGGATGCACATGTGGTGTCATCCGTTGAAAATGGCCCCACACAATTGTATATAGATCGCCATTTTTGTCATGAGGTTACAAGTCCTCAGGCATTTAATGGACTTAGGGCGAGGGGGCTGAAAGTCTACCGTCCCGAAAAAACAACGATAACGGCCGACCATAATACGCCGACTATCAATCAGGATCAGCCTGTAAAAGATCCGATTTCGAGAAATCAGTTGGATACATTGTCTAAAAATGCACAGGATTTTGGCATTCAGTTGTTTTATCCTTTGGGACATCAAAAAAATGGAGTAGTACACATTATAGGGCCGGAAAACGGATTTACTCAACCCGGAATGACTATTGTGTGCGGAGATAGCCATACTTCTACACATGGTGCTTTTGGTGCTATTGCATTTGGTATTGGTACTAGCGAAGTAGAAATGGTTTTGGCTACGCAGTGTATTCTTCAGACACGTCCGAAGACAATGCGCATCACATTTAATGGAAAATTGGGTGAAGGTGTTTCGGCTAAAGATTTAGCTCTATATATGATCTCTAAGTTGACTACCGGCGGTGCTACCGGTTATTTCGTAGAGTATGCGGGTGAGGCTATTCGCAACATGTCTATGGAAGAGCGTATGACACTATGTAACCTAAGTATCGAGATGGGTGCTCGTGGAGGATTGGTTGCTCCCGATGAGACTACTTTCTCTTATGTGAAAGGTCGTGAATTTGCACCTAAAGGAGAAGAGTGGGATAAGGCATTAGCATATTGGAAAACATTAAAGACTGACGAAGGTGCGAAATTTGATAAAGAATTTACATTCGATGCCGCAGATATCAAGCCGATGATTACTTACGGAACTAATCCGGGTATGGGTATGGGTATTGATGAATCGATCCCTACATTGGATGAAATAGATGAGGCCGGACGTATTTCTTTCCAGAAGTCTATGGATTATATGGGATTCAAACCCGGAGAAAAGGTAGAAGGCAAATCAATAGATTATGTATTTCTTGGTAGTTGTACCAATGGACGTATCGAAGATTTCCGTGTGTTTGCAAACTTTGTAAAAGGGAAGAAAAAGGCTGATAATGTAATCGCTTGGTTAGTTCCGGGAAGTTGGAAAGTAGAACAACAGATCAAAGATGAAGGACTGTATGATATTCTTAAAGAGGCAGGCTTTGAACTTCGCCAACCGGGTTGTTCGGCATGTCTTGCGATGAACGATGATAAGGTGCCTGCCGGTAAATATGCGGTGTCTACATCAAATCGTAACTTTGAAGGGCGTCAGGGTCCGGGTGCTCGTACTATTCTTGCCGGTCCACTTGTGGCTGCTGCTGCTGCTGTGACAGGAAAAATTACAGACCCTAGAAATCTTTAATAAGACTAATTTTCTAATATGCCAATATGCCAATGAAAGAAACTGGGAATGTGATAATAGATTTATCTTTCAGGTTTACTTTGGATATTGTTTCATTTACAGAAGATAATTAACAAAATAATAAACACCGCCAAATCGAGATAATTGGCATATCGGCACATTATCATATTGGCACATTGATTTATATTATGGAAAAATTTCAAACACTTACATCAACATACGTTCCACTTCCTATTGAGAATGTGGATACAGACCAAATTATACCGGCTCGCTTTTTGAAGGCGACAGATAAAGAAGGTTTTGGTGATAATCTTTTTGCCGATTGGCGTTACAATAAAGACGGAAGTCCCAAAGCCGATTTTGTGCTCAACAATCCTACATATAGCGGAGAGATACTTGTTGCCGGAAAGAATTTCGGTAGCGGTTCCAGTCGCGAGCATGCAGCGTGGGCTGTTGCCGGATATGGATTCAAAGCTGTTGTTTCAAGCTTCTTTGCGGATATTTTTAGAAACAATTCACTAAACAATGGAGTACTTCCCGTTGTGGTTACACCTGAGTTTCTTTCCGAAATATTTGCTTGTGTAAATGCTGATCCAAAAGCCACATTGACAATCAATCTGGAAGAACAAACCATAACAAACAATGTTACGGGGAAAACAGAAAGTTTTGAAATCAACCCTTACAAGAAAGAATGTTTATTGAAGGGACTTGATGATATCGACTATCTGTTATCTAAAAAAGAATTGACAGAAAAGTACGAAACGGAACGTCCTTTGTAATTTTATAATAATCTAGTAAGCAGCTATCTGCTATTAGATTATGCCTGTCATCATTGTTGAGATGCTAAATGGTTCTGAATAAGAAGAGATATATCCCCAAATGAAAAAAGGTATTTATATATTCATTTTTATTATGGCTTCTGTGAATATTTATTCTCAGAATATCTTAACTCCTGTATCGTTTGAGCAAGTGACTCTTACTGATAATTTCTGGAACAATAGGATGAGGATCCAAAAAGAAGTATTGGTTCCTGTGGCATTCGAACGGACAGAAATTGCCGTAGAAGATCTTCGGCGCACAGGGAATTATCTGAAAGGGATCGAAGGGCCTTTACCATCTGATAGCAGATTCAGCACTTCCGACTTGTTTAAGGTTATCGAAGGTGCGGCCTATCTGTTAAAGATGGAGCGTGATCCAAAATTAGAAAAGCAGATAGATGATATTGCAGATATTATAGCTCAGGCTCAGCAACCCGACGGCTATTTGTACCCTCCTCATATTACGGGGTCTTATAAGACCGCACCATTGTGGGGTGGGGCAGGAATGGGCGATAAGCCCTATTCGTGGGTAGTGCACAGCCATGAATTGTACAACATGGGGCATCTATACGAGGCTGCGGCTGCATATTATCAGGCTACCGGCAAAAAGAACCTGCTGGATATTGCGACTAAGAGTGCTAAGCATATAAATAAAGTCTTCTTTGAAGGGGATTCGAATTACAATGGTGGTAAGCCTGTAAATCAAGCTCCCGGACATGAAGAAATAGAAATCGCATTGGTGAAGCTTTATCGTGTGACTGGAGATCCGCTATATCTCAATATGGCGAAAAAGTTTATCGATATACGAGGTGTAACCTATGTGCCCGATGGTAAAGGAACCATGTCGCCCGAATATGCACAGCAGCATGCGCCTGTACGTGAGCAGGATAAAGCAGTAGGACATGCCGTGCGTGCGGTTTATCTTTATTCGGGTATGTCTGATGTAGGTACATTGACGGGGGATACAACTCTTTCGCCTGCTTTGGATAAGATCTGGGGCAATATTGTGGACACACGGATGCATATCACAGGTGGGCTGGGGGCTATACATGGTATCGAAGGCTTTGGTCCTGAATATGAATTGCCAAATAAGGAAGCATATAATGAAACGTGTGCCGCTGTAGGCAATGTATTCTTTAACCATCGTATGTTTCTTCTCGAAAAAGACGGTAAATACATGGATGTTGCCGAAGTGTCACTCTTGAACAATGTTCTAGCGGGAGTAAATCTTGAGGGAAACAAATTTTTCTATGTTAATCCTCTTGCCTCGGATGGTAAAGTTGATCGTTCATATTGGTTTGGAACTGCTTGTTGCCCTACAAATTTAGCGAGGCTTATTCCTCAAATTTCGGGTTTGATGTATGCGCATACCGATAATGAAATTTATTGTTCTTTCTACACCGGAAGTAAAGTAAACTTTGCTCTTACATCCGGAAAAGTGGCACTAGAGCAAAAAACGAATTATCCGTTCGATGAAAGTATCGTATTAACTGTAAACCCCGAAAAGAATGATCAGACGTTTTCAATAAAAATGCGAATCCCTACGTGGGTCGGTTCTCAGTTTGTACCGGGTAAATTGTATAGCTATATTGATAGTAATTCGAAAGCGTGGGAACTATATATAAACGATAAGAAGGTCGGAAATTTATCTTTTAAGAAAGGTGAAGTTTCTCTTGACAAAGGTTTTGTTTCTATCTTCAGAAAATGGAAGAAAGGAGATAAAGTAGAGCTTAAACTACCTATGCCTGTTCGTTATTCACATGCTATAAAGGAAGTGAAAGCAGACAATGACAGGGTAGCTATCTCCAGAGGTCCGTTAGTATATTGTGCAGAGGGTATTGATAATACTGAAGATGTGAACAGGTATTATCTGACTAAAGTATCAACAGATGCTAAGGTACAGAGAGATGATACAGGAATATTGAAGGGGATAGACCTAATAAAAAATGTTTCGGCAGACTATATAGATGTAAAAGGTAATATTCATCAGGCTTCACTGAATCTTATTCCATATTATGCATGGAACAATCGAGGAGTTTCGACAATGAATATTTGGTTTGCTGAGAATGAAAAGAAAGTGCGTGAAAGCGTTGCGATTCTTCCTGTAGCGATAAAAGATATAAAAGCGACTTATACAAACGAAGGCGAAAATGTATTCTCTATTGTTGACGGAAAGCATCCGAAGAATTCTAAGGATACAGAAGTCAATCGATGGACTTCTTGGAACAAAAAGGGGGAAAAGCAAAGCATCGATTTCACCTTCGAGAAGCCTACTGATATAAAAGCCTTTTCGGTTTATTGGTATGACGACAATGGCGGAGTTCGTTTGCCGGATGTTTGGAACTTGGAGTATAAAGATGATAGTGGTTCTTGGAAGCCATTCCCATTATACAGTACCGATTCATATAGTTTGCTCAAAGATCAATTTAATCTTGTGCATTCTGATGGAGATTCTTTTGTTGTAGAAAGTATCAGATTGAATGTAACGCCAAAAGCCGACAGTGCGGTTGGTGTCTTGCAAGTGCGGTTTGATATTAAGTAATTAAGAAAATTAAAGATTACCATGATAGAAATAATGGACACAACCCTGAGAGACGGCGAACAAACATCGAGTGTTTCGTTCTCGGCTCAGGAGAAGATGAGTATAGCTCACTTGTTGCTGGTTGATCTCGGCGTAAATCGTATCGAGGTAGCATCGGCACGTGTTTCGAATGGTGAGTTTGAAACTGTAAAAAAAATCGCTAATTGGGCTAAATCCGCAGGATATATAGATAATATTGAGATATTAGGATTTATAGATAAGGGAGCTTCGCTCAATTGGATAAAAGACACAGGATGTAAAACTATAAACCTGCTGACAAAAGGTTCGTATAAGCATGTGACCGAACAGCTGCGCAAAACACCCGAACAGCATCTTGATGATATTAAGGCTGAAGTGGAATTGGCTCAAAAGTTGGGTATCACAGTCAATGTGTATCTCGAAGATTGGTCTAACGGAATTGTGAAATCCGAAGATTACGTCTATTACATGATGGATGGGATGAAGGATTTGCCGATAAAGCGATTTATGCTTCCCGATACCTTAGGGGTATTGAATCCACATAGTGTATGGCGCTGTTGTCGGCGGATGATAAACCGTTACAGAGATCTTCATTTTGACTTTCATGCTCACAACGACTATGATCTTGCTGTGGCGAACACAATGGTGGCAGCAGAAGTGGGAGTGAGAGGCGTGCACCTGACGATGAATGGACTGGGAGAACGAGCAGGAAATGCTTCCCTTGCCAGTGTGATTGCAGTTTTTCACGACCAATTGAAATTAAAAACTTCAATAAAAGAAGAAAATATAAATAGGGTCAGCCGTGTAGTAGAATCCTACTCGGGACAGGTAATCTCCGCTAATCAGCCAATTGTCGGAGACAATGTTTTCACACAGTGTGCCGGAATACATGCTGATGGTGATAACAAGAATAACTTGTATTATAACGACCTCTTTCCGGAACGTTTTGGTCGTGTTCGCGAATACGCATTAGGTAAATTGTCTGGCAAGTCTAATATCCGAAAGAATATTGAGGCTTTGGGCATTGAACTCGATGAGGATGATATGACTAAAGTGACAAACCGAGTGATAGAATTGGGTGATAAAAAAGAAATTATTACACAAGACGATCTCCCATATATCATTTCGGATGTGTTGAAAAACAACGAAAAGGAAAGAAAAATCAAGATATTGTCGTTTGCATTTTTATTGACAAAGGGCTTACGTCCTACAGCTACGGTAAAAGTTGAAATTGATGGGCAGGAACATGAGTGGACTGCACCGGGGGACGGACAGTATCACGCTTTTTCGAAAGCTTTGTATAAGATATACTCACGTTTGGGTAAGCCTACCCCTACGTTAGTGAACTATGCTGTTTATATACCACCCGGCGGGCGTACCGATGCTTTGGTACAAACGGTAATTACGTGGGAATTTAATGGTAAGACTTTCAAGACAAGAGGTCTTGATGCCGACCAGACAGAAGCAGCGGTAAAGGCTACCGAAAAGATGCTGAATATGATCGAAGATCTGTAAATGACTTTTCTGCAAATGAAAGGAGAGCGGGTTGAATGGGTTGATATAGCAAAATGTATCGGAATAATATGTGTTGCTATGGGACATATATTTCAATACCAGATGCTTGCTACAAGATAGTATATCTGTTTCATATGCCTCTTTTCTTTATTCCTTTTATCGTATCTTTAATAGATTTGAAATTACGCAGGTACTTTTTTAGGAAAATATAAGAGTAGACAGATTCAAAAATAATTACAATTTTAAAATATAGATTGATGAAATTAAACATTGCAGTGCTCCCTGGAGACGGAATAGGACCTGAAATTATAGAACAGGCATTGAGAGTGACAGAAGTAGTTTGTGAAAAATTTGGTCACGAACTTTCTTATGAATATGGTATTGTTGGAGCTTCGGCAATCGATCAGGTAGGCAATCCATATCCTGATGGAACGCACGAATTGTGTATGGCTTCTGATGCTGTGCTGTTTGGTGCAATCGGAGATCCTAAATATGACAACAACCCTTCAGCAAAAGTACGTCCCGAACAAGGGCTTTTGGCTATGCGCAAAAAGTTGGGATTGTATGCTAACCTTCGCCCTGTAAGTACATTTCCCACACTAGTACATAAATCGCCCCTTCGTTCCGATTTGGTAGACGGTGCTGATTTTATGTGTGTGCGTGAATTAACGGGAGGTATGTATTTTGGTCGCCCACAAGGACGTAGCGAAGACGGAGATACTGCTTATGATACTTGCGTTTACACTCGTGAAGAAGTAGAGCGTATACTTCATCTTTCATATAAATATGCTCAGATGCGTCGCAAAAAAGTGACAGTAGTAGATAAAGCGAATGTATTGGCTACTTCTCGTCTATGGAGACAGGTTGCTCAGGAAATTGAAAAACAATATCCTGATGTGGAAACCGAATATATGTTTGTAGACAATGCTGCTATGCAGATTATTCAATGGCCTAAGCGTTTTGATGTACTTGTTACAGAAAACTTGTTTGGAGATATCCTTACCGATGAGGCCTCTGTGATTACCGGATCGTTAGGTATGTTGCCATCGGCATCTATTGGTATTCACACATCTGTGTTTGAACCGATACATGGCTCATATCCTCAGGCAGCAGGCAAAAATATCGCAAATCCATTAGCCACTATTCTTTCGGCAGCAATGATGTTCGAATATGCATTTGAACTGAAAGAAGAAGGTAAGCTGATTCGTGATGCTGTTAATGCATCTATGGATGCAGGAGTAGTAACTGAGGATATTGCATCGAAAGAAGGAAAAGCTTATTCTACATCGCAAGTAGGCGACTGGATTGTAAATTATTTGAAGGGATAAATTTTTTTCTATGATATTGTGAAGAGGCTGTTCGTTGCGTACAGCCTCTTTTTGTCTTTATCTCAATAGTGATATGCCTGATAGGTTACTTTCAATGGGCTCTTTCCATTTAATATTTGCACATTGTAGTCTTCTGCAAAATATTACTTTCATAAACATTAGGAAAAAAGATGTAAAATATTTATCTTTGCACCGCTTTTATAAGCCCGTACGTGTGATGGGAATAAGGAAGCAATCCTTAATTTGAGTAACACAATTTAAAATTAAAAGATGAAAACGTTTGAATTAAAAGGAGAAGCCAGAACAGATCTTGGCAAAAAAGCGACAAAAGCATTTCGTAAAGAAGACAAAATCCCTGCTGTAATTTATGGTGGAGATCAAACTGAAGCAATTGCTTTTACTGTTACAAACAGCGATGTTCGCAAACTCGTTTATACTCCTGAGATTTTCCTTGTAAACCTAACAATAGGAAAAGACAGCTATAAAGCTATATTGAAAGATGTACAGGTACACCCGGTAACAGATGCTATCTTGCACCTTGACTTCCTTCATGTATTTGAAGGCAAACCGATTGTAATGGACGTTCCTGTTATTTTGGACGGACTAGCAGAAGGTGTAAAAGCAGGGGGTAAACTTTCACTTGACCTGCGTAAGATTAAAGTAAAAGCTCTTTACGATAAGATCCCTGAGAAAGTACACGTTGACGTAACAAGCCTTGCTCTTGGAAAATCTATCCAGGTAGGTGAACTACACTTCGAAGGACTTGAACTGTTAAATGCTAAAAATGCTGTTGTTTGTCGCGTTCAATTGACTCGTGCTGCAAGAGGTCTTGCTGCTAAAAACGGCTAATAATAGGATATATTGAATGAAATACTTGATTGCCGGCCTCGGTAATATTGGTAGAGAATACGAATATACCCGCCACAATATAGGATTCAGAGTATTGGACGCTTTAGCTAAAGCGTCCAATATTGTTTTTGCTGACAGGCGTTATGGCTTTGTATCTGAACTAAAGGTCAAAGGACGTACTCTTATTCTGCTAAAGCCATCTACTTTTATGAATCTTAGCGGAAATGCTGTTCGTTATTGGCTAAACCAAGAAAAGATACCGATTGAGAATCTTTTAGTAGTTGTAGATGATCTTGCTTTACCTTTTGGGTCTTTACGCCTCAAAGGAAAAGGTAGTAGTGCCGGACATAACGGACTGGGTAATATACAATCTGTCCTAGGAACACAAGATTATGCCCGCCTACGCTTTGGTATAGGTAACGAATTTTCTCGGGGAGGTCAAGTCGGCTATGTGCTCGATAATTTCAGTGACGAAGAGGAAAAAGAGCTTCCTGTGAAACTGGAGACCTGTGGCGAAATAATCAAAAGCTTTTGTCTGGCAGGTATCAACAACACCATGAACCAATACAATAATAAATAAAACCAAAGAAGTTAGAAACGCATTCTTTCGTATCTAATATATAACTTTGATAAATGATGTGAAGCCGGTCTTGTTTGCGGACATATTGGCAAAATTCTGATTCTATTATGAAAGAACCCAAAAACGAAGTACGTATAGACAAATGGCTGTGGGCTGTTCGTCTTTTCAAAACTCGTTCTATAGCAATAGAAGCATGTAAAAAAGGACGTATCTCCATCAAAGGAGTTACTATAAAACCCTCTCGATCAATTAAGGTGGGCGATGTGATAGAAGTGCGCCGTCCTCCGGTTACTTATTCCTTTGAAGTCCTCAACCTTTCGGAAAACAGAATGGGAGCCAAGCTTGTGCCTGAATTTATGAAAGATGTGACATCTGCATCTCAACTTGAAATATTAGAAATGTCTAAGGTGAGCGGTTTTGTAGATAGAGCTAGAGGAACAGGGCGACCAACAAAAAAAGATCGTCGTGAATTGGATCAGTTTACAGAAGATTACTCTTTCTTTGATGATTGGGATTTAGAAGATTGAGCACAAATTATAGTTCGAAACTTATTCCTTGCAGAACACACTCTTATGAAATAGTAATTCATTATACCAGCAAAAACTTCCTTATTTATATTTGTTCTTATTTATAATTCTATATCTTTGTTACCATAATTGGTGTTATATATTCGAAGTCTTGGATATATAATGAAAAGGGAATCAGGTGTAAATCCTGAACAGTCGCGCTGCTGTAAGCTTCGCTAAACGTTTATACAAATCCTCAAAGCCACTGTTTTTCATAAACGGGAAGGTCGTATAAAACGGAAGTAAGTCAGAAGACCTGCCAAAAAATAAATTTCATCTTTCGCGAAAAAAGATAGAAAGTTCAAGAGATTTTTCTCTGATTATAAAAAATTGATTTTGGTTGAAGTATTTATACTATCATCTCTTGCAATGTCATATTTCGGTATCTGCAAATGAGGTTGTATATTTTAAATAAACTTTCTCCCTGATCTTATTATATATTCAATAACAATAAAAACTTACAACAATGAAAAAGATATGTCAAAGATGTTCGGCCGCTTTCAGCTGTAGAGAAGACCGTGTAGAATTGTGTAGCTGCCGTAGAGTTTCTTTAGTTTCAGGGGTACGCGATTATATAAAAGATAACTATAGTGACTGCCTTTGTCCTAAGTGTTTAAGCGAAACAAATACTTACTTTTTTGCCTTTGATGTTAATCCTAAATTCATAAAAGACAAAAAATAAAGTATTTATAAGCAACACCAATACAAGGTAATAGCAAAAACTTATTTTTAATTTACAATTTATTATAAATTTAGTCTTTAATTCGTTTAATTGTATAGGTAAGTTTCCTTAAATTTGATGTTGGAAAACAACGCAATTTGAATGTTTTCAAATCAAGTATTGAAGTTTGCAATCTCCTGTCACAAATGGAGATAGGAGATTGCAAATCGATATCGAACCGAATAGAAATAATAACTATAATAAATAAAATTAAACATGTTACAAGAGTTTACTTTAGGCGAAGGAAAGGCGATTATCAACTTCACTCTTAAGTTTTGCGACACGAGGCAAAAAATATTAAATAGTTACGGTTTTCATCGGGTTATTGAAGCTTTTATACAAAGATTGAAAAAGAATGATGTCATTATCTACGATTATTATATCAAAGAATTCAAGACTGACGAAGAATTTCAAAAAACATTGATAGAAGCATTTAAGCTACTTACTGTATGTAATCCCGATGAGGTGCAAAACGTACATAACAAGTATGCTATCTTCTTTAACGATAAAGACTTATTTATAGAGCTTATAGAGCTTCTCTATGGCTTCTGGCGTAGAATGGAACGTTATACTATAGTGCATAACAATTCCATCAGCAGCGGGCTGCAAAGTGTGCGTTTTTTACATGCCAACGAGTTGTTCAATGAGTTGGTACTTTCCATTTACCGCCGCATTCAGGAAACTGTAATGGGGTATCAGCATCTTGTGTATCGCCAGCTTACAGCGGGGGCAAATGCAGGGTTAACTCTTAGTGACATTACTTGGAACTGCCCAATAGAATACAATGGGTTGACTTCTATTCCGTTCATTACTTCTGTTATGTTTAAACCACCGTTTATTTCATATACAAAAAGAAACACACGCGACGGCATTTTTCAAGAACATACAACAAATCCGGTAGAAAATATTATTCTGAATGAAGATGACTGGTTCTTATTTCCTGCTAAAGTAGGGAATATGCTGACCTTTGTTTATTTCCACAAGGATTATATGGTTCACGGATTTGCATTATCTAACCTTTTTGAACTAGCCAAAGCCAGTGAATATATCGGTAAAAAACCGGATATAATATATGTGTTCGGATATCCTGATGGAATAGAAGAGAAACGTACTTTCTACTATAAGGATAAGAAAAATGATATTCTTATCGGTTACGCTAATCATTGCGACGATATCGACTATTTTGGCTATATGAAAAAAATGCTTCTTACACTTCATAACGTGAAGCAAATGGAGCAAGGCCGATTGCCGTTACACGGAGCTATGGTAAACATATTGCTCAAGAATGGTACAGAAGCCAATATCGTTATTATAGGAGATAGTGGTGCCGGAAAATCTGAAAGTTTGGAAGCTTTCCGTACGCTTAACGAGAAATATATACGTCATATGCGTATCGTATTTGATGATATGGGTTACCTCAAAAAAGAAGAAGATGGTACGATTAAGGGGTATGGAACCGAAATCGGAGCATTTGTCCGTATCGATGACCTTGACCCTATGTATGCATTCCAGCAGTTAGAGAGAGGCATCTATTCTAATCCTGACAAAATAAATGCTCGCATTACGATTCCTGCTGCAACATACGATGTTATATCTAAAGGATATAAAGTAGATTATATCTTGTATGCGAATAACTATACAGAATCTGCTCAGAAGATTGAGTTTTTTGATAATCTCGACGAAGCGATTAAAATATTCGAAGCCGGAGCCCGCAAAGCAAAAGGTACTACTACCGAGAATGGTTTGGTAACATCCTATTTTGCCAATCCTTTTGGGCCTGTACAAGAAAAGGAGCTTGCAGGCAAGCTGATTAAAGAATTCTTTAATGATATGAATAACAATGGTGTAAAAATAGGAGAGATATACACCTCGCTTGCTATTGACGGACATACTAAGGATGGACCTCAATTGGCAGCAGAAGAGTTGTTTACAATGATAAATAATGATTAAGTGGAGTAGAGATGAGTTAAGTATTAGCTCGTCTCTTTCTTCGATAAAATTTGCCTGACTACTCAACGCTTACTTAAACTTTTGATAATGTATGGCGTTAAATATTATAACGGAGAAAAATACAACTAATAATTAGAATAAACCTATGAACAATATGCAACAATCCTTGATGCACGACAATATCAAGATGCTTGGCCACTTGCTCGGAAAAACGATCAATGAGGCGAAAGGGCAAGATATGGTCGACCTCATAGAAACAATCCGCAGGCTATCTAAAGCATCACACTCGGGTGACATTGAAGCACATAAATCGTTGGTTAAGACATTGCAAAATCTTAGGGATGAGGAGTTCTTGCCTGTAGCACGTTCTTTCAACCAGTTTCTTAACCTTACAAATACGGCAGAACAATATAATAGTATCTCTCCCCATGCACAAGGGGCTGAGAATCCGGTGAATTTTTCTGCAGTATATGAAAAGCTTAAAGCCGCTAACTATAGCGATAGCGATATAATCAAAGCTATAGAAGATATATCTATCGATTTGGTTTTAACCGCTCACCCTACAGAAATAAATAGACGCTCGTTGATCAATAATTTGAACCAAGTAGATCAATGCCTCAAGCTACTGGATCACGATGATTTGATCGAACATCAGAAAGTACAAATATTGCGCAGGCTCAAACAACTGATCGCTCAATATTGGTATACAGATGAAATACGTCAGAATCGTCCTACCCCCAACGAAGAAGCAAAATGGGGATACGATGTAGTAGAGAATAGCCTTTGGGCTGCTGTACCTGCTTACATTCGT
Organism: Dysgonomonas mossii; assembly: GCF_004569505.1. Lineage (NCBI taxonomy): Bacteria > Pseudomonadati > Bacteroidota > Bacteroidia > Bacteroidales > Dysgonomonadaceae > Dysgonomonas > Dysgonomonas mossii. Next base: position 827,889 of record NZ_SPPK01000002.1, read on the forward strand.
GAACTGGACGAGCAAATAAGAAATACACTCGCATATCGTATTCCGATCGATGCACGTCCTATACATTTTTCATCATGGATGGGCGGTGACCGTGACGGGAATCCTAATGTGACAGCTAAAGTTACACATGATGTACTGCTTGATAGCCGCCGCCGTGCTGCAACTCTCTTCTTATCAGATATAGAAATACTGGTGAAAGAACTATCAATGGCAACCTGTACGCTCGAATTCAGAAACTACATAGGAAACTATGAAGTACAAGAGCCGTATCGTGAGCTAATGAAAAAGTTGCGTACACAGCTTCGTAATACTATAGCTTACCTTGATGCCCGTATAGCAGGTAAAAATCCTGAACTTACTGAGGATATTCTCTACTATAATGAGCAATTATGGGAACCTTTGCATGAATCTTATAAGTCGTTAGTGGCTTGCAAGATGGATATTATAGCCGATGATAAGTTATTGGATACCATGCGCAGGGTTAAATGTTTTGGGCTTACTCTTGTACAAATAGATGTTCGTCAGGAAAGTACAATTCATACTGAGACAATTTCAGAGATTACTCGTTATTTAGGATTAGGAGATTATGAAACATGGTCGGAAGATGAGAAGCAAGCTTTTCTTATCAGAGAGCTGAATTCTAAACGTCCTTTGGTTCCAAAAAATTGGGAGCCAAGTCCTCAAACGAAAGAAGTGCTGCAAACATGCAAAGTTATTGCAGAGACTCCTGAAGGGGTAATACCTACCTACATTATATCGATGACACGTACTCCGTCCGATATATTGGCGGTTTATTTGTTGTTGAAAGAAGCTGAGTGTCCTTATATATTACCCGTAACACCATTGTTTGAAACACTGAATGACCTCAATAATGCCAATGGTATTATGCAGCAATTGTTTAATATTAGTTGGTACAGAGGCGTTATCAAGAGCAAACAAATGATAATGATCGGTTACTCTGACTCAGCCAAAGACGCAGGATCTATTGCTGCCGGATGGGCACAATACAGTGCACAAGAAGCATTGATCAAAAGCTGTCAAGAAGCGGGAGTATGCTTGACCTTATTCCATGGACGTGGTGGTACTGTCGGACGTGGAGGAGGACCTGCCAAAGTTGCTCTTTTCTCTCAGCCTCCGGGCTCATTAAAGGGTGGTTTGCGTGTAACAGAACAGGGCGAAATGATCCGCTTCAAATTAGGTATACCCGATCTGGCTATAAAAACGCTGGCTTTATATACTGATGCAATCTTAGAAGCTAACTTACTTCCGCCACCTGCACCAAAACAGGAGTGGAGAGACCTTATGAATAAGATGTCCGATATTTCTTGTACTATATATCAAGATACAGTACACAGAAATCCTGATTTTATACCGTATTTTTATCAGGCAACTCCTGAGGCCGAGCTTGCTCGTTTGCCATTAGGATCACGACCTGCAAAACGTCGTCCCAATGGTGGGGTTGAAAGTTTGCGTGCTATTCCTTGGATATTTGGATGGACTCAAAACAGGTTAATGCTTCCGGCATGGCTTGGCGCAGGAGAGGCTCTTCAGCAAGTTATAGATGAAGGGAATGTAGAGATATTAAAAACCATGTACAAAGATTGGCCTTTCTTCGGAACAAGGATTAATATGTTGGAAATGGTATTTGCCAAAGCAGACCCTCGTATATCGGCATATTATGACGAACGGTTAGTGGAAGACAGGTTGCAAGATTTAGGAAAAAGGCTTAGAGCACAGTTAGAGGGTGCAATAAAATCTACATTGAGAATATCTCAGGATGAATACTTGATGGAGAGCCTACCCGATATAGCAGAGAATATTGCAATGCGAAATATATATACCAATCCGTTGAATCTGTTGCAGGTAGAATTGCTTCATCGTTCGAGACAAGACAGTGAGCATTCTCCCGAACTGGAACTGGCACTGATGATCACAATATCGGGTATTGCCGCCGGAATGCGAAACACAGGATGATAACATTCTGATAAAATATATAGATTGTAAAAGCTCATAAAAATCAAAATATTTTTATTCGTAGAAAATGCTTAATCCATGTTTAAAAATTTGATCTTTATGGGTTTTTACTTTAATTTCGTATAGATAAATAATTATATCATGCAATATAAAATAATGGCTCCAAAGGCCATAAATTCAACAATAGCACTGCCTGCATCTAAAAGTATAAGCAACAGAGCTCTTATTCTGAACGGTCTAAGTTTAAATGCTTCAACTCTGGAAAATCTTTCCGACTGTGATGATACGCAAGTAATGATAGAGGCCTTCCGTTCAGGCAGTAGCCTGATTGATGTAAAGGCTGCCGGCACATCTATGCGTTTCCTTACAGCATTGTTAGCTATAACACCCGGAGAATGGATAATAACAGGCACAGAGCGCATGCAGGAACGTCCTATTAATATTCTAGTAGAAGCCCTGACGTCATTAGGAGCCCGCATTTCATATATTGCGAATATTGGATATCCTCCGCTAAAGATAAAGGGTACGGCACTCGATGGTGGTGACATATATTTGTCGGGAGATGTCAGTTCTCAGTTTATATCGGCACTTCTGATGATTGCCCCTACAATGAGTAAAGGGTTGACAATCCATTTAGAAGGAGATATTATATCCATCCCGTATATAAAAATGACATTGGGAATGATGGCTCAGTTTGGAGTAAAGGCACACTGGGAAGATAAAATAATCCGTATCCATCCTCAAGAATACAGGCCCACTCATTATGTAGTAGAGTCTGATTGGTCTGCTGCTTCATATTGGTACGAAATGGCTGCGTTAACAGATAGCGCGCATATAGAACTGAAAGGATTGTTCAAAGAAAGTATGCAAGGTGACTCTAAAGTATCCGAGCTGTTTTTGGACTTAGGTGTTAATACCGAATTCACTGAAAACGGAGTAATATTGACTAAGTCGGACAGAATAACAAAGAAGATGTTTCATAATTTTGTGAATGAGCCCGATTTGGCACAAACCTTTGTTGTAACTTGTTGTATGATGAATATTCCTTTTATGTTTACAGGATTACAAAGCCTAAAGATAAAAGAAACAGACCGCATAGAAGCATTAAAGGCTGAAATGAAAAAGCTGGGATATCTTATTTATGACAGTCAAAACAGTATTCTCGAATGGAATGGTGAGAGATGCGAGCCAGAAACAGAAGCTGTTATCCGTACATACGAAGATCATCGCATGGCGATGGCTTTTGCTCCGGCTGCAATAAAAATGGGGCATATCAATATGGCTCATCCGAATGTAGTTACCAAGTCATATCCAAATTATTGGAATGACCTGAAAACTGTAGGATTTACGATAGAGGAAAAATAATATATCAATCTAAACGATATCCGAATTGGCGAAGTATGTTATCCCTGCTTCGCCAATCTTTTTCTACCTTGACGAATATTTGCAAGAATACTTTTTTATCAAAAAATCGCTCAATATCTTTCCGTGCCATTGTACCCAGTTTCTTCAAGGCTGCACCTTGATGTCCGATAACAATTCCTTTTTGTGTGTCACGCTCTACAATGATAAGAGCTCTTATATTTATTATATCTTTTTCTTCTTTAAACTCTTCAACAACGACTTCTACCGAATATGGAATTTCCTTTTGGTAATAAAGAAGAATTTTCTCACGAATAATCTCTGTTACAAAGAATCGGGCAGGACGATCGGTTAATGCATCTTTCTCAAAATAGGGTGGTGATTCGGGGATAAGGTCTATAATCCGTTTCTTGACCACATCTGAGTTAAACTTGTTTAATGCAGAAATCGGATATATTTCCGCATTCGGAAGTAGTTCTTTCCACCGCAAGACCAAAGCTTCCAATTCTTTCTGATTTGTTTGATCTATTTTATTAATCAAAAGCAAAACAGGAGCTTCTACACCTTGTACTTTCTTTAGAAACTCTTCGTTTTTGTCTATTTTCTCGACAACATCAGTCATATATAGTAAGACATCAGCATCACTTAATGCAGATTCCGAGAAGTTAAGCATCGACTCCTGTAACTTGTAATTGGGACGCAAAACACCCGGAGTATCAGAATAAACAATCTGATATTCATCGGTATTCACTATTCCTAAAATACGATGACGAGTGGTCTGAGCTTTAGAAGTAATAATTGATACTTTTTCACCTACCAACAGGTTCATCAACGTCGATTTACCTACATTGGGGTTGCCTACTATATTTACAAATCCTGATTTATGCATTTTTATTTTTTATGTTTTTAGAATACGGCTGTCGAACTTAGCATTTCGGGTGTCATCCATTTACCTTGTGCTTTCATCACTTGCTCTATGACATCACGGGCAACACCATCTCCGCCATTTTTATGCGAAATATATTGGGCTACACTTTTTATCTCAGGCGCAGCATTTGCGGGGGCTACAGCCAACCCTACAGCCTGCATTACCTGATAGTCTGGCAAGTCGTCGCCTGCATATATTATCTCTTCGGCTTTATAGCCTGTTTTTTCCATATAGTCGTTGAGGTCATTTATCTTAACTCTCGATTTGAGGTAAATATGATTAACTCCCAACCTGTTGAAGCGAAGACGAATATTATCTGTATCTGCTCCTGTGATAATGGCCACACTATAGCCGGCTTTTACTGCAAGGTTGATAGCATACCCATCTTTTATATTTACCATCCTTACCGGTGACCCATCTGAAGACAAAGGTATTGAATCGGGAGATAAAACACCATCAACATCAAATATAAATGCTTTTATTTTCTTCAAATCGTAATTTATTGTACTCATTATATATCTTTTTTACCAAACCGATGAATACTTTCGCTCATCAGTTTATAAATTTGTTTTATTTTATCATCATCAATCAGCGACAGGTGCTTCTCCATCACATTTTCATCGAAGCGTACAGCCGGACCTGTTTGGGCTTCTTCGGGAGATAAAGAATGTACCTTCGATGCAGTTTCGTCAATCAACGGCAAGGCGATATCGAACGGCAAGTTTATTCTTGCTAGAACTTGTTTCGATAAGGTGTACATATGATTCGTAAAGTTGCAAGCAAATACTCCTGTAAGGTGGAGATACTTTCGTTCTTCTGTCGATAATTCTACTATTTTGGTTGACAACTGAGATGCAATGCTTTTTAGTTGTTCCAATGCTTGATCATCCGAAGCCTCCAGAAATACTGGAATGTCCGCCCAGTCAACTTTTCTCTCTTTACTAAATGTTTGAAACGGATACAGTACTCCATATCGAGAAGTATATCCTTTAAAGACATTTATAGACATGCTACCGGCTGTATGTACCCATAAGCCATTATTTGATGGGAAACTAGCAATCAATTCTTCTAAAACAGAATCTTTTACCGAAAATATATATAAGTCAGCATCGCAGACGGCTAATGATATATCTGTAATAGGTGCAGCATCCACTTCCTTGGCTAAAGCGAAGGCAGAAGCTAATGTTCGGCTATAGACTTGTACAATATCAAAAGATTCGCTGTACAGCTCTTTTGCAAATTGTGTCGCAACATTGCCTGCTCCTATCAATACTACTTTCATTAGTTCTTCTTTTTGGCACTCAATACCATTGCTACTCCGGCAACGATCAATAACCCCGGAACAATAAGATTAGAATAATTATGCATCCAGCCAAAGAACGTATCAGCATTAAGCAGTACTCCTATACCTAGGAATATCCAACCTAAAACTCTCTTAGGTTGAGTGAATAAAAACACAATCCCTGCTATAAGCAAAAAAGAACCTACTCCTATTAGTCTGTCAGCATAAGGGATTTTACTTAATACGTCTAACTTGTCCAGCATAAATAAAATACCGAAGATAAGTATGGTTATCCCATACGACAAACGGTCGTTTGACTTGCTATTAGTTGCCATAAGTAGCTATTCTATTATTTGATTTATATTAAAATTTCCGATATGTACTTTTTCCCATTGTAATTTTTCATCGTCTATAGGGGAGCACTCTTGTGCTTTATTTCCAAATATTATAACAGAAAGAACTTGCAGCTGTATCGGGATATTAAATAAGCTCTTGATATAGTCATTAGAAGCTTCCTCCTCCTCTGTATATCGCTCTCTGATTTGTATCCAACAACTTCCCAATCCCAAATCTTCCGCTTGTAACTGCATCATAATGGAAGCGATAGACGCATCTTCTATCCACACGTCGCTTGTTAATGGATCTGCCATAACTATAATAGCTAAGGCACAACCTTCTATCGGTTTACTTCCCGATTTTTTGCATAGCGATAGCTTTCTTAGCATTTCTTTATCTTCAACTAATAGAAACTGCCAAGGGTTTTTACTCTTTGATGAAGGTGACTTTAGCCCAGCTTTGAGAATAGTCTCTACTTGCTGAGCTTTCAATGGTTCATCTGTAAATTTACGAATACTCCGACGATTTGTTACCAAATCTTGAAAATTATTCATAAGTCAATATGATTTATAAATTCTTATTTTATTAATTGGTTCTACTCTCCGGATATATAAATTAACGGCGAGTCAATTCTTCAACATCCTTTTCAATCTCACTGACAGATTTTACACCTTCGGTACTGCTTTTTCTAAGGAGTATATTCAGTGTTTGCATGATGAGTTTAATGTCTAAAGCATACGAATAGCCGTTGATATACAGCAAGTCGTATTTTAATTTATCCCTTACCGATGTATTATACTTTCCCTGTACTTGTGCCAGACCTGTAAGACCTGCTTTAACCCTATGACGCAAGTTATATTCAGGCATCTCGGCACAGAACTGTTCTACAAAGAATGGCCGTTCAGGACGTGGACCTACTATGCTCATATCGCCTATGAGTATATTGTAAATCTGAGGTATTTCGTCCAATCTGGTAGCACGCAAGAAGTGGCCCAGTTTAGTTATTCTGCAGTCAACATCTTGAGCTAATACAGGACCCGAAGCAGCTTCTGCATTTTCGACCATTGTCCGAAATTTATATATCTTGAAAATTTTGTTGTCACGCGTTATGCGTTCTTGTGCATAAAATGCCGATCCTCCGCCTATTTTTAAAGCCAAATAAACAAATATGAATGGAATAGATAAAGCAATCAGTCCCAAAATTCCTAAGAAGACATCCGTCAGTCGTTTAAAAAGCTCATTACTCTGTCCCAGTCCTAACTCTCTCACATCTAAAACCGGCGAATCATCTATTTGCAGGAAGTTCGCATTAAATTGGAGTATCTCCGAATTTTTAGGCTGATATAATACAGTACGGTTGCGTTCTATGCAATATAAAATAATATGCTGTTTCTGCTCTTCGGAAACATCTTCGGTAATGAACGTTATATCACATTCGTTGATATAGTTATATAAATTAAGATGGTCGGGGGAACAAACATGTTTCAAGTTAGACCATATTCCTTTTGCCTCAAGTAATTTGTATGCCAGAGGTTGCGACTTCTCATAGCCAATAACGAGTACCGATTTCCCTTTATTCAGGCGAAAGTGCATTCTATTGGCAAAAAAGTGCCAGAATGTGATTGCTGCAATCTGCATGGCATAGGCAGTAAGAAGAATACTTCGGGGGAATGCAAATTCTCTGGCCAAGAAGCTTATAGCCATTGTGCAAAACAGTAGAGAGACTATAACCAGAAATACGGTGTACCCTATACCCAAAAAAGAAAAATCCTTTGGTTTATCTAATTCAAATATATGGCTTAAGATTAGATAGCAAATACCTATATATGGCCAGATAGCAACAAACGAAAACCAGTTTTCGGAGAAGTTGTCAAGGCTATCTTTAAAAATGTAGAAAGACCAAATTATCGAACCATATACGATGGCTAAATCCAACAAAGGTATTAAAATCTTTAATCCCCTGTATCCAAATATTTTTTCCAAAAATCTATTCATTCAACTGAATATAATAATTTTTCAAGGAAAAAATGCTACTTCTTCTTCGATTTTGCTTTTGTTTTAGTAGCAGGTTTCTCTCCGGTTGCCTTCACTATTTTCATTGCTGCGTCAAAATCTAAATCAGCAGGCACTACACCTTTCGGAATTTTATAGTTTGTTTTTTGATACGCAATATATGGACCATATCGGCCATTTAATATTTGTAAATCTGCGTCCTCAGTAAAAGTCTTTATTATCTTTTCAGCGTCTTTTTGGCGTTTATCTTCAATCAAAGAAATCGCACTATCTAAATCAACACTGTAAGGATCATATCCTTTAGGCAAAGATATAAACTTTCCGTTATGTTTTATATACGGGCCAAATCTTCCTGTACCAACGCTAACATCTTTACCTTCAAACTCACCAACCGAACGAGGTAGCTCGAATAATTTCAAAGCTTCTTCTAATGTAATAGTTGTGATAGATTGTGTTTTTTGTAATCCTGCAAACTGAGGTTTTTCTTCTTCTTCCTGAACACCAATTTGTACCATTGGCCCGAAACGTCCTATCTTTACAGATACCTGACGTCCCGATTTAGGATCAACACCCAGTATACGTTCTCCTACTTTATGATCTGTTTGAGTATTTGTTGCAGATTCTACAATAGGATGAAATACTTTGTAAAATTTATCTATAAGTTTTGTCCAGTTTTCTTCACCTTCGGCGATCTGGTCAAATTCTTTTTCTATATTGGCAGTAAAATTATAGTCTAATATCCCCGGAAAATATTCGATAAGGAAATCATTTACAACCACTCCTGTATCAGTAGGGATAAGCTTGCCCTTGTCTGTACCTGTGATTTCAGTTTTCTGTGTATCCGATATTTTATCTTTTTTGAGGGCTAAGATATTATACTGACGTTCTGTTCCTTCTATATTCGACTTCTCTACATACTCACGGTTCTGTATCGTAGAGATAGTTGGTGCATAAGTAGACGGACGACCTATACCAAGCTCTTCCAGCTTACGAACAAGAGATGCTTCACTATAGCGACTAGGACGTTGTGTAAATCGTTCTGTGGCTGTCGCCTCTTTCATTTGTAGTGCATCCTGAACTTTTACAGGAGGAAGCAGGCTTGTTTCATTATCTATAATCTCTTCATCAGTACCTTCAAGGTATACATGCAAGAACCCGTCAAACTTGATAACTTCTCCAACTGCTGAGAATTTCATATCTTTCTCATTAGAGATACTAACTGTTACAGTGGTTTTCTCCAATTCTGCATCAGCCATTTGAGATGCAATAGTCCTCTTCCAGATCAGTTCGTACAGTTTCTTCTCCTGTGCAGTGCCCGATATTGAGTGCTCATTTATATATGTAGGACGGATGGCCTCGTGTGCCTCTTGTGCTCCTTTCGATTTTGTTGAGAAATGGCGAACTTTTGAATATTGCTTTCCATATTCAGATTCGATCTCATTTTTTGTAGTGTTAATTGCCAAGCTGGACAAATTAACCGAATCGGTACGCATATAAGTAATTTTTCCCGACTCGTATAATTTTTGAGCAACCATCATTGTCAACGAAACAGGGAAGCCTAGTTTACGAGATGCTTCCTGTTGCAAGGTTGAAGTAGTAAAGGGAGCTGCCGGAGATTTTTTCATCGGTCTTGTCTCTACATCTTCAACTTTGAAGCTTGCTTCTTTAAGTTTTTCAAGAAGGTTTAGAGCTTCTTGTTTGGTTTTAAGTCGCTTGCTAAGTTCTGTCTTTATTTCGTACTGAGAGCCATTGTCTTCTTTTGTGAAAATGGCAATCACTCGATAAGATGCTTCCGATTTGAATTGTTGTATTTCTCGTTCACGTTCAACAATCAATCTTACAGCTACCGACTGAACACGTCCGGCTGATAGTGCTGGCTTTACTTTGCGCCATAGTACGGGCGACAATTCGAACCCTACAATGCGGTCAAGAACACGACGTGCTTGTTGCGCATCTACGAGATTGATGTCTATTGTTCGAGGATTTTCTATTGCATTCAGAATTGCATCTTTCGTAATTTCGTGGAAAGCAATTCTTTTTGTTTTATTCTCTTCAAGCTTTAATGTCTTATACAGATGCCATGATATAGCTTCTCCCTCACGGTCTTCATCGGAAGCAAGCCATACAAGGTCTGCTTCTTTTGCCGCTTTTTTCAGTTCATCGACAACTTTCTTTTTGTCGGAAGGTATCTCATATATGGGAGTATAATTGTTCTCCAGGTCTATGCCTAAATCTTTTTTCTTTAGGTCTCTAATATGTCCGTAACTAGACATAACTTTAAAATCTTTCCCTAAAAATTTCTCGATAGTTTTGGCTTTCGCCGGAGACTCAACAATAACTAAATTTTTCTGCATACAATTAAATCAAGGCTTGTGTTATATTCAAGTATACTAAACGTAGTGTACTCGAATAATACATTCTCTTTTGAACGGCAAAAGTAGTGATTTTGTTTTAAATAGCAGAATAAAAATAATCTTAATGCCGTAATTTATTGATTTTTTGTATTGAAAATCAATAAAAAAGAAGTCATGTATAAATTCTTTAAGCTTTTACCCGGAGTTATCTTAACAATTTAATTGAATAAAATAGGTTTTGATTCTATAGAAAAGTCTGAATAGCCGAACTCTTCAAAATTGTATGTGGATAAAATTCTCTTTACTATATTTATGAATGCGGCGTAATCATATATAATGAAGTCGATATACGAAAAGTGAAAGCCTGTAGCACCGCCTATCGTATTAGCAATACCATAGGGTACAGTTTCTTCAACGATCTTGTCTTCTATCTCTCCTCTGAAATTTATTATGTCTTCGCGAGGCACATTTATATTTTCGAAGAATGCGAAACCAAATATCACTCCGTCCTGCTTCGCTTCATTAAAACGAGCGGTCTTTTTCCCATAGAAATCATTGAGGATGGAAGAGCAAGAGGTGTATCCCGAAAAAATATCTTCTCGCAAAGTCCAATCACTATTTTCTTTTGGTTCTATACGATATCCGGTATATATTTCGGTTGGATTATCAAATTTAGGCCAACTGTTTTCTTCTATTGTTTTGTTTATAAAAGACCTTAATTCGGTTATTTTTACAGTTGGCTTTTTGCTTTCTTCATTCACAAACGTAATAGAGCCAATATATTCCATTGTATACAGCTCTCCGATAAACTGATCTAAATATATAAAGAGCATAGAGTAACGTTGGTCTTCGTCAAGATTCATCATTTTGGATGAATATATTTCAATATTCACTTTGGGGCTTTCGTTCTCAATTTCGAGATAGATTTCAATATCATTTTCTCCGATTTCTATGCCATACATTGTAAGTGTAGAAGCAGCTTTAGCATGTGCAGGCTTGGATGAATAGAAATTCCATTTCTCCCACAGTTCTTGTGGAGCATGTTGTAGCCAGTAGTGTAATTGTATCAAGCGAGAGCGATTTCCTTCAGGTGTTAATATTAATTCATACTTTCCCTCATTGTTTATCCCCATTTCGAAGTAGATTTTATGGAAAGCGATTTGTAATATGCTGTCGACAAAGTTTAGTAGAGTTTCTCCTTCAACTTTATTATTCATCATTTCTCTTATCTGACTTTCTTCTTCCGAAAAAGAATTCCAGAATTTAGCAACTCTATTTTTAAATGAATTTTGCATGTAGTTAATTTTTATTGTATAGATTTACTATTTTTTAGTAGTATTATTGTACTTACGTAAAAGTAGACTGTAAATCAAAGATAGATAATAAAACTCATTATCAAATACTCTTGATAACACTTGGTAACACTAAGTAGTAAAACGGAAACACATCATCAGCTTGCTGTTATCTACTTTTGCTATACGAAACGAATATAAAATAAAACTATGAAGCCATTTTTACTATTACTCTTACTAAGCATAGCTGTTGTAACCAATGCACAAGGATATATTCTGAAAGGCACAACAATGAATGAGTCGAACCAAACGGTGGAAGCTGTAACATGCATTCTGAGAAATATAAAAGATAGCCTTTGGCTGAAAACAACGATTACAGATACACAAGGTTTGTTTGAATTCAAGGGTATTCCTAATGGAGAGTATACACTCATTCTACAACACATGACATACGAAAAGGAGGAACACCCTATTAAGATACAGGATACAGACTTAGAAATTCCGCCATACGTTCTTCTTTCGTTAAATAAAGAACTGACTGAGATAGTGGTAAGCGGAGAGCGTCCTATCGTAAAATCTGAAGCGGGGAAACTAATTTATGATGCCCCTTTACTAATTAAGAATAAGGTGGTTTCAAATGCATTCGAAGCTTTACAGAATGTGCCAAGCATTACCGGAGTTGGTGACGATCTCAGCCTGATCGGAACATCAGCCTATACGATTCTAATCAATGGGCAACTCACCAGCATGAGTAAAGAGCAAATAATAAGCATGCTCAAATCAATCCCGGCATCCCGTATATCCAATATTGAAATCATGTATAGTGCACCACCTCAATACAATGTAAGAGGTGCTGCTATAAATATTGTACTCAAAGATAAGAATGCCGACTTACCAACTTTGCAAGGAGAGGCAAGTGCAGAGTATAAGCAAGCACACTATGCGGGATTTGGTGTAAGAGGAAGTTTGTTATATACCAAATCTTCATATAATATTGATTTCTCTATTGGTTCAGATAAGGCTAAGAGCTGGTCTACCAGCGATATGTTTGCAATACATCAGTTTGATGGGCATGCATACGATATTTCTCAGAAAAACTATTCTATGCCCAATCCCGAAAGCTTGAATACCCGGCTTGGAATTGGTTTCAATCTGAAAAATGAGGATAAGATAAAAATAGTATATACCGGTAACTTCGACAAATATGATGCAAGCCATACTTCGCAAACAAAATATCTAAAAGATGGTAATCCATACACAAGCATAGATTCGAAAGACGATGTAGAGGGGAATGATTATCTTCATAATCTAAAAGCGGAATATAACTCTCACAAGAAGCTAAATATAGGGGCTGATTATACCTTCTACAACGATCCTTCAACAACCAAGTATTACGACTATGAAGATGGTCAGATATTAAAAACTACCTTTAAAACCAAGACAGCGCAGCGTGTAAACAAAATCCTGTTATTTGCAAATCATACAGTGTCAACCAAAAGTGGCTGGGACTTTAATTATGGAGGCAATTTCTCATTCTCGAAAAACAACAATAGTTATGACTATTATAAGAACCCTGATAACACCGTTGTAGATTCAATAAATGATACCAAACAGAAGGAGTATAATGCATCTGTATTTGCCGGATTCTCTAAGCAGTTTGGTGAAAAGCTATCTGCCCAAGCATCAATATCCGGTAACTATTTTCGTGCGGCGATAAACATTATGGGCGAGAAGAAAACATTGTGGAATGATTTCCAACCATTTGTAAATGCAAACCTTAGTTATACTCATAACCAGCAGCTAATGTATCAATTGTCATTTTCTTCAGACATCAACTATCCTCCATATTGGGCATTAAGCACCGATCGTTTTAAGATCAACGCTTATTCATCGGCAGAGGGTAATCCTGAACTTAAATTCTCAAGAGAGTACAGAACACAACTGAATGTGATCTACAAGCAGAAATATGTTCTTGGGGCTTATTATGAGTACACTCCCGATAGATTCATACAATTGCCATACCAGTCTCAGAGTAGTCTGGAGAATATATTCCAAATGGTAAATCTCGATTACGAAAAGCAATTTGGAATATACCTCGTTGTACCTTTTGCAATAGACAGGATGTGGGATACCAAGGCAACGATCAACCTTTTCAGACAAGAAGAGAAAGACGATGAGTTCTATGATGTTCCTTACAAGAGAAGTGTGTACTCCTTTGTAGCACAGCTGCGTAATACATTCAATATATCTTCCAAACCCAATATTAAGCTCGATGTTTCAGGGTTTTATATGAATGGAGCTCTCCAGGGGATATATGATATCAAGCGCATGTGGGATGTAACAGCCGGTGCCAAATGGACATTCTTAAACAACAAAGCCGAACTCATGGCACAGGTTCAGGATATATTTAAAAGCAACGGTGCAACAACAAAGATCGATTATATGACACAGTATAGTACGATGAAGCTACATCCCAATGCTCCCGTATTTAAACTATCATTTACTTATCGGTTCGGTAATTACAAAAAGCCGAAAGTAGATGAGGTTGATACTTCCCGATTTGGCAGATAACAACTCTTCATACTAGACACTATTTTTTATAAATCCTCAGGGAATATGCTATTCCTTGGGGATTTATTATAACCCTACACTCTCGCGAAGGAAATCGATGGCATCGAAGATATCCTCTTTGCTTGCCGTTTGATTGATTTCTATTTTACCAACGTCCGAAAGGAAAGTAAAGTTTACTGTATCCGATTCATTTTTCTTATCATGCTTCATGTATTCATAGAGCCTTTCGTAATGGTCGCAATCGAAGTAGAAACCATGATAATTGTCTTTGATAAAATAAATGGTCTTATACATTTTCTCTTTCGGAAAACCACAGAATCGATGAGAAAGATACAACTCGCAAATGATACCCCATGCAACAGCATAGCCGTGTTGAACAGGCTTGTTTAGTTCGTAAGACATACTTTCGAAAGCGTGCCCGATGGTATGTCCCAGATTGAGGGCTTTGCGTATTCCCTTTTCGAAAGGATCAATTTCTACGATGCGCTCTTTCACCCCAACAGAGTCTACAACCAACTGTTTCAACTTCTCATAGTCAATTTCCTCGGTGTCAAACGACATCGTTGCCTGCCACTCTTTATCACTGTCTATCAATCCATGCTTTATCATCTCTGCATAGCCCGACAAGAAGTTCTGATGATCGAGGCTCTTGAAGAAGGCTGAATCAATCAGTACTGTTTCGGCAGGAGCAAAAGCTCCTATTTCGTTCTTCAACCCGTTGAAGTTTATCCCTGTTTTCCCTCCTACGGCAGCATCAACAGCACCGAGTAGGGTAGTGGGTATATTGATACATTTAATGCCCCGTTTGAAATTAGCCGCAGCAAATCCTCCGATATCTGTTAGCATTCCACCGCCGAGATTGATGAGTAAAGAGTGTCGGGTAGCTCCATTTTCTGAAAGATACTTCCAGATAGAAGACAATGTTTCTATATTCTTGTTGTCGTCTCCGGCCTTTATTATAATCTTCCCTGCTTTTGCAATCTGTGTATTATCTTTAACCAGAGGATAACACAACCTCTCGGTATTTTCATCCGTTAGCAAAAACAGTTTGTCGAAAGACAATCGGCTTAGGATATCAGACAAATCTCTATTCAGGTCTGTAGACTTTATAACTTTCTGCATTTTGTTTATTATTAAGTTATTAACAATAAAAAGGTGACAAAAGTAACAAGTTTGTTATCCCTTTTCATTGTTACCTTTTCTTAGCCCCTTTCGGATTCAACTTTATGTAAATCTCTGGTTAAAGAGCTATTATTAAAAAAGTAACAAAAGTGACACTTTTTTATTTATAGTATCTGTGTAACATTTTGTTTTTTATTCTCCTTCGTTATTTTATAATAAGATAAATTTAGTCAAACTAAATTATTTAAAATAAGCTCCTTCTTCTATTTTATATCCTCTCAATACTTCATCTATCTTCATCGCTTTTTTTCCTGCAAACTGGATCTCTTCCACGCTGATAAGGCCATTCCTACATGCAACATGCAGGTATGTTTTATTATCAGTCTGAATAATTCCCGGCACTACTGTATTTGCAGAAGGCACAATCTCTGAACAATATATTTTTACCATTTGAGGTTCTTTTCCCTCACTAAGAAGTTCTGTCCATGCTGTAGGATAAGGAGACATACCTCGAATTAGATTATGTATTTCTCCTGCCGATTTATTCCAGTCGATACGGCAAGTCTCTTTAAATATTTTGGGCGCATGTTTCAAGTCTTTTTCATCAGAAAAGAACTGCTTCTGATCTACAGCATCTACACTACCCTCCAAGATCATATCAACTGTTTTTTGTACAAGCCCGGCTCCGACAACCATCAATTCATCGTGAATTTTACCTGCATTGTCATTTTCTCCTATCTTGATCTTTTCCTGTAGAATTATCTTACCTGTGTCTATCTCATGAGTAAGGAAAAAGGTGGTTACACCTGTTTCTTTATCCCCGTTTATTATAGACCAATTGATAGGCGCAGCACCGCGATATTGCGGTAGCAGCGAGCCATGAAGATTGAAAGTTCCCAATCGGGGCATATCCCATACCACCTCGGGCAACATGCGAAATGCAACTACTATCTGCAAATCCGCTTCCAACGCCTTTAGTTCACTGAGGAAATTTTCATCTTTCAGCTTTTCGGGTTGTAGTAAAGTTAGATTCTGTTCCAACGCATATTTCTTTACAGCAGAATACTGTATTTTGTATCCTCTGCCGCTTGGTTTGTCGGGCATGGTTATTACCCCGACTATATTATATTCGTTTTCAACGAGCTTTTTCAGACTTTCTACTGCAAAATCTGGTGTCCCCATGAAAACGATACGCAAATCTTTCTTATCCATTTATTTTTGATTGTTTAATGCAAATTTAAGGATAAAACGTTATTCTTAAAAGTGCAAAAGCGTAAAGATTGATAAATCAAACAATCTCTACGCTTCGTTTATTTTGATATAGATATTATCAGTATTGATTTTTTCTGTTATTCTTATCTATATTAAAAGGATCTTTCTTGAAAAACAATGCCTTAACAAGCCACATAACCAAAAAAGTAATACAAGCTATAGCGATTGTTGCCCCCGAACGCCATATAATGCCCCACTCGATGGGTTTAATTCCCCAAAGAGCCAAAACAGTCAAAGTAGCACCTGTAAGAATAATTACAGCCGACAGAATACCTATAAACAGTCTCATAAATACCTAATTATTTAAGTTTTACTCTAAAAAGCAAAGATATAAAACTCTAGCAGACTTTATGTATTTATAAATATTATTTAGGAAAAAGCAGTGTCATTCTTCCACAAAGTTCTCAGCTAATACCCCTCTGTATACATCCAAAATGTTAGATTTGGAGATAAATCCCAGATATACATCATTCTGGTCTACCACAGGTAAGTTCCAAGCCTTAGTTTCGTCAAAGCTCTTCATTATAGATTCCATAGTCATACCTACAACCACAATAGCCGGAGGTGATGTCATGAAGCGTGATACCTTGAAACGGTTGTATAATTCGGGGCGAAACATAATATTTCGGATATTATCCATAAGAACAATACCCAAGAATCTCTTTTGTTCATCTAAAACAGGAAAGACATTGCGAGATGATTGAGATATAACTCTCACCATATCGCCTAGGTACATATCAGGGCTCACTGTCTGAAAATTAGATTCTATTAGTTTCTCAATATTCATCAGTGTAAGTACGGCTTTATCCTTATGGTGAGTTATAAGCTCCCCTTTCTTTGCCAGACGCATCGAATAGATACTATGTGGCTCAAAAAACTTGATCACCACATAAGAACAGATAGAAACAATCATCAGAGGGAGTAGCAGTTCATATCCACCCGTCAGCTCTGCAATCAGGAATGTTCCCGTTAAAGGGGCATGCATTACACCTGCCATTACACCTGCCATTCCCATTAATGCGAAATTCTCTTCCGGCAATAACGGTGCAAAGCCTGTTAGTCGTGAGTGATTTATAGTAAAAGAAAATACAAATCCGGCAATACAACCCAAGAATAAGGATGGAGCAAATATCCCCCCTGTTCCTCCTGCACCGTTGGTTGCACTGGTCGCAAATACTTTCATCAGCAGAACTCCCGCAAGAAATAAGACGATAGTCCAACGGGTATCTTTAAATTCAAAGAAAACACTATTGTCCAACAACCCAGTGTAGTTCTTTGTTCCACTGATCAATGCCTCTATTGTATCATAACCTTCTCCGTAAAGAGGAGGCATCAAAAATATTAATATACTCAATATGCTTGCACCAAATGTAAACTTTTGCCAGTATGACATCTTGTGAAATATTCCTTCTGTCCACCCCATAGCACGGGTAAAATAGAGAGAAACCAATCCGCAAAAAATCCCCAGCAAAATAACATAAGGAATACGTTCGAGGGTAAAAGGCTCTGTATAGGCATAATTAAACATTGCCGAAGTCCCCATCGTCAGATATGAAATCGTAGCTGCCGTTACAGATGTTACCAACAACGGGAGTACAGTAAACGTTGTCAGGTCGAGCATCAATACTTCCACCACAAAAACCAATCCCGCAATAGGTGCTTTAAAGATACCCGCAATAGCACCCGCAGCACCACATCCGATCAGCAGCATCAGGTATTTCTGTTCTACCTTAAAGAAACGTCCCAGATTAGACCCGATAGCCGATCCCGTAAGTACAATAGGTGCTTCCGCTCCAACCGATCCCCCAAAACCAATTGTAATAGAACTGGCTACAATAGAGGTATATACATTATGGAGCTTTATAAAGCTTTTACGCTGAGATATAGCATACAATATTTTTGTAACACCATGGCTGATATCATCTCTCACGATGTAGCGAACAAACATTCCGGCGATTAAAATACCAACTATAGGATATATGAGGTACATATAGTTAGCGCCTTCTGTGAGGAAAGGAGAAGTAAGAAGATGTTGTATAAAGTGAATTGCACTTTTAAGGATAAAAGCTGCTAATGCTGTAAATATTCCGATCAGGAAACTTACGAACAAGACCATCTGTTTCTCTTTTACATTTTGGGTCTTCCAGACAAGGAATCTGTTATAAAGTTTTTTGCGTGACATTTAATTTTAGGATTGAACTCCAAAAGTATAAAAAATTGGGTACAGAAATAAATTATTTTCACTCTATAGTGTTAAAACTAAAGAGACCAAACCAAAGTGTTGGTTTAGTCTCTTTTATTTTTCAGCTAGTCAGACTAGTTATTATAAAACTTCCACGCCTGTATGAAGGCTGAATTATTTATCTTATTTCTTTTTTCCCTGATTAGCAACAGCATCCATCAGTTTTTTGATTTCTTCAGGATCACCAAGGAAATAATCTTTCACGAGGTTCAAATCATTGTCGAATTCAAAAACGTAAGGTACAGCTGTAGGTAGGTTCAAGCTTACGATATCTTCGTCCGAAATACCTTTCAGATATTTGATGATACCACGTAAGCTGTTTCCATGTGCTGCAACGATAATTTCATCGTGACACATCAATGATGGGTAGATAACTTCTTGCCAGTATGGAAGGATACGATCTACTGTTTCTTTCAATGCTTCTGTTTCAGGGATATATGCTTTAGGTACATCTGCGTAACGAGGATCTTGAGAAGCTGAACGAGGGTCTGTTGGCTCTAGTGCAGCAGGTGGAACATCGTAGCTACGTCTCCAAACAAGTACTTGTTCGTCACCGTATTTCTCAGCAGTCTCAGCTTTGTTCAAGCCTTGAAGCATACCGTAATGTTTTTCGTTCAAACGCCATGTTTTTTCAACAGGAATCCAATCCAAGTCCATTTGGTCAAGGATATTATTCAACGTTTTAACAGCTCTTTTCAGATAAGAAGTATAAGCTAATGTGAATTTGAAACCTTCTTCTTTCAATAGTTTTCCGGCTTTTATAGCTTCTTGTACTCCTTGCTCCGACAAGTCAACGTTTGTCCATCCTGTAAAGCGGTTCTCTTTGTTCCAAACGCTTTCTCCGTGGCGAATTAATACTACTTTTTTCATCTTTATTTACTGTTTTAATTATTATTTTCCAACTACGCAAAGTTAGTTAAATTATAGCGGAATAGCAAGTCGATCTTATCGAATAAATACCCATTCCTTATCATCCGAAAGCTGTGGTGCAAAAGTATATCCTTCTGTATCGAAACCCTTCAGGTGCTCTATGTCTTTCAGTTGATTTTGTATAATAAAGCGGGTCATCATACCTCGTGCTTTTTTTGCGTAAACTACTATTTGTTTATATCCTTTATCTGTTTGCTGTTTGAATATAGGGGTTATGATCTTATGTCCTTTAGGCAACAGCTTTTTATCTACAGCCTTGGCGTATTCTTTCGAAGCCAGATTGATAAGGACATTGTCGTCAGCTTTCATTTGTTTGGCTATGTACTTACTGATGGTGTCGGACCAAAATACATACAAATCTTTCCCTTTATCGTTCACTATCGGGATTTGCATTTCGAGACGATATGGTTTAATCAGATCTAGAGGACGGAGTACGCCATACAGCCCTGAAATATGTAGTAAATGTTTTTGAGCAAAATCGATATCTTCCGCAGAAAATGATTGCGCGTCCAGTCCCTTGTATGCTATTCCATTATAGGCAAATGCTGCCTGTTTTTGTGGCGTTTTGCTTAGAGGATATGCGTGGATGTATTGGTATACATCATGTGCCAGCTGAGGGTTAATACTCATTAAAGACGCTATTTCTCCGGGAGTAATACCTTCCATCGATTTGTACAATCCTTTAGCTTCTTTCGCGTAGAGTGGGGTGGTTGACTCTTTTATCGGAGCCGGCTTTTCAAAATCCTGCAACTTTGCAGGAGACATTATTATAATCATATTTTTATTTCTTTATAAGTTCGTAATAATGTAAATTTATTGTAGGAACAGATATTGCATTGTTAAAACACTTATACCAAGGTTTTTGTTGCTTATCGAGGAAGAAGACTTCTAATCTTCTTTCTTGCATAGTATATATATGCCAGGAAAGTATCTGACCTAGAGAAGGTAAAATCTGAATCTGGTAGAATAACTCTGAGGTCGGATGTCCTTCGAATTTTTTCTCGTCCCATGTATTTCAGAAGGCTTTTTCTATACTTGGCAGGTTTGTTTTCCAAGCTGTACTTTTTGTAAAGGTATATTTTCTCTGATATTTTCACCTTCGTTTCTGCAAGGCATTGCTGCGTGATTTGAAATTCACTGATTCCGATATTAACCAATATTTCCGGAGAGAATGCGAATGTATTATCTTTAGCCATAATCACCTGCATGTAGAAATCCATATCTACCAGCCATATCAGATTCGGGTCGAAAAGATAGCCTTTGTTTCTGAAAATACATACACTTGGAGCACCCAGCCGGTTGCCGGTGTATATTATTGTAGCATCACCCTGAAGTTCTGAGATAAATTCACTGCTTGCTATATGGGGCTTCGAATTATTATGGTTGTCCAAGTCGCAACTTGCCGAAAAAGCAATGTCAGCACTTGGATTTTCATCTAACAGTTTGACATACTTTCCTAAGCTGTCTGGAGAAGAAAACCAATCATCATGATGAAGTATCTTGATATATTCTCCTTTTGCTTTTTTTATTCCCTCGTTCCAATTCAGCGGAGAGCCTAAAGGTTTTTCGTTTTTGAAATATTTTATTCGCTCGTCCGAATATTCTTCAACCAGTTTTTGTAATGAGTCATCGGGAGAATCATCTGTGATAACGACCTCGTAATCTGTAAAACGCTGCTCTAAAATAGAGTTGAGGCAACGTCTCAGAAAATCAATATGTTTGTAAGCCGGGATACAGATGCTGACTTTCATTTCTTTATCCTTTTATTGGTAACATATTCGATGGCTTCTCTTAATATTCTGGCTTTTGAAAAATATAGAGTTCCTATATACAAAGCTCCTACAAATGCTATTTGGCATATCATTAATACAACAGGTTGGGATATCGCAAACCTGAGCATATAGCCACATAGTATACAAATAAATGATATTCCAAAATAAGGCAATAAATCTTTTATTAGTTCAACCAGACTGTAATTTATCAGCTTGTTAGACATAATAGAGGATACAATGTATCTGATAATGTAGGTTGTCGAAATACCCGCAATGTAATATAGATAACTGAGCCCGAAAATAAAAGGGATGCATATAGAGCTGAAAATCAATATAGCATGCATAATTGTCAGAATAAGAATCAATCCCGATTTGCCTTTTATCCTTAATATATCTCCATTTGTAGTTTCAAGGCCTGCAAATATACCGCCAATGCATAGCAGTTGCAGGATGGGAGCTGCTGAGAGCCATTGTTCTCCCAGTATGTACATAAATGATTGTGCTACCAATATTATGCCCATAAACATCGGGAATATGACAAATGCTTTGATCCTGATAAATTTTCTGAATATATATTTCAATCGGTGGTCATCATCGTGTATCGACGATAGGATAGGATAGGAGACACTGTATATCGATCCGTTTAAGACATCGTTAGCCGAATTGTAATTTCTGTAAGCTAGATTGTATAATCCCCCGATACTTAATGAGTAGAATTTCCCTAGTATGTTTTGGGGAATGTTTACCATTACAGAATTTATAATACTACCTAAAACCAATTTCGAGCTGAAAGCGAACAGGTCTTTAAATGACTCTTTACTAAACGATCCCGATGGTTTCCATCTGCTGAATATCCACAGGCAACAAACTTTAAGGAATGTCCACAGTACCACCTGGGTAGCTAATGCCCATACTCCAAAACCAAAATAGGCAAGCAATAGTGTTACAGAGTATGATGTAAATACTGAGAATGCATTAATCTTGGTGATCAGCTTGTAATTTATTTCTTTGATGAGTTTGGCATTCTGTACTACAGCAAAAGAGTTAAAGAGGAAGGATAGGAATAAATACCTTGACAAGTCTGTCAAAATAGGTTTATCGTAATAGTTGCTGATGAGTGGAGCCAGAAAGAATAGGAGCAGATACAAGAATATACCGATAGATATATTCAGATAGAAGACAGTGGTGTAATCTGCTTGTGTAATATTTTTCTTACGAATAATAGCGCTAGAGAAGCCGCTTTCGTGTAAGATATTTGCTAATCCTACAAATATGGCAAGTACGCCCATTAGTCCGTAGCCTTCTTTATCTATTAGGCGCGCAAGTAATATTCCGGCAACAAATACAAACGCATTTTGGAGTAGCTTATCCAATACACTCCAACTCAGTCCGGATACGGTTTTATCTTTTAATGATTTTTCCTTCATAGACTCCTGTCGAGGAACAGTTTATCTTAATACTTTATTTTGAACGCAAAGCTACTAAAAAAAGCCATATCAATTTAATATCGTATGCGTATAAAAACAAAGAGAGTAGTTCTGAAAACTACTCTCTTCTATATATGATTCTTTGGAAACTCCGATTATTCAGCGTTCAAAGTATAACGTTGGAAACCGACAACAGTAAGTTCTTTATCGTGCGCAGCAAGATATTGAGCTATTGTTAGTTTTGGATTCTTAACGAATTCTTGTTGAAGAAGTGTAAATTCTTTGTAGAATTTATTTAATGCACCTTCTGCAATTTTTTCAATCAAGTTTTCTGGTTTGCCAGCTTCGATTGCTTTTTCTCTTGCGATGCTTAGTTCTCTTTGTTTGATTTCCTCAGATACTTCTTCAGGAACAAGAGCTACAGGGTTCATAGCTGCAATTTGCATAGCTATGTCTTTTGCTACTTGCTCGTCAACGTTTGGTTTGTTGAACCCTACGATAGAAGCTAGTTTGTTACCCGGGTGAACATAAGCAACAACTGTAGGAGCTGTAATTTGTTTGTAAACGCTGAACTCCATTTTTTCGCCTGTAACACCCATTCTGTCTGTTACAAGGTCAGTGATAGCACGACCGCTAACTTCAACAGCTTTCAGTGTGTCGATATCAGCCGGTTTGTTTTCTAATGCAGCATCTAGGATAGATTTAGTCATTCCTACAAAATCAGCATTCATTGCAACGAAGTCTGTTTCACAGTTTACTGCTACAATCGCAGCGAAATCGCCTTGAGTAGCAGCAAGTACACAACCTTCCGAAGCATCACGGTCTTCACGTTTTGCAGCAAAAGCTTGTCCTTTTTTGCGAATTATCTCAACAGCTTTGTCGAAATCTCCTTCAGCCTCGTTCAAAGCATTTTTACAATCCATCATACCAGCACCTGTCATTTTGCGTAGATGTTGGATATCAGCCATAGAAATTGCCATATTCTTTCTCCTTTTATTTTGGTTTATAATTATTCTCTATTGATTTAAAGAAAAAAGACCAAATAAATAATCTCTAAGAAGGCTTTCTTAGAGGCTATTTATTTAGTCTTTATACTATTACTCTTCGTCCTCTTTAGCAAACTTGCTGGCTACAGCCGCATTGATTGCTTCTTGGTCTTCTTTAGTTACAGCTTTTTTAGCACCTGCTTTTGCTTTGCGTTCTCTTCTTGGAGCTCCTTCTTCATCTTGAGCTTCAGCAGCAGCGCTATCTGCTTTTTCGATCTTTCTTTCTTCAAGACCTTCTTTGATTCCTTCGCAAAGGCTTCCTAAGATAAGTTCGATAGATTTTGCAGCATCGTCATTAGCAGGGATTACGAAGTCGATATCTTCAGGGCTAGAATTTGTATCTACCATAGCAAATACAGGTATACCAAGACGATTAGCTTCTCTTACAGCAATGTGTTCTTTCATTACGTCTACCACAAACAAAGCAGATGGAAGACGAGTTAAGTCTTGGATAGAACCCAATGTTTTTTCAAGTTTAGCACGTTGACGAGTTACTTGAAGTCTTTCTCTTTTTGACAAAGTATCGAAAGTACCGTCTTTGATCATCTTGTCGATAGTTGACATTTTCTTAATAGCCTTACGGATAGTAGGGAAGTTTGTCAACATACCTCCTGGCCAGCGTTCTACCACGTATGGCATATTCACTGATTGAGCCAAGTCTGTAACAACTTGTTTTGCTTGTTTTTTTGTAGCAACGAACAATATTTTTTTACCTGATTTAGCTATTTGCTTCAATGCAGCAGCAGCCTCTTCAGTCTTAGCTATTGTCTTATAAAGGTCGATAATGTGGATACCGTTGCGCTCCATAAAGATGTAAGGAGCCATAGCCGGATTCCACTTTCTCTTTAAGTGACCGAAGTGTACACCAGCTTCTAATAATTGGTCGAATTCTAATTTTGCCATTTTTAGTTTTTTTGTTTCGTTTACTTTCTTTTTCTGTTAGCGAATTGTCGGGTAGCTCATATTCAGAAGTCCCGGCAATTTAGATACTAAACGTAATTTTAGAGATGAGGCCGACTCATCATTATATATTAACCAACTTATAACTTTTAAGCGGCATATGCCGGCAAAGTGTAATTGGGTAAGATAATATCCAAATTAACGTTTTGAGAATTGAAATCTTTTTCTTGCTTTCGGTTGTCCCGGTTTTTTACGTTCTACAACGCGTGGGTCACGAGTCATAAATCCTTCAGCTCTAAGAGCAGCCTTATCTTCTGGATTGATCTTAACCAATGCACGAGCGATACCTAGGCGTGCAGCTTCTGCCTGTCCTTTGTATCCGCCACCGTTAAGGTTGATCTTTATGTCGTACTTACCATCTACAGCAAGTTTGCTTAGAGGTTGTTTTACAACATATTGAAGAATAGTTGAAGGGAAGTAATTGTCTAGTTCACGTTTGTTGATCACTATTTTTCCGGTTCCTTCGCTTACGAATACGCGAGCTATAGCAGCTTTACGTCTTCCTATTGCATTTACTACTTCCATTAATAATTATTTAAGAGCGTTAATATCTATTGTTTTTGGTTGTTGAGCATCATGTTTGTGCTCAGTTCCTGCATATACATAAAGGTTCTTAAGAAGGGCAGCACCAAGACGATTCTTAGGTAACATTCCTTTTACTACTTTATGCACTAAGCGGTCAGCTCCTTTTTCCAGCAAAACTGCAGGAGTTGCTTCTCTTTGACCTCCAGGATAACCTGTATATCTCAGATAAACGCGATCGTTCCATTTATTTCCTGTAAGTACAACTTTATCAGCATTGATGATGATTACATTGTCGCCACAGTCAACGTGTGGAGTAAAACTTGGTTTGTACTTCCCTCTCAGAAGTTTTGCCACTTTAGAGGCCATACGCCCTAAGGTTTGGCCTGTTGCGTCAATCACAACCCATTCTTTTTGTACAGTTGCTTTGTTCGCAGAAATGGTCTTATAACTTAAAGTATCCACTTAATTAAAAATTAATTTGGTTAATGACTTTTTTGATTCACACAACTATCATCCGTTCATCGAGCTAAGATATGATAAACGATAATCGTTTGTTAATCAATTTTTTACGTTTTATTTCGTAATAATCGGCTCGCAAAATTACTATTTTTCACGGAATTAACAAAATATAATAGAGTATTTTTGTCGAATTAATAGTATATAAACTGTATTTGCAGGGAGTTAGCGTATTATAAGGTTAATTCATAAAGACGGAACCATTTCAAATGCTCGTATCCGAGCCCTAAATCCACTATTCCTATGTATTCATATCCGTGCTTTTCGTATAAGGATATTGCTGCTGTATTATTTATGGAAACATCCAGCCGTATGCTTTTCATATTCAAAGCTGATGAATATTGTTTTGTGAAACTTATCAACTCGGATGCGACTCCCTGATTCATAAAGTCAGGGTTTGTTACAAGTGTATGAACTACTATAATATTACTGTAATTCGTATCAACTTTCCATTTAACCTGATTATATGCATCTTCCGGCGTATGGTTAAGGATAATACTTCCGAGGATTATACCATTATCTTCCACAACGAAAAGACTCTTTTCTTCAATTCCTTTTATGGCAGTTTCTCTAATCGGATATACATGCTTTATCCATCCCGGATAATTTATATTAGCTTCCAGATAATCATTTAAATTGTTATACAGATTTTCTAAATTATCTATATCGGAGATTAGCCCTTTCCTTATGTTCATATTATGGAAATTACTTAGACAGCAACTTCTCCTTTTATATGTGGATGCGGGTCGTATCCTTCAAGCTGGAAATCCTCATATTTGAAATCAAAAATGCTTTTTACCTCAGGATTGATTATCATCTGAGGGAGAGGACGAAAATCTCTGGTGAGCTGTAGTTTTACCTGATCTAAATGATTCGTATAAATATGAGCATCACCCAGTGTGTGAACAAATTCGCCTTCTTGCAATCCTGTTACTTGAGCCATCATCTTTAGGAGTAAGGCATAAGATGCAATATTGAAAGGAACGCCAAGAAATATGTCGGCGCTACGTTGATAGAGTTGTAAGCTTAGTTTGCCATCAGCCACGTAGAACTGAAAAAAAGCATGGCAGGGTGGGAGGTTCATATTCGGCAGATCGGCAACATTCCATGCGCTCACAATAATACGACGCGAGTCAGGGTTGTTCTTTATTGTCTCTACAGTATTGGTTATCTGGTCTATATATCCTCCATTATAGTCGGGCCACGAACGCCATTGGTATCCGTAGATATGTCCGAGGTCTCCGCTTTCGTCAGCCCATTCGTTCCAGATGCGTACCCCGTGATCTTGCAGGTATTTGGCATTGGTATCACCAGCCAAAAACCAAAGCAGCTCGTATATAATTGATTTTAAGTGTAATTTCTTTGTGGTCAGTACCGGGAATCCTTCTGCCAAGTTATATCGGCTCTGATGTCCGAAAACGCTTATTGTACCTGTACCTGTTCTATCTTCTTTGAATGTGCCTTCAGCCAGCACACGTTTCAGTAAGTCGTGATATTGTTTCATTGCAAAATATAGTGATATTAAGTACAAAAATAGTCAAAATATAGAACAAATGGGTATAAGGTGACTTCTTAACTTTCTAAACTATATCTTTACGTTGGCTTTATTGGTGTTGTGTCTTGGCTTTCGATATTCAAGTCCTTGATTACATGGATAAAAAAAGTGAGTCAAAAGTAATTTAGACTTCTGATTGTTAGTCTTAATTCTACAAAACAAAGAGAAATCTAAATTACTTTTGACTCATCCTTCTATTCTTCCCACTCGGCAGTAATAGTCATTTTATCTACAGTAGATGCAGAGAAGTAGCCTAATGCCCCACCTTTGATATTGGAGGTTGGGTTTGTCTTCGAATCTTCAATTCTACTTAATGTATAAAAGAAAGTGTAAGCTCCTTTATCGATACATTGAAATTCTACTTCAATCTCATCTCCCTGTTTGATTGGGTCTACGTCATCATCGTTGATGAATACTGGTAAAAACTGATGTATCGGGCTGCCGTCCATAAACTCAGCACTCAGCACCATTTCATTTACATCCGGCAATTGTTTTCCATTGATATATACAAGACACCGGTAGTACTGATTGGTCTCTCCTTTAGGATCGGAGAAGTGAATCATCGGAATAGCATATTTCATTACCGGAATTTTATACATCGACAATGAATCGAGTTTTACCAACGGTGGAATTTTAGAAGTAGACGTATATTCTTTATCTTCGTAGGTTACAGATAAGTTATAACTGCGCCCAATCACCCCTTTGATATTTTGTGCAACATACCAGCCTGTATTGTCCTGTTGTAATGTCTCCGTGTTTCCTGCATCATCGGAGATTTTTACAATAGCTCCTTTTAAGAAAGGGTAGCCGCTATTATCATTAAAATCGAGCGTATGGCTTACTCTTACTTTAGCCAATTGATCCTGTTTTACAATACCTTCTATTTGTATGCGTGGTGTAACCGAATTAAGCTCTACATCTATTTCTTTTTCACAAGAGGTTACTGCAAGCATTACAGCTAAAGCCGAAAGTACTATTATATATTTGTTTTTTATACTTTTCATAATTTTCCTGCTTTTTTAGTTTAAAACTTGAAGTTCCAAGAAACAGATGGAACAAATGTAAATAGTGAATATTGATAAGCTGTTGTCTTGCTTGGATCTTTCGAGTTGGTACGGAATTGAATCATATAAGCATTCTCTCGTCCATAAGCGTTGTATAGACCGAATACCAATTCCGACTGAAATTTAGAGGTCTTCTTTAGCAGACAGGTTGCACCTAGATCGAGGCGATGATAATTAGGCATCCTGTAGCCATTTCTC
This sequence comes from Dysgonomonas mossii, assembly GCF_004569505.1. Classification (NCBI taxonomy): domain Bacteria; kingdom Pseudomonadati; phylum Bacteroidota; class Bacteroidia; order Bacteroidales; family Dysgonomonadaceae; genus Dysgonomonas; species Dysgonomonas mossii. Next base: position 856,630 of record NZ_SPPK01000002.1, read on the forward strand.
TCTGCATAGTACATCACATCTTTACCATTGACCTGATACTTTCCGCTTGGATAAGTAATCGCATTCCCTGTATAGAATACCCAAGCCGCAGATAACGACCATTTAGGGTTGAGTTCGTACATTCCCACAATTGATAAATCATGCGTGCGATCTTGGAATGCATTATACCATCTGTCTTCATTTATGCCGTCAATCTTTTTCTCCGATTTCGAAAGAGTGTATGCTATCCACCCCGTAAGCCTTCCCTGACGCTTCTTCAGCGAAAGTTCTACCCCGTATGCTCTTCCTTTTCCCGATAGCAGCTCTGTTTCTATAACGTCATATCCTTCTATGTCGGCATTGTCCTTGAAGTCGAGCTGGTTTCTCATATCTTTGTAATAACCTTCGATGCTGAATTCGAACATATTATCATTGAAGTTTCTAAAGTATCCGAGCGACACTTGATCTGCTATCTGTGGCTTTACATTGTTAGAGCTGGATGTCCAACGGTCGAAGGGTGTGCCTTGTGCCGAGTATGACAACAAGTGCATATTCTGTGTTGTGCGTGCATAAGCAGCTTTTATTGAAGATACTTCATTTAGTTTGTAAGCAGCTGAAAATCGAGGTTCGAGATTTATATATGTTTTTACTACTTTTCCCGATTTGTACCATGTGCTATCTAATACATTATTATCCTGATCTAGCGTATAATATTGTCCTTTCCCCAACGCCATGAATGCCGAAGCACGAAGTCCATATACCACCTCCAGATTATCAGTTATCTTGATCTGATTGGATATGTAAGCTGCATTTTCTGACGAATAGCGATGATGCAGATCTACCGAGTTTTTTTGCTCCGAGTCCAGATTATAGTTTCCGGGAGCCAAATCATGGTATGTAGAGCTGACACCTAAGCGCCATTGGCTGTTTTTACTTTGCTGAAAGATAAACTCATGCTTTAAACCATAGTCTTTGATTTTAGCTGTTCCATTCAAGTTCATTCCTACTTCCATCCCAAAGTAGTAATCGTATTGATTATAAGATAGTGATGTGCGAGAAGTCCATTTGTTATTGAAAGTATGACTCCAGTTAGCTATCAGAAAACTATTACCCCAGTTCACCTCGGCTGCATCTTTTAATACCATTTTGTCTCGTCCCAAATATCCAGAAATAGATATCTGGTCTTTATCAGACAAGGCGAAGTTCAACTTCATATTCAGATCATAAAAATACAGGTAAGCATTTTTTGCATCTTCTATTCCCGACATACGTGCCAATGCATCGGCATAGGTGCGTCTTGCCCCTATCAGGAAAGATGATTTCCCTTTTTGTATAGGCCCTTCAGCATTCACATTAGACGAAATAAGCCCGATGCCACCGGCTACATGATATTTCTGATTGTCACCATTGCGTTGTTGAACATCTAAGATTGATGCCAAGCGTTCTCCGTACTGCGCCGGCATAGCTCCTTTATACAGCGTTACATCACGTAATACTTCCGAGTTGAACGTAGAGAAGAAACCCATGAGATGGGATGCATTGTAGAGCGATACATTATCCAGTAAGATAAGGTTCTGATCGGCACTACCCCCACGTACATAAAACCCTGAACTGCCTTCTCCGGCACCTTGTACTCCGGGCATTAACTGTATCGATTTTATGATATCACGTTCTCCGAGTAGAACCGGAATCTTATTTATTGTTTGTATCTCCATTTTTTCAATCCCTGTTTGTGGCGCAGATACATTTGCATCGGGACGCTCGGCAGATACAACAACTTCACTCAAACCAATTGTAGTTTGTACAAGTTCGATATCCTTTTTTATATTCTGGTTAAGAGAAATCTTCAAGGTCTTTTTTTCGAAGCCGATATAATCAACCTTTAATATGTATTCTCCTTTCGGAAGAGTGAGGGCATATTTCCCATTCTCATCTGATGATACACCACTGCCATTTCGGTTTTCTATTATAATTGGAACTCCTATCAGTGTTTCTTTTGTACGAGAGTCAACTACCGTCCCGCTAATTTTATAGGTTTGTGCACTTGTCAAAACCGGAATTATAAATAAATGTAAAAGCCATAGAAATGAAACCCAAGTCTTTTTGGGTAAAAAATTTGCATGTACTAACATAAGTAGGTTTAAATTTTTAAACAAAGTTCAATTTGTTTATATTAATGTATAAGTTTTTATCTATTCAGATCTTAGTGGTTTTAGAAAATAGAACCATTAAAATCTATGTTTATTATATTCACTCGTTCACAATTTAACAAATGAAGAGTGTTCTTTTTTTATAATGCAAAGTTAGATCAGACCATATTAACCAACAAGTTGAAATCGATAAATGCATATTTTTTCTCGATGAATTAACTCTAAATGTGCATTAATTATAGTCACTATCCTTCTTCTCGAATATAGCGTGAAAATTCTTGCGATTTTTTTTAACATAATGGTCTCATTTTTGTTGTTGTTTATAGTTAAAGGAAGCCCTTTCTCTATCCGCTCATCAGCGATTTTGTCATTTCCTATATTACTAAGACCACTATGCGGGGTGTTTCCACTACTCCTATCTACAATATTTTTATCGTCTACTGTAATTGGTTCATAATTAGCGATTCCCTTAGGGGTTGCTTTGGCTGATGTTATTATTACATATTTACCTTTTATAATATAAAAAAAATATTTGTCGTGCAGCAGTATGTATACCGCCTCGGTTACCTCTTTGTTGACAATATTGATAGTAATCTTCTTATGCGTATCCAAAACCTTAGGGTTGTACGAAAACTCGACTCCCGTTTGTTGGGTTATAAGTTTCATCGCTACACCGATTCTCTCATTCTGTAATTTTATGTTTACCATTTTCTGAGAGTACAAGCTAGCAGTGATAAGGATAAATAATGATATAAATATTATTTTCTTCATTCGACTTTAATTATGATCTTTCCCTATTCGATTGTATAGCCATCGCCTATGTGGTCTACTTTCAGGTTTAATGTAATAGCTACTACATCCAGTATGGTAGACAAATCTTCTTTTGTGAATGTTACTGTAATAGGAAGATCTTGGACACTTTTATCTTTTAGCTCTATCTGTTGCCCGTAGAATGTATTTAGTTGGTTAATAACTTCGCTTAGAGTTGTCCCTTTGAACTGGAAACTACCTCTCATTGTTTCCTTATAGAATTTATTGTTTTTAGATAAGTAATATCCGCTTTGACTCATCTTAAGATTTATGCCGGTGTTGTTGTCCGAATAAAACAATACTTCACCTTCGGTAACACTCACATAAACGGAGTCGGGAGTATTTGCTTCAACTGTAAACTTAGTACCGATATCTTTTACATATGTATTCCCTGCTTTCACAATTTTGCTTTCTGCTTTTTTCGAATTCATTTCAAAGGAAGCTTTACCTTTTAGATAAATAGTATCTCTTGTTCCGTTTTTGCTAAAAGAGACTTCACCTTCTATCAAGTTTATTTTTGTGCTGTCAGCAAAAGAATACAACCCTTTTTCAGTAATGGTAGTAATCGGATTGTCTTGCTTTCTGTTGAAGATAAAAAATAGTATCGCAACAGCAGCAGCTGCACCGATTATCCAAGCTAGAGGCTTTCTTTTGTTCCTTTTGTGAGACACTGTCTTTAGAGAGGTTTTATTTATATGTTCCTCTAGTATTTCAATCGCTTTTTGTACATCGAAGGGAGGGTATTCGGCCGTTCCCATATTTTGATAAAGCGAAGTGAGCTCAAAGAAATAGTCTTCATGCTCCTGCGACTCGGCAAGCCACTTCTCCAAGCGTATTCTATCTTGAGGAGATAACTCTCCTGCAAAATATCGTGCTAATAATCTGTCAGTGTCATTCGTTACCATAGTCCAATCAGTTTTATTAAGTAGTATAACACGACGACCGAAATAAATTCTTTCAGGTTTTCTCTCAAGAGCTTCAGTGCTTTAGCTATTTGATTTTCTACAGTGTTTGGAGAGATTGCCAGTTCTTGAGCAATCTCCTTATAGCTCATCATTTCGAATCGGCTAAGTTCAAATACCTCTCTGCATCGGGGTGGTAATTGTGCTATCGCCATAGTGATTTTATAATTCAGTTCTTTTTCTACAATGCTTTCATATACTTCGTTATGCTCAATCGGTTCGTCTAAGGCTATTTGTTGATTATGCTTCTGTTGCACCTTCATCTGTTTAATTCGGTTCAGACAGATATTATGCACAGCCATATACAGATAAGACTTTATTGACACGGTTATACTCGTATTGAGGCGGTCGTCCCATAGTTTAAAAAATACTTTCTGAACGGCATCTTCTGCCTCGAACTGATCTTTGAGAATACTATAAGCGTATTTACATAAAGGTTCATACCACCTTTTGAACAGGGCTTCGTGAGTTTCTTTATCTGTTAACCTCACTGTCTCTTGAATAAGCTCCACTTTTTTACATTGCTTTTGATAGGGTCGTTTCGGGTCAATTCTACTTCCCTATATGATATATGACAATTTTGTCCGGGTCTTCCACTATGTGAAAAGCAAATATATTTCTTTTTCTGATAAATACCTGCCTTTTTGTTGTTTGAATAGAATAAGATTATTAACATTGTTTGATATTCAATGCATAACGTTGTATATATCTAACTCACAGAACCAAAAATCTATTTTTGCATTCCGGGTATAAGTTTTCCTATAATTCGTATATTTGTGCTTCATTGTAAAATTGTATAAATAATATATTCGATTATGCCAAGTATCTCGCAACGAGGAATAGATATGCCAAATTCGCCAATCAGAAAATTGGCTCCCTTATCAGACTCTGCAAAGGCTAGAGGTCTAAAAGTTTACCATCTGAATATCGGACAACCCGATCTACCGACACCGGAAGAAGCTCTCGAAGCGATTCGGAATATAGACCGCACGATCTTGGAATATAGTCCCAGCGATGGCTACCGTTCTTATCGTGAAAAGTTGATAGGATATTATGCAAAATATAATATTAATGTATCTCCCGATGATATTATTATTACCACAGGCGGCTCAGAAGCGGTATTGTTCGCTTTCTTAGCTTGTCTCGATCCGGGAGATGAAATCATAGTTCCCGAACCTGCTTATGCCAACTACATGGCCTTCGCAGCATCGGCAGGAGCAGTTATCCGTACTGTGTCTTCTACCATTGATGAGGGGTTTGCACTACCTCCTGTAGAGAAATTCGAAGAGCTTATTAATGAGCGGACTAAAGGTATCCTTATTTGTAACCCGAATAATCCGACAGGCTACCTGTATTCTCGTACAGAAATGAACCAGATAAAACATTTGGTGCAAAAATATGATCTCTATTTGTTTTCAGACGAAGTATATCGTGACTTTATATATACCAACTCACCTTATGTTTCGGCATGTCACCTTGTTGGAATTGAGGAGAATGTCGTACTGATTGACTCTGTGTCGAAACGGTATAGCGAATGCGGTATCCGCATCGGTGCTTTGATTACCAAGAACAAGGAGCTTCGCAAAACTGTAATGAAGTTGTGTCAAGCTCGTCTTAGTCCGCCACTTATCGGTCAGATAGCAGCGGAAGCCTCTCTGGATGCTTCTTTGGAATATATACGCGACATATACGAAGAGTATGTAGAGAGACGGAAGTTCTTAATCGATAGGCTAAACCGTATTCCGGGAGTATATTCTCCTATACCTATGGGCGCATTCTATACCGTTGCCCGATTGCCGGTCGAAGATTCTGACGACTTTTGCGCATGGTGTTTGTCCGATTTTGAATACGAAGGACAAACTATATTTATGGCTCCTGCTTCCGGCTTTTACACTACACCGGGACTTGGTAAAAATGAAGTACGTATTGCTTATGTACTTAATAAAGAAGATTTAGCGAAGGCGCTTACTGTATTAGAAAAAGCTTTAGAGGCCTATAATTCAAAAGATAAAAAATGAGAAGAAAATTAGTTTTTGCTACTAATAACAGTCATAAGCTCGAAGAAGTAAAAGCAGTTGTTGGAAGCAGTTTTGATATACTCAGCCTAAAAGATATTGGTTGCCACGAAGATATTGAAGAACCGGGAGAGACATTGCAGGAAAATGCTCTGATAAAAGCCCGCTACGTAAAAGATAAATATGGCTATGACTGCTTCGGAGATGATACCGGACTGGAAGTCGAAGCTTTGAACGGTGCTCCGGGAGTATACTCTGCCCGTTATGCGGGAGGAGATCATGACTCGAAGGCAAATATGAAAAAGCTGCTCAAAGAGCTTGATGGTACTACTAACAGGAAAGCGCAGTTCAGAACTGTGATCGCACTGATATTGGATGGCAAAGAATATCTATTCGAAGGAAAGGTGAAGGGTAGTATTATAACCGAAGAAAGGGGAGATGCGGGATTTGGTTATGATCCTGTTTTTCAACCTGATGGATACGATCAGACATTTGCTCAATTAGGGTCAGAGGTGAAGAATAACGTAAGTCACAGAGCATTAGCTACAAAGGCTTTGTGTGAGTTCTTAAAAAATATTTGAACAATTAGATTCTAAGTAGAACTGGCTGAAAGGAAGTAAATAACTTACTCTTCTTTGTCATCCTGAACGAAGCGAAACATCTCGTGTTTAAAAGATAAAATCCTTTCAGGCAGTTCTATTTATTGCAACTTATTTTTTTGCTCCTTTTTGAACAGTAGCCATTACCCTAAGGAGATTGTCTCCCCATATCTTAGCGATATCTTCATCTGTGTAACCTTTCTCTAAAAGCTTCATCGTAATATTAATCATATCATTGCTGCCATTGCAGCCAATAAGCCCGCCACCGCCATCAAAGTCGGAAGCAATGCCTACATAATCTATTCCGGCGACCTTTACGGCATAATCGATATGCTCTATCGCATCAGATAGGGATGCTTTTTTCCGATCTTTATTCACAAAGAGATCTACCAAACATATTTGCACAACTCCTCCGTTCTTTGCTAAAGCTTGCATTTGCTTGTCTGTAAGGTTTCGGTCATGGTAGCATAGTGCTTGTACTGACGAATGAGAAGCGATAATAGGTTGAGTAGAGAGTTTGATAACATCCCAAAAAGTCTTTTCACTCACATGCGATATGTCAATCATAACTCCCTGTCTGTTCATTTCTTTTATTACCTCTTTCCCAAAGGGGCTTAACCCATTCCATTCAAGTGTAGTATCACTCGATGTATCACATATATCATTGTCTTTGGTATGACAAAGCGTAATATAATTCACCCCCATTTTCTTGAACCGGGCAATATTCTCAATATCTTTCCCTATTCCATAACCATTTTCTATTCCTATGAAAATGGCTTTCTTTGCTGCGTTTTTTATTCTAGCAAGATCATCTGTCGTATAAGCTATTTCGCAGATATCATTATTTTTCTCTACCTGCGAATGGATACCCTTTATCAATCCGTCTATTTTGTCGACGGCAGCCTGCGATGAAACTTTATCCCGTTTCCCTTGAGCCGTATAAGCAGCAAAGAAAATAGCATCTAGCATGCCTTCTTCCATCTTCGGAATATTCACCTGATTGTTTTCTCTTTTTCCGATATCGAATCCTGCTTTTTTGAATTCTAAAGGAGTGTCGCTATGAGTATCAATAGAAAATATATGTTTATGCAGTTCTTTTGCCTTTCGGAAAGTTTCGGCTTCAGAAACTATGAATTTAAAGAATTTCAGCATCGTAGTATCTCCCCCGGCAACATGTCCTTCGGGATGCCATTGTACACCAATTATTCTTCTGTCGGGATAGGCTTCTATCGCTTCCACAATGCCATCCTGTGCTCTTGCTGCCAATTTGAATCCGGGAGCCACATCTTTTACACCCTGATGATGGAAGCTGTTGACAAATACTTCTGTTTTTCCAAGTATTTTACTCAATTGAGAATCTTCTACAATAGAGACTTTATGTGTTCCTATTTCCTTAGGCTCACTTTGCCTGTGTTTTACACTTTTATCCTGATGCTGTGTGGGAATGTCTTGATAGAGTGTTCCTCCAAAAGCAACATTGATCGCCTGCTCTCCTCTACATATCCCTAATACAGGGATGTTGCGGTCTGTCGCCAACTTTAAAAGTACTAAATCATAAATGTCACGGATAGAATCTATTTCATTCATATCCGGGATCGCCTGCTCTTTATAGTATAGCGGGTTGAAATCTTCACCGCCGGTCATTACTAATCCGTCGAGATCCTTTACAATATCTCTCAGTACTGTTCCTTTTGTCATCACAGGGATAATAAGAGGGCGTCCTCCGGCTTTGAGAATAGCTTCTATATATGTTCCGGGTACGCTCGATCCTCCGTTGCTTGTACGGCTTGCAGAGACTCCGATCAATGGTTGCTGTTTTGCTCTCAGATCAACAAAGTGCGAGTCTGTATATTCATACAATTTTTGCAAATCGGGGACTATCGACTCTTGTCCTCTTAGCGAAAGGATATTCAGAAACAATAATATAATGAGTATATTATATGTACTTCTTTTCATTGTTAATCTCTTATTTTTTGTTAATCGTTCGAAGAGCCTTCTTTATTATATATTTTGTCTCCTTGGTCGGATTATTGCTTTCCCATTTATTTGTAACTTCAATTACAAAATCGGGACGGGTTTTACTTGCATCATTCAACCAATTGCCTACACTATCCTGTACATACTTTTCAGAGTCCGACTTTAGTGCTTCTAAAATTGGCAAAGCAATTTCGGGCTGTTGCTTAAGTTTTTCGATATGTTTGCTCCATACCCCATTCGGACGTATAGCTTCTGATGCAAATCTGCGAATATTATAATCTTTGTCCTTAGTCCATGCTAACAATATCGGTATAGCATTTTCTATATTGCGATCCATATCTTCACGAACGGCCATCCATGCAATCTCTCTTACCCCAAAATTGCCATCGGCGGCAAAATCTTTGATTGCTTCCAGTTTATCTACAAAAGATATTGATTTGTCTAAGCCTATCATATAGGCAGCCCAACAGCGTACATTATCGGATATGTGACTTTTAAGTGCTTTCAACAGCTTCTTATCTGTTTCTTGAAGCGTTTCTCTCAAAAGCGTTTCTCCTATTCTGCGTATCGTTTGCATTGTACTCGCTTTTTCCAACACTTCAAGGTCTGATAAACAAGCCGTCGCATATTTCTCCGACAAAACGTTTTTCAAAAGCTCTTTTTGGTCAACAGCCAGCCACTCTGTCAGATTAACAGACTCTATCATACCCAGATTCAGTTGTTGCAATACTTCGGCTGGTATATCTTTTAAGGATTTTGCTCCTTTTCTCTTAACTTCCATATATAAAACAAATTAAATAGAAAAAGTAACAAAAGTAACACTTTTAAATATATTATTTGTTGTCACTTTTTTCTTTATTCAATAATACTAATAGCCTCTTTAAATTTTCCACGAATTTTCTTCGTTCATTTTTAGTCTCTTTTGTCCGATTTATCATTTTATTCAACTCCAATACCCGCTATTATCGTTTCTCAAAAGAATAAATCATCCTGAAAATAGCTCTAAATATTGGAACGAGCAAAATTTAATCAGGCTCTAACAATCCTTAATATAAGACAATTTAATAATTAGAAAATACAAGGTTCTGATATCTGTAGTCAAACGTCAGATTACAATGTTATTGCCTATAAATAAAAACAGAGGTTCTCTTTGTACGAAAACCTCTGTTGATTTATTCTTTAATATTGGATATGCTAATTTGCTATAAATTTAAACTCAGGAGTGATCTGATATTTCACAAAAGCAGTATCTGATTTTTCCACTTGGTCATCATCGTTGTCGCTATAGGTGAAATTTATAGTCTGAACAATAATCTCTTTACTATTTATCTTTGATGATACTTCGCTGTAATACTCTACCATATCTTCGTAAGCGACAAGCAGATTATCTTGCAGGTTTCCGCTTTTGTCGTAGCTTAACAAATACTCGGTTATTTCACCATCTGTTATCACTAGGACGGTTAATATTTTGCCATTCTCATTCGCCAGTAAAATACGCCCCATCGATAAATCTTCGGCACTGTAACCTTCTAAACCTTTAACGTTGAACAACTGCAAATCGGTATACTCTTTTTCGGTCAGTCTGGCGATATCCGTCAGATCCATGCTATCTGCCTTATTGCTTAACTGGGTTTCTGAAAGCTCAACATTTAATGTATCCAACTGAGCTTGCTTATTTTCAGATTGTTTATTCTGACAGGATACGATTGTGACCAAAAATATAAAACTGAAAAGATAAATCTTTTTCATTTTAGTAGCTAGAATGTGATTGTAAATTAACTAAGTTCAAATAGATAACAATTCTTTGATGCAATTGTTTAAACTTTCTTCCCATTTAGGGATAGTAAGGTTGAATGTAGATTTTATCTTGGTTTTGTCCAGTACACTATATTTAGGCCTTGTGGCTTTTACCGGATATTGTTCGGTCGTTATAGGGTTCACTTTGCATGTATTGATACCCGCTTCTTTGTGGATTGCTAATGTGAAATCGTACCAGGTAGTAGCCCCCTCATTGGAGTAATGGTATATACCGGGTTTAAATCCGTTGGCTTCACTGAAATCAAGTATTTTTACAATTGTTTTGGCCAGATCTGTTCCATAGGTAGGTGTTCCTCTCTGGTCGGCTACAACGTTTAGTGTTTCGCGCTCTTTGCCTAGTTTTATCATTGTCTTCACAAAGTTGCTTCCAAAAATGGAATACAACCATGCTGTTCGTATAATAATACTATCAGCACAAGCTTTCAATAATTCAGCTTCGCCTTCTTGCTTCGATTTACCATATACAGACTGAGGATTTACCGTATCAGTCTCAACATAAGGTTTGTTTGCTGTTCCATCATACACATAGTCTGTGGATATATGTATAACTTTAGCATTGTTGTTTGTTGCTGCCAGCCCTAAATTGGCAACAGCATCGCGGTTGATTTTATAACATAAATCTACATCATCCTCTGCTTTGTCCACAGCAGTATAAGCTGCGCAGTTGATAATGTACTTTATATTATTTTCTTTTATAAAGGAATCTACAGCCTTAAGATCAGTAATGTCCAGCTCTGCTACATCTGTAAAGAAGAAACGGAAGTTGTTTTCATGATTAGCCGATATTCGTCTTATCTCATTTCCCAACTGTCCGTTACATCCTGTAACAAGAATATTTTTCTGAACGAGTTCGAACAGAAAAATATTCTTCGCTGTTTCATCTTGATCGTCGGCTTGTTTATTTCCTGAAAAAAAAGCCATTTTGATTTATTTTTTTTAAATGCAGCTAACCAATTGTTGCTTGCCTGTTGCAGATACCTGTGGTGCTATTTTCTTTACAAGACCTTGTAAAACATTACCCGGTCCAAGTTCCACAAATTCAACAGCTCCGTCTGCAACCATATGTTCAACAGATTGAGTCCATTTTACAGGTGCTGTTAATTGTGCTATCAAATTGTCCTTTATAACGGCAGGATCTGTTTCTCCTACTGTAGACACATTCTGATATACAGGACATGTAGGAACTGTGATAATTGTATTGTTTATAGCTTCCGACAATTTTACTTTTGCAGGCTCCATCAATGGAGAGTGGAATGCTCCTCCTACTTTCAGCTTAAGAGCTCTTTTTGCTCCGGCAGCAAGTAACAATTCGCATGCAGCATCAATACCTGTATTAGAACCTGATATTACCACCTGTCCGGGACAGTTATAATTAGCCGGTACAACTACTTCATTCTTGATAGATGCACATATTTCTTCTACTTTAGCGTCAGGCAATCCTAACACTGCTGCCATTGTAGAAGGATTCATTTCGCATGCTTCCTGCATAGCAAGAGCACGTTTATAAACAAGATTTAAACCATCTTCGAAAGACATGGCGCCGGCTGCAACCAAAGCAGAGAACTCTCCTAAAGAGTGACCCGCAACCATATCTGGCTTAAATTCATCGCCAATTGTTTTAGCCAATATTACCGAATGGAGGAAAATAGCCGGTTGAGTAACTTTAGTCTGACGAAGATCTTCGTCAGTACCGTTAAACATTAAATCTGTTATGCGGAAACCTAAAATCTCATTCGCTTTTTCGAACATTTCTTTAGCAACAGGAGATGTTTCGTAAAGGTCTTTACCCATTCCTACAAACTGAGCTCCTTGCCCTGGGAATACAAATGCTTTCATTTTCAATATTTATAATTTATATAAGCAATTCAATTCAGGGTGCAAAATTAGTAAAAAAATGAAATATAAGACACTGATAATGCACAAATAAAAAAAGTATGAGTTAAAAAGACATACTTTACTTCTTAATTCACTTATCGATACTATTATTTTGGATTGATGTAGATGATGCTTTTGCTGCCTCTTGCAAAGGTTATAGAATTACTAAAAAAGAAAGGCTAATGATTATATTCTATCATTAGCCTCTCATATATAATTGCAATTATTACTCTGCGCTTTCTTCTTCGTTTACCGGAGCTATCAGTTTGTAACCTTTACCATGGATATTGATGATCTCAATACTTGGGTCAGGTTTCAATAGCTTACGCAATTTAGTGATGTAAACATCCATGCTACGAGCGTTGAAGTAGTTATCGTCCACCCAAATTTGCTTTAGGGCATGATTTCTTTCCAGAATGTCGTTAGCATGAGCACACAATAGAGCAAGAAGTTCTGCTTCTTTAGTTGTAAGTTTAGTACTTTCTCCATTGATCGTCAAAATTTGTTTTTGAGTATCAAAGTTCATATTACCAAACTGATAAAGCTGTTGTTCTTTACTTCTTTTACCTTTCACACGACGGAAGATTGCTTCGATACGAAGAACAAGTTCCTCCATGCTGAACGGTTTCGTGATATAATCGTCTGCTCCGGCTTTGAATCCTTCCAGAATATCATCTTTCATATTTTTGGCTGTCAAGAATATGATAGGTATTTCTGTATTGATTGCTCTGATCTCTTTCACAAGAGTGATACCGTCTTTTTTAGGCATCATAACATCCAATATACACAAATCATACTTTTCTTTAACAAAGCCTTTGTATCCAACCTCACCATCGGTGTAGAGGTCTGTGTCGTACCCTTTGGCCTGAAGATATTCTCTTAGCAACATACCAAGATTTTCATCATCTTCACATAAAAACAGTTTCAATTTTTCTTCCATAACTTACTTATTTACAGTTTATTTTGCTTAACTAACTTTTACTCTTCATTATAGGCAGGCAAATTATAAATTTGGTGCCCTTCCCCAGCTCACTCTCGGCTTTTATTGTTCCTTTATGATCCTCTATTATTTTTTTTACGTATGCAAGTCCTAGTCCAAAACCTTTGACATCATGTCTGTTACCTGTTGATACCCGATAAAACCGTTCGAATATTTTCTTTACATATTCCTTTTTTATTCCGATACCATTGTCCTCTACAGCGATGTACAATTTATTATTGCTGTTCCACGTTCGAATCATCAATTGCAAAGGAATATCTTCTTTTCTGTACTTCACGGCGTTATCGAGCAAATTGAACAACACATTTGTAATGTGCATCTTGTCTGCTTCGATTGCAGATTCGGTAGCCTCTAAATCGATATCAAGATTTCCTCCAAATTTTTCAACTTTGATTTGGAATGTGTTTGCAACCCCTACCACAATGTCGTTGGCATCCAGTTCCTTGAGTTTTAGTGTAGCTCTTTGTTTTTCGAATAGCGACATCTGAAGAACTTTTTCTACCTGAAAACTCAATCGTTCCGTTTCGTCGTTTATTACCCCGGATATATGTTTAAATACCTCGGGTGATTTTGTAATAGCCCCGTCTTTTAACATCTGGGCGGCTAAAGATATAGTCGATACCGGTGTTTTCAATTCGTGGGTCATATTGTTCATAAAGTCATTCTTCATTTCCGATAAACGCTTTTGTCGGAATGTAATGTATATTATTATTATAAATGTAACCAACAAGATAAAAGTAAATATTATGGCCGGATACAAGAATGATACCTCGCTTGATAGATAGTGTCCTTTATCGGGAAAGTAAACTTTCAGATAGGTGACTTTATTTGGCGGATCATTCGGAAATAGTACTTGTTGATATGCATATTTCTTGTCTCTATCCAGAAAACGAGGTTGCCTATAAACCGGCTTATCATTTTTATCTACAACTTCGTACTGGAAAAGTAACTCTATATTATTGTTTTTTAATTCATTCTTTATCTTAGTCTCCAGATCTTTAAAGTTTATCCTTTCTTCTATAGGCACATCACTTGCCGATTTGAATATCCTGTTCAAGACATCATTCATGATATCTTTTTCATATAGGTATCTCTTTATCTGCTCTTCCTGTAGGTCGAAGAATGTTTTTGAGATCGCATTTGTGCCGCTTTTAGGCGACTGGAATACCTGTTTAGGCGGTGTTGTTTGTACCGTAGTCACATTGTGTTCCATATAAATGACTGTGCCGTCGGGCGCTGTCATCTTTGTTCTTTGCTGCTGTGTAACAGTTTCTTCCTGTGGCTGATTTCTTAATGCCATAGAGCGATTGTAAGCCGCTGCATCCTTCTTCTGTGTTTCAATGAACGCTTCATCCAGATATTTTTTTGTTTGATCGAGTTCCAAATTTCTTGAAATTTGAGCCAAACTACGGTTTACCGCTTCATTAAACTGATCGCTCCTCAATCTTATTGATTCGCGTAAATAGGTTATTTGTAAATACAACAGACCAAAGAATGCTACAGCCATTATTGCTGCGAGTATCCAAATTGTCGATTTTTTCATTTTCTCTTAATATCCTCAGTCTTCTCTAGTCAATTAAATAATGCGATAATTATCAAACATTAACCTTTTGCACTGAACAACTATTTAACAATTGAGAGTAAGATATTGTTTAACATTTGAGGAAATAAACTTATATGATTTTTTTTTCTTATGCAAACTTATCAATATTTTTTATTGTACAAGTGTAAATTTTAAACTTATTCCAAAATTACTGTTGGTTGTTGGATAAGATGAGGCTGAAATCAACGGTTTATTTAAAATCCTGTCATAGAATGCCCTTAGGGTGAGCGCACGGCTCAAAGTATAGTCGGCTGATATCTTTAATGTAAAAACTGTAACCCCACTGGTCGCTTGGGTAAAATATTCCTCTATTTTTCTCAACAAGGCTTCTGATGATTTATAAGATACCTCTGTTTTTATATCCAGGTCATTGTTGAAATTCTTCGGTGTTCTGGATGTTAATCCTATCACCCTATTAAATTCATTGATACGGTAACCGAATCCCAATACAAATTCTTTTTCGAGATATTCGATGATCTGATAAGACGACATGTTCAGCGTAAGTGTACGCCCACTATTGTACTGAGCGTTGATATTCATGTTGTTATTCAGTATTCCTTCGGCTCCTATCAGGGGTCTGAACAATTCTGTAATACCTACTGATGATATATTGTATGGAGATGATGGGATAGGGTTACCTCCGAGTACATCACGTATATACCCCAAGTCATCGCCTCCGCCTATGGCTTGTTGCCAGCCAGAGAAAGAGCTGTAACTTCCTACCTGATAAAAGCAGCTGTAGGAATGACTCAACCTTAACGATCTGAACTTAGATTTAATAAGAGGGATATTGCTTAATCCATCGTAGGTTATGTTCCAATTCGGGAGGATAGACCATATAGATGGGAATGCCGACATGGAGATATTATTTACATCACGCCCAGTATAAGCTGCTATAAAAGCAGGAATGAGTACGTCTCCCGAGTTTGGGTTGACCGTTGCGGCATTTCCGCTTGCCAAACCATCGGGTAAGGTTACATTGTTGTACTGTTTTTGTAGCCTGTTTTTAACTATTTCCTTATAAGCTAAGAATTTGTCGAATGTATCGGATTGATAGTCATTTTTTGAGTTGCTGCCTCTAAGAGTTGTTTTTAGAGCAATAGTAGTCATAGAGAAGTTTCCGCCCAGTGTGCGTGGCATCCCTTTCGACATATATTGGATTTCAGTTCTCTTATTATTTTCGTAATTGGCATTAAGCTCTATTTTGAGGTTCTTGATAGGTTCTATCTGAGCTCTTAGTTCCAACTTTTCGGCACTATTATATACAGCAGGCGAGATATTCATAGTGTCCATCACCAACCAATCTCTACTCAACGATTTGTTGATGAACTTTTCTCCTCCTTCGAGACCGAATGCAAAACCCAGCCCCGGAACAAGCCCGTACTCATTTGTATCTTTCTGTCCAAACATATCTCCAATAGTTGGGATAAATCCCGAAAGATGTGTTTCTCTTCGTTTCGAGTAATTAATATTCAGAGTACGTAATGACATTAAGCCTCTGGCGGAATAGTCTATTATATCAGTAAGTAGCTGCGAGCTATTCGGGTCGTTGATCTTACTCTCGACGCTGATCAGGATATTTGCAGAATCTTTATTCGTTATTAATATTGTATTTGTATCTGTCTTTTTGAATTTTACAGAATACGGTTTACCGTCTAGCTTTGCTGATACCTGTATGTTTTTTGTATTCAGTCCGTGCCTTAGGGTGTATGTTGTATCCTTTCGCAATGTAATATCCTGAGTAAAGCGCCTTCTTTCAGGCTGTCTCTTTTCTTGCTGTCTTTGAGTTGGAGACTGTCTTCTCCTCGAATCGAATCGATCGTTTACTTTTTTGAGGAATCCCCATTTATTGTATAGAGAAACCATGTCGATGCGATTGGTAAAGTCTAGGGTTACATTATTGCTTATCGTATTTCCTACCTCTATTCCTTCTACTTGTGCTCCACGATCCCACTGATAGCCACTTGTGTAGCTGGCATTGGATGTCAGCCAGTCGGTAGCCGGAATGTTCTTGAATGGCAATTGATAAGTTACTCTGGCTATCTGGCGATAGGATAGGGGACTTCCTAAGTTTCTGATACTGTGCATGACGGAATCTTTCCAGATCTCATAGTCGTTCCTGTTCAGTTTCTTATTTACCTGTAAGTATGGTTCTTCTATTTCGGCTCTGGTTCCCGATTGGAATGAGAATTTCAGATTTTTTGTAAAATCCCAATTGATATTAAAATCTCTGTCCCATAAGAAAGACTGACTCCACGACAAGAACTCATTATTATTGCTTCCGCCCAATGAGTAGCTTTCTATGTCACGTAAAAGCGTCTCGCTATAATAACGGGTAATCCTTGAATTGAGGGCGATATTACTTGGCAGGTAGTTGAACCCGAGCGATTTGGCATACTTAGCCGCGCCGGATTTACTTTTTGTATTTTTGAAAGGCTCCCACGTTTTTACTATCGGGCTATAATTATAACCAAAAGTCAGGTTGTAATTTTTAGTTACATCGTAGACTGTACTTGGATTTTTAATCTCAGTCTGATTAAATGAATATCCGATATTGAAATTTGCCGGGTCGTAAGGCATTGGCGTCTTACTTTGTATATTCACTTTTATATTGTTGAGGCTTATACTCTTTGTGGTAGACTTTTCTTGAGCAAGACTTTTTATCGAGTCTTTTTCGGCTTTAGTTTCTACCAAGCTGAATGATTCTTTCAGCGTTACATCCTGATCGAACGGATCGTATTTAGGTGTTGTCGTCTGATTGGAGTATGAATAATACAGCGGCAAGCTAACCTTTGCCTTTTCAGGTAAAAACCTTCCCAAATCTATGTTTGCGGCTATGCTGTATGTATGATAGTCGTCTTGTCGTCTTTCCATCAGGCTTTGATCCAGAGCTCCGAATCCAGCTGTCTCCTTCCGTCCCGAAACGCTGATGTTTCCCAGATCCGAAAGAGCAACATTCAGGCTACCCTGAGCCGCCCATCCTCCTTCTTCGTCGAAATCGGTCAGGCGAAGCTCGTTGATCCACACTTCACCCGATTTGGTTAGTCTGGAGTTGTTGCGGACACCGATCATGATTACGTAAACATCAGATAAAGACGGATTACCCATTACACTTACTTTATTGTTTGGTTTATCAGGGTCATACTCATGGTATAGGGTTGTATAAGAAACCGTTGAGCCCGACTTTCTTTTTTCTCTGTTTCTGTTCAGTTTTATATTTTTCAGTAACTCGAGAGGGAAATCAAACATATTATCTTTAGGCCATACCACAGCCCTGTCTCCGTTTCCATAATTGCCTTCGGGTGTTATTGTTAAAGGTATTTCATATTCATAGTAATTGTTCTTGTAGTCTGAACCTAAACGCATAAATACAGATATGTCTCCATTTGCCAACTCAGTTCTATTTATAAGATTTTCGGCATGTGTAAATAATTGTATGCGCTTATAGCGTCTCAGGTCGTAAGATGTATTCTTGTATATGGCTCGTGCATCTTCCGGATCGAGATTTGTCACGCGCATCGATAGCGATTGCTCATTTTCTTTGGTCAATTGTGTTTGGTCAGGATCTAGGGATCTGCTTAGCCCCGGAGGCAATACATAATTTACGGGTTTTCTTTCAGAGTTTTCTTCAATATTTACTGTCGAAATATCAATAGACCCATTTCCCATCTTAGCCCCACTTGTTAAGTCCTGATCGTAAACACGCCAATCACCTCTAACAAGCTGTAAGGTTCCGAATCGCAGCACTGTTTGTTGTTCAAAATCAGTCAGGAACATTCTCATGAAACGGATGCTTTTGAAATCGTTGATATTTCCAACTCGTTTACCTTGGCGAATTGGAATTTTGAACTGATACCATTTTACCTTTTCTTCTTTTCCGTTTCGGAGCGGGACAGTTACTTCTCGTTCGTCTACAATATAGTTGCGACCGACATTCATGCTGTCTGGTTTCAGTGATACCCGATATTGGTAATACGATTCATTTTCATTCAGCGTGTAATCCTGATCTATATCTTCTACATCGGGAACTCCACGTGCTGCGGTAGAATACCTTTCTCCACTCTGATCTGTCGGTTTCGAATTTCCTTCCGTCCCGTTATAGTATTTGTAGCGGTCGAGTATCCCTTTTCGCTCGCGGTCGTAGTCTGAGCCACGATAGAAATGGTATAAGTCTCTCGAAGGAGTATTGAGTGGAGAGAAAGGATCGTTTACCATTTCATCAAGCGTGCTTTGAGGTAACTTTGTTCTCAGATTGTCTAAGAAATCCTTATATACGCCGTATGTTTTTTCTTCCTCTTGATTCAATCCATTTAGCCCGACATCCTGTTTTTCGCGGGCAATAGCTCCCAAATTATCATCGAATGCATATACTGTAGATTGGCGCGTAGGTACTTTTCCCCACACAGTTTTTGTATATGCTGTAGGATCATCATTGACTGGTAGTCCGTTTTCGTAAAACTTTTTCCCATCTTTCAAAACATCTTCCGATATTTCTCCCAGATTGAAATAAAGGTCTCCTCCTTTGTGCGAGCTTGAAAAATCTTTTACAAATGGATCCATTAGCCAGAATTCAATATATTCGATATTTGATGCTTCGAAGTCACGCACATCCATTTTACGTGTAATGCCCGCCCAGCGATCTCGTGGATTTAATAATTTCCCATCCGAATCTATTTTTTCTCCATCCAGATTGTAAGGTCCCCTTTCGTTAGGGTAGTACGATAAGTTTAATGTTGGTATTGTTGCCGATTCTGTTTGTCTGATATCCCGGTTCGGGTATATTTCGGTGATACCAATTTCCCTTACATAGTGATCTGATAAAGAGTCACTATTTATATAACTTGGTGTAAGTGACGACCCTTTGCGTGTAAATAGCGGATCGATGGTAAACCAAGATAACATGGCTCTGTTTTTTGCATATTGGATACTATCCGAAGGTTTATTCCCTGATATAGTAGGGGGATAAACATATTTAGGTAGTTCCTTCGGTGTTGACGCAAGATTCCATGCATAAGGGCTTTTGAGTTCGATGCGTGATTGCGACGACTCAAAATCATCGAGATAAGAGAATCCACCCGTATCTTTATTTTGGTAATGTCCCGGTATCATGTGCGCAAACTCACCCATAAAACTAATTTGAGAAGGCTGTGTCGCATTCACAAACGGTATCTTGTCAATCAGGTTGGTGAGCCACATCGATTCGGTTTTATATGATGTATTCAATCCCCATAAGGTATTATTGACAGATTCTTCGCCGATAACTGTTTTAGTGGTAAGGGGCTTTTCGTATAGATGCATAATTGTACCGCCGATGTTGAAATTCTTTGAGATATCGTAGCTCAGATTCAGCCCCATCATTGTTTTTCGCTGCATACCTAACGATCGTTCCTCTAACGAAGCCTGTATATTGGCATCAGAATCTATCAGGTTCTGATTTATGATAGTGACTATACCCGATGTGTAGTCAACTATATAGTCTGTTCCTTCGGTGAGGAGCATACCATTGGCTGTAAGTTTAACTGATCCTTGTGGTATGTTTGTCGACATCAGGTCAATTTCAGCTTTACTGTTCGATGATCCTCTGAATGAACCGTATATCTTGAATTTGTTTTTTTCTGCGATTTGTCTGGCTACGGTCAATGTCGAGTCATATAATTGCTGGTAAACATACTTTTCTGCAATAATAGGACTGCCTATTTTATTCGCCAGATGCTTTCCGAATGGTTCAACCACAGGGAATATAATGCGTCCGTTCTGAGACTGGACGGTATATCCTTCAAGATAGTCGAAAATACCATCGCCTTTTGTTCCGTCTTTTTGGGTAACTTCTTTATTCTGAGAGTTCAATCTGTCTAGGTTCATCATCTTTATCAGAAGTTGATTTTTAATGTTTCCCTCAGGCAGATAGTTTATGTATGTACCTAAAGTGTCTGACTGATAGGCTATGTTTAATCTAAAACGGTCTTGTTGTATATTGCTTGCGCCAAGGGAGTAAATGTTTTTCATCATCAAATCCCATGTATATGAACGTGGAGACAGAGATATGGGCTTTAATAACTTAACAAACAAAGCACCTGATTTGGGGTTGCTTGACTCATAATTGGCAGATATATCTGTGGATAGTTCTCCTACTTGATATGTAGTTCCATTTACTGTATACTGGTAAGCTACTGCAAGTACTTCGTCGGCTTGTAACGCAGAGTTTAGAGATAAGTACCCTAGCTGAGCGTTGTATGTATATTCCGAAGAACTAAGCATTCGCGCACTTTCTATTTTCTCATAGTCGAGTCCGCTTTCTATATAGCCATTAAACTCGCTGGTTACTTGCGAAATATCCCTAGCCCTGGTGTGTGCTGTGGTCATCGTACCATATAGGTTATTAGCGGCATTATATGGTGTCTTTACAGAGCCTGTCCCTATCCATTTTGGATTTTTAATATTGTCACGCTCTGCAATATCGGCAAAGGCAACAATATTTCTAGACTGCATAAAGTCGCTTCTCCTATTCGTAACCCATACTTCTATTTTAGTGATTGATACAGGTGAATTGATATAAGGGATTCTACTCATTGCATTATCGTAATTATCACGGAAATAGTATCCCAAGAAGAAGTGTCTGTTTTCGTCGTATTGATCAGCCTTAAAAGAGAATTCGGTTGTTTGTATTCCTCCCTTTGTATTCACCGTCTGCGACTGAGACTCCTGTTGAGAGATAACTGTATTTATCCGTAGTTTTCCGAACTGAAGTTCTGCGTTGATCCCGAATAAGGCTGTTCCTCCGTTGATGAGCGAGTTTGTTGTACTCATGCTTACGTTTCCGGCCTCTATCTTCTTTATTATTTCGTCTTCCTTTCCATCGTACCCCAATTTCAGCTTTTTAGAGTCGAAATCAAATAAGGCTTTGGTGTCATAATTCATGCCGAAGTTGATCTTATCTCCAACCGACGCTGTAACGTTCATCTGGATATCTTCTTTGAACTGAAAGGTAGTGTGACTTCGGTTGCGTTCCGAGAGGGTAGGGTTGTCTGTGCTACTTCGCTTAAAGCCCATTGTAGTTTCAACATATCCTTGAGTTCTCACCTTTACTCCACCGGGTCCAAAAAGCCGCTCTGCCGGACCTAAGTTTAGTTTTATGTCTTTCAGAGAAAACTCATCTTTTTCATCTTTCTTGTCGTATGCTTCTGCATTTTTAGATCTGAAATATCTACTCATGGATTGCTTGAGGGTGTAATCCATATACTCGTCAGAACTTAAAGAAAAAGGAGTGGATATTTCTTGGTCTCCGATTTTTGTACGGAAAATATACAGTCCGCTGGCAGGGTCATATTCTACAGACTTCTTTAGGTTGTCGGGGTCTTTGAGGTCTGCCGGAGGATTAGCGTTGAGGTCTTTATAAGTTTCTAACTGTGTTTTCTTTACCGGAAAGAGAGGCACTGTATCATTTGTTTCTAGCAGAGAGCTTTCTTTTTGGGCAATATCGATTTCCTTTTTTCCGTAAATACCGGAAAATAAACTGATCGAGCTTACTAAAAGCGTGATAAAAAACAAATATTTTGTAAGTTTCTTCTTCAATCCGACAAGGTAAATATAAATAGAGTGAATGATCAGAGCATTTTTAGTGCCGTCTTTATTATTTGCTCAACAGTACTGTCCGGTTTGTCTTTCAATATTTTAGACACTGCTTTTTGCGAAGCCTGCTGAGGAAAGCCTAACATTACCAGTGCTGCAATAGCTTCTTCTCCCGCCTGACTTGTTTTTGCAAACATCTCTACAGACTCAATTCCACTGACCTTGATTTTATCTTTCAGGTCAACAATTACACGTTGGGCGGTCTTAGTGCCTATACCCTTAACGGTTTTTAGTATATCCGAGTTACCGGAGGCTATTACGTTTGTTAATTCCTGTACAGTCATCGACGATAGAATCATACGACCCGTGCTTGCTCCTATGCCGGAGACACTTATCAATAAGATGAATAGCTCACGTTCTTGTTTTTCGGAGAAACCATATAGCTGGTAAGCGTCTTCTCTTATTGCCTCATATATGTATAATTTGGCACTCTTTTGTCCTGAGATACTGGTATATGTATTTAAGCTTATGTTAATAAAATAACCTATACCATGTGTTTCGAGTGTAGCGGAAGTAGGGGTTAGTTCAGCAATATCCCCTTTTATATAATCTATCATAATCGGTTCGTAAATTTTACTAATTTATAACGTGTAAATATTAAAAAAAGTATATTTCAAGACGATTTAGAGGTTGTTTAACTTTCGTTTTATGTAGCATACGTATGATAAATTAAGGATATTTGCTATCAAATCCAAATTCTTATATCACGCCTCTTTGCGTATGCCATTAAATAATAATCTAAAAATGAAAAATCAAATACTCTATCTTTCTTGTTCGTGTTTGCCATTCAGGCTTCTTATTTAATGAGCAAAGGTAAGATTTTTGTGTTACTTTTTGTACCTTTGTATGTTTCCATTGAATTATTTAATTTAAAACTATAACGATAAATAGAGTCCTAAATCAAGCAAATCATTTATGTATCGCTAAAATTGATAATGGAAGTTAAATAAAGAGATAATTGATAACCTCAAATATTTGAATTATATGAAAAAAAAGTGTTTTTTCGTTTTATTATTAACAATAGCTATGACTACAATTCAAGCTCAAAACCCGTTTTTCTCGGCGTATAAAACGCCTTACGATACACCGCCGTTCAATAAAATCAAGAACGAGCATTACGAACCTGCTATAGAAAAAGGAATAGCAGAGCATCAGGCTGAAATAAACAAGATAGTAATGATCAGGGCCGTTCCTACCTTCGAGAATACAATCGTTCCTTTGGAAGAGTCCGGAAAGCTGTTGAGTAGAGTAACATCAGTGTTCTTTAATCTACTCAGCTCCGAGAGCAATGATGAGATGATGGAAATCGCACAGCGTATTCAACCAAAACTTTCGGAACATTCCAATTCAATAACATTGAATGAAGGTTTGTTTCAAAAAGTGAAGGCTGTTTATGATAAACGTCTGGAATCGAATCTTACACCCGAGCAAATCCGTCTGGTAGAAAAAACATACCGAGGCTTTGAAAATAGCGGGGCTACACTTGTAGGAAAAGATAGAGATACATACAAAGAGCTTTCTACAAAGCTGAGCCAATTGACTTTAGATTTTGGACAGAATGCTTTGAAAGAAAGTAATAAATTTGAGATGCTTCTGACAGATGAGGCTGATTTGGCAGGATTGCCTCAGATGGTGAAAGATGCTGCGGCAGCCAAAGCAAAGGCTAAAGGAAAAGAAGGATATATCTTCGATCTTTCTGCACCTAGCTATATTGCATTTATGAAATATTCTACTCGCCGTGACCTTCGTCAGAAACTATATATGGCATACAATACAAAATGTGTAGCCGGTGGAGAGTTCGACAATCAGGAGAATGTAAAAGAAATAGCTAAAACCAGAATGCAAATAGCGAATCTTTTGGGCTATCCGGATTATGCTACTTATACATTACGGAACAAGATGGCAAAAGATAAGGAGCATGTTTACGGCTTGTTGGATGACTTGTTTAGCGCTTATGCACAGGCGGCTCGTGAAGATGTGAAGATGGTAGAAGGCTTTGCTGTAGGAATGGAAGGAAAAGCAATAGACCTGCAACCTTGGGACTGGTCTTTCTATTCAGAAAAACTTAAAGATGCTAAATATAGTGTAAGCGATGAATTGGTACGTCCTTACTTTGAATTGGAAAATGTAAAGAAAGGTGTTTTTGGCCTCGCTACAGATCTGTATGGAATTACATTTAAAAAGAATACTAAAATACAGGTTTATCATCCTGAAGTAGAAGCTTTTGATGTGTTAGACGAAAAGGGTAATTTTTTGGCTGTTCTGTATACAGACTTTCATCCACGTGAAGGAAAACGCCAAGGAGCATGGATGTCTGAGTTTAAAGGACAGTATGTAGAAAAAGGAAAAGACTCTCGTCCGTTTGTTACGATTGTGATGAACTTTACACGTCCAACAGAGACTGAGCCTGCTTTACTTACTTTCGACGAGGTAGAAACATTCCTTCATGAGTTTGGACATGCCTTGCATGGTATGTTAACCAAATGTACTTACGAAACATTGTCAGGTACAAATGTTTTACATGATTTTGTAGAGCTACCTTCTCAGATAATGGAAAACTGGTTAACAGAAAAGGAATATCTAGATAAGTTTGCCGTTCATTACAAAACAGGAGAAAAAATACCTGCTGATCTTGTAAAGAAACTTGTAGATGCCGCCAATTATAATGCAGGATATCTCTGCTATCGTCAATTATCATTCGGATACCTTGATATGGCATGGCATACTTTAGAGCAACCATATACAGGTGATGTGATCTCATTTGAGCGTAAGGCAATGGACAAAACAGCCTTGTTGCCAGTAGTAGAAGGCACTAATATGTCTACATCATTCAGCCATATATTTGCCGGAGGATATGCTGCCGGATATTATGGTTATAAATGGGCGGAGGTATTGGATGCAGATGCTTTTGCATTGTTCAAACAAACGGGTATTTTCAACAAAGATACAGCTCGTTCGTTCCGTGAAAACATTTTAGAGAAAGGGAATACCGAAGAACCAATGACTTTGTATGTTAAATTCAGAGGGCAAGAACCTACTGTAAATGCATTGCTGGAAAGAAACGGTATAAAGAAATAAAGCCGGAGAAAATATTATAAAAAGAGTCGTCGGGGTTTTCCGATGACTCTTTTTTTTATGGAAGGGTTGAATCTTATTGCATCAATAAAAAAAGGAGTTGTCATCGAAAGAGACAACTCCAATTATAGACTTAATGTATTACAAACTTTCTGCGTTTTTTATTTAAGTAGTTTTATTTTAACCTTAATGTGTTAATCGATATTTTTTATTCGATATTTTGCTGTTTAATAATGTTTTATGTTTAAAGCTTCCAGTAAATAAGGCTGGTGCGTATAGCACTGGTTGAACTTAATCCCTGTCTTAATGTCCAGTTCGATAAATCGGGTCTAAGCATACTGATAATAACCTTATCTCCTGCATCAAATGTTCCTCCTAGTGTTACGCTATAACTATAATCTTGTTGGTTAGTTGGTAGCCCTAAAACTACTACGTCGATTTCAGCGGCATCTATAAGGGTAGATTTGTCGTTTTTTTGAAGATATATATAGAATGGTAAACGATTCTGAGTGGTTGTTCCAATTCGGCCGTAAAGTCGTAGTGAGAATGCGTAGCTTCCCGATTCATTTATTGTGATATCGCCGAATGGAAGTTGGTTGGCTTGAGCATGGTCTCCATTTACACTATTATAGGTTGTGCTGATAGTAATATCGCTGGTTAAGTTTTTTAGGTTTATGCCTATCATGCCGTCACCGATTTTTATATTACTACAAGTCTGACCTAAAAAGTCGATAGAAGGTATGGTTGCTGCTGTTGGAGATGATGCTATCGGTGTCCCAAATATTCGGTACATAACTTCTCCTCCTCCGTAGGCGAGTTTACCTCCAATTCGTTCTATCGATAGTCCATTATCTATTGATGTTGCGGCAGTTCCTGAGTATGATCCTCCATTTCCTCCTAAATAAGGTACTTTTAGTATTCCTTCGAAAGGAACATTTGCCGTATAGGTATTAGGTGTCATTTGAGAACTACTGCATATTAAGGATGTGATTTGAGGTTGTATAACCGGACTGTCGTCTATTTTTCTCCATTCTGTCCCTGTCCAGATATGTACTCCAATAACAAAGTCGCCGGTATTTGTTAAATTAAATACTGTCATTCCTACATGTTTCTTCTTTAACTCTGCTTTGTTGTTTGTGTATTCAATTTGTTCAGAGCTTGTAGAGGTATTCCAATACATAGGGTATAACTCATTTTTGTTTGTAAGTAGAACACGAGGCAGAACTACACCTTTGTCTGATGTCTGGTTTTGGCTTTTGGCCGCAAACTCCTTTAGGTCTAAAATAGAACCTCCCTCCGGTGAGACATTCGAACCTATTGTTACTTGTCCCGTAGCATTACTTGTGATCATAAAGCAAGCAAAGGTCATACATAGGTAAGCGAAACTTTTTGTTTTCCTTGTTCTTGTCTTTTCCTTTAATCCGTTAAGGTGAATTAAAAAGTAATTAAGTAAATTGTTTGTTGTCATAAATGTAAAAGTTAATTGTTTGTGTATTTAAGTCTGAAATTCCTGACATTTCAATATAATAATATGTCTGTGTGTATGGTGTGCCCAAAATGCTTTGTGCAAACAAATTACAAAATAGATAAAAGAGTAATATTTTATTATCTATTAGTGTTAAAGACTATAGTTTGATTTTCTCTGGGTATTAATTTTGTAAAATTTCCTTATATCGAACGGTTTAAATTTTGTTTTATAAATTTTGTTATGTTAAATGAGTTCGTGTCAAAGTTTGTTTGCAAATGTAATGTTTATTTTTTATAAATACAATATTCAATTTTAATAAAAGAATATTGATTGTTGTTGAACAAGTCTTCGATCTTTTTTTTGAAATGGGTTTTGTTATTGTGCTGAATGAGAGAGAATCATCACTTAAAGAGGAAGTGTTCCAAGTTTGGATATATGATATAATAAAAAAAGAAACTGTTTATTTAACAGTTTCTTTTCTAGGGTGGAAGACGGGGCTCGAACCCGCGACCTTCGGAACCACAATCCGACGCTCTAACCAACTGAGCTACAACCACCGTTTTGCAATTGCGGTGCAAATATATGCATTTTTCTTGTATTAGCAAGGGGTATGATGAAAAATCTTAATCTTTTTTATTTAGACTCTTCACCTATAAAATCTATGTTCTTTTAATACAGATATTTCGAAATGAAAGTGTATTTTTGTCGACTTATATAAGAGTTTGATTAATGAATGTTTTGAAGAACTACGCATTTACGATCTTTTTGCTTCTCGGTATTCTGATTGGTGGTATTTGCGGTATTATTTTTGGAGAAGGGGCTAGTGTTGTAAAGCCTGTGGGGGATATTTTTCTCAATTTGATGTTTGTGCTCATCGTGCCGCTTGTTTTCTTTAGTGTAGCATCATCTATTTACAACATGCGCGACTCTAACATGGTCGGCAAAGTGATAGGAAGCATTGTTTTTGTATTTCTCTTTACCGGAGTTGTGGCCGCCGCCGTATCCTATCTTTTTACCCTCTTATATAATCCTCTAGGAGGAGTTAATCAGTCGGAATTTTTACTAGGGCTGCCCCAACAAACAGTAAAACAATTGACTTCTGCCGAAATATTTGTGAATGTCTTTACTGTTTCCGATTTTCAGCAGCTATTTACAAAAGCGAATCTGCTGCCTCTTATTATATTCTCTATCTTCTTTGGCTTGGCGACCTCTTTTTCGGGTACGAAAGGAAAAATAGTGGCAGACTTTTTAAATGCTTCCACTCATGTAATTATG
Organism: Dysgonomonas mossii; assembly: GCF_004569505.1. Classification (NCBI taxonomy): domain Bacteria; kingdom Pseudomonadati; phylum Bacteroidota; class Bacteroidia; order Bacteroidales; family Dysgonomonadaceae; genus Dysgonomonas; species Dysgonomonas mossii. The sequence continues at coordinate 884,865 of NZ_SPPK01000002.1, forward strand.
AAAATGATGGATATCATAATGAAAGCGGCTCCTATCGGACTAGGCTGTTACTTTGCCGATACGGTTGGGAATCTGGGCGGACAGATACTGAATGGGTATATGCATGTTTTTATTCTTTTCCTCATCCTTACAGGAATTAGCTTTTTCGGGCTCAACTCTATATATGTGTTTTGGGCGGGAGGTAAAAAAGGTTTTGTTTCGTTTTGGCAGAATATATTGACTCCATCACTTACGGCGATTGCCACATCTTCCAGTGCAGCATGTATTCCTGTCAATATAGAAGCTTCTAAGCGGATGGGTATTCCCTCGCGTATTGCCGAAACAGTGATTCCGTTAGGTACAAACATGCACAAGGATGGTTCTATCATAGGTGGTGTTCTGAAAATTATATTTCTATTTACTATTTTCGGGCAAGAGATAACATCTTCTTCGAATATGTTTATGATTATAGGTGTTGCCGTACTATCTGCTGCCGTTGTAGGAGCTATCCCAAGCGGAGGTATGACGGGCGAATTGTTGATTTGTTCTATCTTTGGGTTTTCACCTCAGTTTGCTGCTACATTGATGATTATAAGTACTATAATCGATGTGCCGGCTACACTGCTCAACTCTACGGGGAATGTGGTTTGTGCAATGATGGTAACCCGTTTGGCAGAAGGAAAGGATTGGGTAAAGAAACAGTTTATCGATGCATCATAAATTTATCTCTTAATAATATAGGGTCTTTACATCCGAAATAAAAAAGTGACATCAAAAAACAGATACGAATCTGTTACTTTTGTTACTTTTCTTGTTTTTATTCTTTGGCATGAGTTTTGTATTTATTTGCAATCAGTTGTGATCATTGTGAATTATCTTTTTTTACCTTATTATATTAACTAACGTAAAATCGTACACTATACCGTATAGATTTTTTCATTATATTTGTCCTCAATTTTTTAAGCAGGTTATTTTACATTATGAGTAAACAATTTTCAGAATATAATCGATTTAACTTATCTGATGTCAACAAAGAGATATTAGAAAAATGGGATAAAGAAGGCATATTCCAAAAGAGCTTGGAAATACGCACCGGAGCGCCATCATTTGTTTTCTATGAAGGACCTCCGTCGGCTAATGGTATGCCCGGTATTCACCATGTTATGGCTAGATCGGTTAAGGATATTTTCTGCCGTTACAAGACTATGAAAGGTTTTCTTGTAAACCGTAAGGCAGGATGGGATACTCATGGCTTGCCTGTGGAGCTTGCTGTAGAAAAGAAACTGGGTATAACCAAAGAAGATATCGGCAAGAAAATAACAGTAGAAGAATATAACGATGCCTGTCGCAAAGAGGTAATGAAATATACCGGGGAATGGGAGAACCTTACCCGCATAATGGGATATTGGGTAGATATGAACGATCCTTATATCACATACGATAATCGTTATATAGAAACACTTTGGTTCTTACTAAAAGAACTATATAACAAAGGCTACCTTTATAAAGGATATACAATACAACCATATTCGCCCGCTGCCGGAACAGGACTTAGTACACACGAACTGAATATGCCGGGTGCATATCGTGATGTGAAAGATACAACCTGTGTTGCACAGTTTAAGATAAAATCTCCGAAACCTGAAATGTCTCAGTTTGGAGAGGCTTTCTTTTTAGCTTGGACGACAACCCCTTGGACTCTTCCATCCAATACGGCACTAGCTGTAGGACCCGAGATAACCTATGTAGCAGTACAATCTTACAATCCGTATACAGGAAATAAGATAACTACTGTAATGGCACAGTCTCTTGTGTTCAGTATGTTCAATGAGAAAGCCAAAGACATAGCTCTTGAAGATTATAAGGTAGGAGATAAGCTTATACCTTATAAGATTGTAGGAGAATGGAAAGGTAAAGACTTGGCCGGAATGGAATACGAACAACTTATTCCATGGGTTAATCCGGGAGAAGGTGCATTTAAAGTTCTTGCAGGCGACTTCGTAACGACAGAAGATGGTACAGGGATTGTACATATAGCTCCTACATTTGGTGCGGATGATGCCCGTGTAGCAAAAGCAAATAATGTACCTGCATTACTTCTGTTGGACAAAGACGAGAATCAACGTCCGATGGTAGATCTCACCGGTAAGTATTTCAACTTAGAGGATTTAGATCCTAGCTTTGTTAGTGATAATGTAAATGTTGAGCTATATAAGGAATATGCCGGTCGTTATGTGAAAAACGAATACGACGATACGCTTCCTGCTGATGCAACAACTTTAGATATAGATCTTTGCGTGATGTTGAAGCAACAAAATCGTGCATTCAAAATAGAACGTCATGTGCACAACTATCCGCACTGTTGGCGTACCGACAAACCGGTATTATATTATCCGCTCGATAGCTGGTTTATACGTACCACTGCTTGTCGCGAACGTTTGATAGAACTCAATAAGACAATAAATTGGAAACCGGAATCGACAGGTACAGGCCGTTTTGGAAAATGGCTCGAAAACCTGCAGGATTGGAATCTCAGCCGTAGCCGCTATTGGGGAACACCTCTTCCTATATGGAGAACAGAGGATGGAAAAGAAGAAAAGTGCATCGGTTCGATGAAAGAGCTTTATGCCGAAATGCAAAAAGCCGTAGATGCCGGTGTGATGAAAGAAATACCTTGGACAGGTTTCGAAGTCGGAAATCTGGATAAGGCAAACTATGAGAAAATAGATCTTCACCGTCCGTATGTTGATGATATAATACTTGTATCCGATTCGGGACAACCAATGACACGCGAGAAAGATTTGATCGACGTTTGGTTCGATTCGGGGGCAATGCCTTTTGCTCAGGTATTTTATCCAAATATCAGCGAAGATGAGTTCTCAAAAGTATATCCGGCTGATTTTATAGCTGAGGGTGTAGATCAGACCCGTGGATGGTTCTTTACTCTACATGCTATATCTACAATGTTCAAGGACAGCATATCGTTTAAAAATGTTGTTTCCAACGGACTTGTATTGGATATGAACGGACAAAAGATGTCAAAACGCTTAGGCAATGCTATCGATCCTTTTGAGACAATAGATAAGTATGGTTCAGACCCTTTGCGCTGGTATATGATAACCAATGCGTCGCCTTGGGATAACCTAAAATTCGATATAGAGGGGGTAGAAGAGGTGCGCCGTAAGTTTTTCGGAACACTTTATAATACTTATTCATTCTTTGCTTTGTATGCAAACGTGGATAACTTCTCCTTTAAGGAAGACTTGATACCTGTTTCGGAAAGACCGGAGATCGATCGTTGGGTAATATCATTACTCAATACGCTAGTCAAGGATGTGGATGAGTATTATAATACATACGAACCCACAAAGGCCGGACGTGCTATCTCTGATTTCGTAAATGATAATCTCAGCAACTGGTATGTGCGCCTCAACAGAAAACGTTTCTGGGGAGGAGAAATGACAAAAGATAAATTATCTGCATATCAGACCTTATATACATGTTTGGAGACAATAGCCAAACTTATGGCTCCGATATCTCCATTCTATGCCGATAAACTTTTCTGTGATTTGATTGTTGTAACAGAGCATGAAAAAGTAGCGTCGGTACACCTTTCGGATTTTCCTACTTATGACGCATCTGTCGTGGATAAGAATCTGGAAGAACGTATGCAGATAGCGCAGGATATATCATCCGCTGTTTTGGCTTTGCGCCGTAAGACCAATATCAAGGTACGTCAGCCATTGACACAAATCATGATACCGGTGTTAAACGATCAGCAAGGAAAAGATTTGGATGCTGTGCGCGAACTGATATTGAATGAAGTAAACGTCAAAGAGCTTAAGCATGTAGATAATGCTGCCGGTATCTTGGTGAAGAAAGTAAAACCCGATTTCAAAAAACTTGGGCCTCGTTATGGTAAGATCATGAAACAGCTTGCCGCAGAAGTTCAGGGGATGAGCCAGGAAGCTATCGCTACATTCGAAAAAGAAGAAAAATATACTTTCGATATTGATGGACAAGCAGCTACTATAGAATTGGCTGACGTGGAAATCATATCTGAAGATATACCGGGATGGTTGGTTGCTAATGCCGGAAAATTGACTGTTGCACTTGATGTAACAATAACAGACGATCTGAGAAAAGAAGGTATAGCCCGCGAGCTGGTAAACCGTATACAAAATATACGTAAATCCAGCGGATTGGAAATAACTGACAGAATAAATATAAAATTGACAGACTTGGAGCAGATAAGAGAAACTGTTTCGGAATATAATAATTACATAGCGTCACAGGTACTTGCTGACAAAATAGAACTGTTGGAGTCTGTAGATGGGCAAAATATTGATATGGATGATTATATTTTACAGATATCTGTTGAAAAAGTCTGAAAATGTATTATCTTTAAGTAAAATAAGAAACAGGAATTATAAAACTAACGGTTATGGCAGAAAAAACAAGATATTCTGATGAGGAATTAAATGAATTCCGCGATATTATTCTTGAGAAGCTAAATAAGGCTAAAGGAGAATATGAAGAGTTGAGAGCGGCTATAACAAATGCCGATGGGAATGATGTTACTGACACTTCACCGACATTCAAAGTCCTGGAAGAAGGTGCATCTACATTGTCGAAAGAAGAAGCCGGCCGTTTGGCTCAACGCCAGATGAAGTTTATCCAAAATCTTCAATCGGCTCTTATTCGTATCGAAAATAAGACATACGGCGTTTGTCGCGAAACAGGTAAATTGATACCGAAAGAAAGATTGCGTGCTGTTCCTCATGCTACATTAAGTATTGAGGCTAAGAACAGCGGAGTAAAATAAGTAGTAATTAAATAAAAAAAGCATAGAAGAAAGGAAGAAAAAGCAAGGGTGAATTATGCCTGTTTTTTCTTCACTTTCTTTACAGGAATCGGCTGATATATGGAGAAAAAGAATCAAGGACTGATAGCAATCCTAGTAATAGTACTCGTTCTTGTAATAGATCAAGCATCTAAAATCTGGGTCAAAACCCACATGTCTCTCTTTGAGAGTATTGAAATAACAAGCTGGTTCAAAATATATTTTGTAGAAAATAACGGAATGGCTTTTGGGATGGAATTCATCGGTAAGATGTTTCTTTCTATATTCCGTATCGTAGCTATCGGTTTTATTGGTTATTACTTATACAAGCTGATTAACGGGAGATATAAGACAGGATATATCATATGTATATCGCTTATATTAGCCGGGGCATTTGGTAATATCATAGACAGTGTATTCTACGGGGAAATATTTTCAGCTAGCTACTCCGGGCATGTTGCGTCCTTTGTTTCTTTGGGAGACGGATATTCTAGCTGGCTGCATGGTAAGGTTGTAGACATGTTGTACTTCCCATTGATCGAAAGCACTTTTCCTTCATGGGTTCCTGTATGGGGCGGACAACCATTTGTTTTCTTCAGTGCTATATTCAATATAGCTGATTCAGCTATTACTGTTGGTATTTTTATCCTTCTTCTTTTCTATCGTAAGACTCTTGCGCTATCTTTAGAAAAAAACGGCAAAGCATAATTATGCAACGATCTGTTATTTATATCATTATTTCTATTCTTATTCTGTTTAGCTCTTGCGGAAGAAGACCGGGATATGTAATCTCCCCCGATAAGATGACAGATGTCTTATACGATATAAGGCTAGCTCAATCTATTTTCAATGACGATCCTCAATTCAGGTCTGATGACATGAAAGATGCGCTAGTGGCCGGAGTGCTTAAAAAGCATAATATAACTCAAGCCGAACTAGATACATCTCTTCTGTGGTACTCGGATAATATACAATATTATGCAGTAATAAATGATACTGTAGCTGCACGTCTCAAATTTAGAAATGAATCGCTTCTAAATTCTAGATCTGCAATGCTGAGCAGGGGTGCTCAGAGTAATTTGATCATACCTACATTTTACTATCTGAATAGTTATACTCCAACTCTTTCTTTCAATATAGATACATTGAAGATGAAGAGTATAAAGAATATATCCGATTTTCACCTAAAGTTTGATATACAAGGATTGAGCGCTAAGCAGAAAGCTGAGGCTGCAATTTATTTCAATTACAAGGACACCTTAGTTAAAACAAGGATTCCTATCGAAAGTAATAGTCATTATTCAATAAGTAAACCTTCGTTACCTGATAGCTTACTGAACGGCATATCAGGGTATATACACCTTAGAAATAATACGAGTAGTGGATCAAATGTCTTGATACATAATATAAGCTATATAGACTCTGTAGCTGTTGCAAGACATAAAGACGGTCTTTCTACAAGGCAACCGAACCGATCAACAGATAATATCCGTAAGGAAAGTGTAGGTCGTCCGGAACCTAATTAAAAACTCGAAATTCCTATACCTTCAAAGTTTTGAAATGAAACGCTATTATTCGCATTATACCTTTATATATCCGAATATATATCTGAAAAATTATATTATAGAGGTAAATGATAAAGGGCAGATAACTAATGCTTTCCCATTTAGGAGTGAGATTGAGAAAACAGAGTTTTATTCGGGATTACTACTGTTTCATCCGGATGGTATCGAGTTTAATTTGCAAGATCGACTTAAAAGTGATTTATTTATCAACCCCAATAAGTCGTTGGTGCTTTCTTGCGAGAAATATAATATGACACATATAGAGGACTTAACATCTTATATCTATTAACTTTAATTAGTATTCATGAATAATAACGACTTTTCTATCACACTTATCATATCAACATATAATTGGCCTGAAGCTCTTAAGGTTTCATTGCTTAGTGTTACCAATCAGACATGTTTACCAATAGAGGTAATCGTAGCGGATGATGGTTCAAGAGATGATACAAGAAAACTAATAGAAAGGATGCAAAAATCATTCCCTTGTAAACTTATCCACGTATGGCATGAAGACAATGGTTTCAGGTTGTCTGAGATAAGAAATAAAGCTATAATGAAAGCTTCGGGTGATTATATTATCCAAATAGATGGTGACATCATATTAGAAAAGCATTTTGTCGAAGATCACCACTCTTTTGCTCAAAAGGGTTGCTTCACATCAGGAAGTAGAGTGAAGTTATCGCCAAAATCTAGTGCGGAGGTATTGAGGAATGGCACGGTGGATATTCCTTTTTCATGGTCGTCATTTTTTCAACCAAATAGATTAAGGTCAAAGTTCTTACAAAACTATTTTCGATTCAGATATAAAGCCGATCATCCTTACTTCGTTCGAGGTTGTAATACCGCTTTCTGGAAAGAAGATTTGCTAAAGGTAAATGGATATAACGAAGATATTATCGGTTGGGGATATGAAGATAACGAAATCGCCGCGCGTCTTACCTTTGCCGGAATAAAAAGGCAATTCTTAAAGATGGGGGCTGTAGAATATCATATTGATCACCCTGTGAATAGTAGAGACAAAGCCAATCAAAACCACAAAACCTTATTGGAAACTATTAATAGCCAAGGAACCTATTGCCAAAATGGGTTAGATAAATATTAATAAATATTTTTTTTCTGTAACTGATTAGTAGTTCGTTATATATGGTGAAGAGCCCGGATGCTTTTTTGTGAAATTATCCCAAAATCTCTTCCTGTAGTATAACGTCCGTTTAAGACAATCTTCTACATCAAGGTTTCTGCTTTGGGCATATTCTTTAATAAATAAGAAAATCATATCATCGCTTCCCCATAATCGTCTGAAGTTAAAACAAGCTGTATCCATGCTGATAGGTTTATCAAACTCCATTCTATTAAGGTCTACCAGATAAAAGATATAATCGTCTCCTTCCTTTTTATATAAGACATTCCCGGAAGAGTAATCCAAATGAAGTATTTGCTGTTCATGCAGGTCGGCTGTATACCTTGCAAACTGCTTTATCAGTTCTTCCTTTTCTGAGAGGAGTGATGTTTTTAGTTCACGCATTGTGCCATCAAAAGACTCATGCTTTGATATATAGAAGCTGTTTTTAAGCAACCCGAATTTAGTCTCTTTTATATAGGCTATCGGGTCGGGAGTATGAAGTCCTTTCTCCTTTAGCTTAAAAGCATATTCGTAAGAGCGTCGGGCTTTAGACTTTCTAAATGTCCTGTATACTATCTGATTGATAAAAATAGGCTTTTTAAAGAACTTCACATTTACCTTAAACCCATCTACATCAAATAGCTTTATAATATTCCGAGCGGCATATAGTGTTTCACCTTCATAAGCAAAAGAGTCAGAAAGATTTTCTACAAAACCTTCCAGATATTTATATTCGGGATTAATAACAATTTCTACCATCTTAAAACTCAGAAGTGAAATGGAATTTTATATCCTTGAAATCTTGTTGAGCCATCATCAATACATAGTTAGAGTCTGCAAGAAAGACATCTCGTCCTTCTTTATCTACTGCCATATATTGAGCCTTACGCTTCTTAAAGTCAGCCAGTTGTTCCTTGTTGTCACTTTCTATCCAACAAGCTTTATACAAATTGATTGCTTCCCATCTACACTGAGCACCATATTCATGCAATAGGCGATATTGGATTACTTCAAATTGCAGCTGACCAACAGTTCCTATAATTTTGCGTCCGTTAAATTGGTTTGTAAACAACTGGGCAACACCTTCGTCCATCAATTGGTCTATTCCCTTCTGAAGTTGTTTCGACTTCATCGGGTCAGCATTTTCGATATACTTAAACATTTCAGGAGAGAAGCTAGGTAAACCTTTGAAGTGTAAATCCTCTCCCGATGTGAGTGTATCCCCGATTTTAAAGTTCCCGGTATCGGGCAGACCTACAATGTCACCGGCAAAAGCTTCATCTACAGTTTCTTTCTTTTGAGCCATGAAGGCAGTAGGAGAGGAAAACTTCATCGAACGGTTCAATCGCATATGTTTATAGTTTACATTCCGTTCAAACTTTCCTGAACATATCTTAACAAAGGCAATACATGAACGGTGATTCGGGTCCATATTGGCATGTATCTTGAATATGAATCCCGTAAAAGCCTGTTCGTCAGGTTTTACTTCACGCTCGATTGCTTCCACAGGACGTGGAGACGGTGCAATCCTTACAAAGCAATCCAACAGCTCTTTTACTCCGAAATTGTTGAGAGCCGATCCAAAGAATACAGGGGCAATTTGTCCTTTGAGGTATGTATCCATATCCAGTTCGGAATATACTCCGTCAATCAACTCGATGTCATCTCTCAGCTTTGCAGCCAAGGGTACTCCAATGTATGTTTCCAGCTCAGGGCTATTTATATCTTTAAATCCTATAGATTCCGTAACAGTCTGTTTACTTGGAGTGTATAGGTCTAATTTTTCCTGATATATATTATAAACTCCTTTGAAACGTTGTCCGCTATCAATTGGCCAACTCAAGGGACGAACTCCGATTTGTAATTCGGCTTCCAGTTCGTCGAGTAATTCAAAAGGATCTCTACCTTCTCTATCCATCTTGTTGACGAATATCATGACAGGAGTATGGCGCATACGGCAGACCTCCATCAGCTTGCGTGTTTGTGCTTCAACCCCTTTGGCCGAATCTACAACAATGATCACACTGTCCACTGCAGTCAGGGTACGATAAGTGTCTTCGGCAAAATCCTGGTGACCGGGAGTATCGAGTATGTTGATCTTATAACCATCGTATTCGAATCCCATAACAGAGGTGGCAACAGAAATACCACGTTGCTTTTCTATCTCCATCCAGTCCGAGGTAGCAGTTTTCTTTATCTTATTTGACTTTACTGCTCCGGCAACATGTATTGCCCCTCCAAATAGTAATAACTTTTCAGTAAGGGTTGTTTTACCCGCATCGGGGTGACTTATAATAGCAAAAGTGCGTCTTTTTTGTATTTCTTTCTTAAGTTCGCTCATTGATTTTTCCGTAATAAGTTGCAAAAGTACTAAAAAAAGCGGATATAATATGCCTATCCCAGCAAGCAATAGAGAACTGTATGTTAGTTAAAAAAGTGACAAAATATAAATGTTCTGTTAAGTATTAGTAAACAATGAAATAGCTGACAAAAGGTGACAAAAGTAACACCTTTTCGATCTGTTTTTATTGTCACCTTTTCTCTGTTACAAAAAGTGTCTGTATTTTATTTCTTTGTTACTATAACTACCTTTATATAAGATAATTTTATCGAAATCATTTGTACAGAAGTTTGCTTGTCTAGTGTTATTTAGTGTTATCACTATTTTTTGTTTCTAAGCTATTGTTTACATTTGCTTTATCGATAATGAATTCATGTATGAAGTTCAGATTTAAATCCATAGCGATCGTTATTTTTAGTTTGTTAATTCTGGTTTGTTCTTATCAGGCTTATTGGTTGGTCAATTTCTATAACCAGCAATATGAGAAGTTAGAAACAGTAATAAACAATACGGCAGAAAGCAGCTCCTTCAAAGAGTTGGCAATCAGAATGTCTACCATATCAGCCAAGGATGCTGAAGAGGAAGAAGCAGAAAATGGTATTCCTGCTTCTGTAGAAACAAAGACTTATAACTCCGGCAAAGGTAAGACAACCATTAGTATGAGTTTCTCCAAAGAACGAGGAGGCGAAAAAAGTAGCTCTGATTCTATTTACGCAGACTTGCAAGAGGTAACGATACAAATCAAGAAAGGACTTTTGTCTGCTATTGGAGAAATAACCCCACTCGACTTAGTACGTTTGGATAGTATTATGAGTGCCGATTTGTCTGCACAAGGATTCGATATACCTCATGTTATCCAGTGTAGAACATCTATTGGAGATACCTTGGTGACTCAAATACCTAAAGGAACTTTCGATTTTAAGAATAGTAAGGAATATGTTTTAGAAGGTCTCAAAACCCAGATACATACTTATTATTTGTATATGGATAATCCTAAGTGGTATATCTTTAAAGGTATGTGGGGGTTGACCTCCGTTTCTGTATTGATGGTTATTTTACTAATTGTGACTTTTATATATTTGCTTAAAATCATATTAAGACAAAAAACAATAGATGAAATAAAAACAGACTTTGTAAATAATATGACACATGAGCTTAAAACTCCGATATCAGTTACTTACGCGGCTGTAGATTCCCTCCAAAACTTTGGATTTGGCGATGACCCTATAAAAAGAAAAGAATATCTTGATATCTCACGTGAGCAGTTAATGTATCTGAATAGCCTTGTGGAACAGATACTAACTATGTCGGTAGAAGAGCGGAAAAATCTCAAACTGAATTTAGAAAATATAGAAGTGGGCAGCATATTTGAGAGTCAGAAAAATAAGTTTTTACTGAACACTGTAAAACCAACCTCATTTGTAATAGATATACAACCTGAAGGATTGAGTATTGAAGCCGATCGATTGCATTTTGGTAATGTAGTAAGTAATCTGATTGAAAACGCAATCAAATATTCCAACGATTCGGTAGAGATTCGGTTGTTGGCACGTAAGTCGGGAAACAAAATTGTTTTATCTGTATGTGATAACGGAATCGGTATTCCGGACGGGTCTTTGGATAAGATATTTGATAAGTTTTACCGTGTTCATACAGGTAATGTTCACGATGTTAAAGGATATGGCTTAGGGCTTTTTTATGTAAAGACGATTGTGGTTAAGCATGGCTGGAATATTAAAGCAAAAAGTGTGGAAGGTAAAGGTACTTGTTTCGAAATAATAATAGGATGAATAAGATAAATGTATTGTTAGTAGAGGACGAACCGGCCTTGTCTATGATCATTAAAGATGCTTTAGAGAAAAAGGAGTTTGTTGTTGATATAGCAGTTAATGGGGAAAAAGGGCTCGAGCTTTTTCATCGGTTGAAGCCCGATATCGTCGTGGCAGACATAATGATGCCAAAGATGGATGGTTTCACAATGGCTCAACTGATACGTAAAAGTGACAAGAAAACCCCGATATTATTCTTAAGTGCTAAGTCTAGGACAGACGATGTAGTTCAGGGGTTTGAAATAGGAGGAAACGATTACTTGAAAAAGCCCTTCGGAATGGATGAGCTTATTGTGCGTATCAAGGCTTTGCTGAACAGAGCACAAACTGAGATCCCTCAAGATAAAATATATGAGATAGGAAAATATACATTCGATCCTTTGATGCAGAAATTGGTTCACACCCAACGTACTGAAATCCTGTCTCACCGTGAAGCTGCTATATTGGAACGCCTTTGTTCCAATCAGAATAATATCGTAGAGAATAAAGCTGTACTGATTGAGCTTTGGGGCGATGATAGTTTCTTTAATACACGCAGCCTGCATGTGTTTATCGTAAAGCTGCGTAAGAAGTTAGCTTTAGATCCTACAATTCAAATTATAAATATTCGGGGAATAGGCTATAAAATGATTTTCTGATTACACCGGCAGATAGTTTCTATTTCTCAAACTTATCTTTTATGTCTTCATATTTTTTTTCTCCTACATAACGCTCACGAGGAACAAAATGGGTCGAGAATATGCTTTTCGAGTCTTCATAATCAACATAATTTATCCCTGCCAGATCGGATACAGAATAAATAAAGTCTGCTGACGAATAGACTCTGTTTTTGTCAAAGACAAGATCTTTTCTGAATTTTCTGTATGACGGCGATAGCCATACAAGAAAAGGGACTTCGCTCATCGTTGGTGATACTTTTTCATAAGCATGGCCTGCAAAATCTCTGTAATCGTACATTTCCTCTCCGTGGTCGGATAAGTAGATCATGGCTGCATCCTGATGCTGTAATTTTTTTAGAGAACCGATAATGCTGTTTACTATATAGTCGTTATAGAGAACAGAGTTGTCGTAAGCATCTATTGCTTTTTTTGCCTTTTCTTCTCTGTATGGAGTATCTTTCACCAAGCCGTCTTTTTGGTTGTTGAAGAATATGTATTCTTTAGGATATCTGAATTCATAGGCCATGTGGTTGCCTATGAGATGTATGATAATCAATTTATCTTTCTTGTCATTCTTTTCCAGTATTTTATTCAGTATGGGAAGGACGATATCATCGTGTTGCCTGTAAGATGCCAGATTATATCTTTTCTTCGCAAGCGATAGCAGTATGTCGTAGCTTGCCCGCATTTCGTCATTAAATCTCTGATTGCTTATGAGGTATGTTTCGTATCCCGCACGGTTGAATAATTCGTACATAGATGGTTTCTCTGTGAAGTATTCCGAATGATCTACTTCGTTCATCGATAATAAAGAACGAACCACCGGAATTGTATGCACATGTGGAGCTACTACATCATTATATACAACAAGGCTATCTCCGTATTGTGACAACAAGGGATTTGTATTTCTTGGATAGCCGTAGAGAGACATGTGATGTTTGTTCAGTGATTCGCCAATCACCAGTACCATTATCTGAGGAATGGAATCTTTATGGTTGGTCTTTACGTCATAATCTAAGCTTTGACGTGCTTGTATCTCTTTTACTTCATGGGTTGTACGGATTTTGTAGCTGATAAATGTTCTGTAGAAATTGATGAAATATACAGATCGCGATACTCTGCCTATGCCAACAATGGCTATTATTGTTATTATACTTAATATAAACAGCGTTTTATATTCTTTTATTTTGAGCTTTCTGAACGATCGCATTTTACAGATCATCACGATAGGTATCGCAGCGTATACTACAACTCCGGCTATAACCCACATACTCAGATAATGCGCTATAAACTCTTTACTCTCTTCGGGGTTGGTTTCGAATAGACTGGTCACACTGTTTTGCTCAAGCATAACGTGTGCAAACAGTAAGTAGGCCAGATAGATTGATCCCGGAATAATTGAGACAGCCAACATGATAGAGTATATGATCTTTTCAGATCTGGAACTGATAAATAGCGATAAGATCCAGATGGCAGCAAAGAATAAACCACAGACCAAGAAAACAGCAACTTTGTCTAAAAGAGTAAAATTTTGAGCTAAAGGGCACAGTATAGGCAGTAGGAGTAGGATATAAAATAAGAAAAAGAATTGCATTTTCTTTTTCTTTAATATGCTGTATATTTCGTTCATTGGTTACATCACAAGTGTTAATAATTTATCGTCAGTAAATCTGCCTTAGTTTAAATAATACGGATTTAGAGTCGACAAATATAGTATTTTATTCTTACTTTTGATATTGTTTAATATCACTCAAAACATAATTTTGCAGTATGAGTAAACGAACCACCAGAAAATCGAAGAATAAAGTTTCACGAAACAATTATCTATTAACCAAACCCGTATATCTTGGTGATAAGGATATACCGATGTCTATTGAACTCGTTCAATATGATATGACACGTCTGGAGGTTAGGAATATTCAATTGCAAGAATCTATTAAGGATAAGATAGATACAACGAAAGTAAATTGGATAAAGATAACAGGGATATCTGATGCTAATACTGTATACAGAATTTGTAAAGAGCTTGGACTTCATGGTTTTGATATTAAGGACCTTCTGGGAAACAGACAAGTTGTAAAGGCTGTTGGGTATGAAAATATCTCATTTGTTCTGATGCCTCTCTTTTATCAGGTAAAAGAGACTACAGATATTGACGATATGCAGATCGGGTTTATTCTTGGAAAGAACTTTGTTGTTAGTTTTCAGGAGGCAGCAATCCCTGTTTTTGATGATGTAAAAAGAAATATAGAAGAGAATAATGTGGTAGTGCGTCAGAAAGGAGCAGACTTCCTTCTATACATTTTGATGAGTGCCGTGAATCAGGCGAATGTGAATACCGTAATGGATATTGAAGATAGGCTTGCGGATGTAGAAGATCATTTGATAGAAGGAAAAGGATCTATCGATATTCTGCGTTTGATGCACGAATGCCGGGTCGATTATATGCATATAAAGCGTACTATCACTTCTCTGCGCGAAGAATTTGTCAATCTCTTGCATAACAACAATAAGTTGATAGAAGAGGAAAATATTGTTTATTATAATGACTTTGATGATCGTATGCGCTCTATCTTGGGCAACTTAGCTTCTTTCCATGAGTCGCTGACTTCCCTTCTGGACTTGTATTATAATAACAATAACCTAAAGATGAATGATATTATAAAACGATTGACGATAGTGTCTACCATATTTATTCCAATGACATTTATGGTAGGTGTCTGGGGTATGAATTTCAAGTTGATGCCCGAAATGGATTGGAAATATGGTTATCTCGGAGCTTGGATAACTCTTATATTGATTGCGGTTCTTTCTTACCTTTGGATAAGAAGACAGAAATGGTTTTAAGAAAAATAAAGGAAATTAAGTATGAAAAAGAGTATTGTTAAGTTGTTCTTTATCTCGTTTCTAATGTGCTTTTCGGTACAGTCATTGCTCTCTGCACAGCTACAAGTCGTAAAACCAACAGAGGATATAAAATCATTGTTTGATAAAGGACTTTATCAAGAGGTGGTAGAACAATATGCCGCTCAGCCACGCAGCCTTTCGGCCGATAACCTTGCTTATGTAGCAGAGGCTTATTTTTACTTGGACGATCTGATCAATGCGTCGCGATATATAGATTTATCTGTACAGAAGAGTGCAAAATGTGCCCGGGCTTATTATGTGAAAGGATTAGTTCAGAATGCAAATGGCAGTGCAGATGATGCAAAAGGTAGTTTTGAAAAGGCTATCGCTATTTCTCCTGATTTTGCAGATGCATACGTCGGATTAGGTGATGTATTTGTTGCAAAAGAAGATACAGATAAAGCTTTGGAAAACTATAAGAAGGCTACATCATTTAATCCTCCGTCTGAGAAGGCATTCTACATGATAGGAGTAATATATGCAAGCCGAGACGATCTGTCTGATGCATTGAATGTATTTTATACTGCCAAAGACAAAATTGAGAAGGATAAGGAATTGTTGGTTACAGTACTTTATAATATAGCACGAATAGAATATGATTTTGGTAGATATACCAAAGCTGCAGAAGCCTATGAGGAATTAGTCGGCTATCTTCCTGACGATTATTATTCTTATGAAAAGCTGGTTCAGTGTTATGTTAAGCTTGGGGAGTATAACAGGGCGGATGCATATAAGACTAAGCTATATAATGCATATAAAGAAGGCCAGTTGGCTTCGACTACCATCTCTGATAACTTTTGTATAGATCAGTTTAAAGTTGATCCCTTTGATGTATATGCGTACGAACGTTATGAAGAGAGCTCATCTCAGCCTTTCGTTAAAAATATATTCTATGTGATGAATGACTCGGGAGAAGTGGACTCTTCTATTTTCGTTGAATATACACCATCTCTTGATAATCAGTCTGGAGGAGAATACAAAGTTTCTAAAATAAAAGGAGTAACACGTTATATTTACGGACGTACTTTTCCCAAGGGCGTGGAATATACCTCTCTACGTTCATATATAGAGGATGTCATCTCTGGGAAAGAAGTTCCTGTAAGTTCTAACTAATTGCTTTTTCCAGAGCTTGCCAAAGGGTCTCTTTTGGAAGAGGGGCAGTAACCTCAATCCGTTCTTTTGAAACAGGGTGTAGGAAAGATATTTTACGTGCGTGAAGGCTGATGCCTCCATCAGGATTGGACCTGTCGAAGCCGTATTTCAGATCACCTTTTATAGGGCATCCCATTTTAGACAGTTGTACACGTATCTGGTGGTGACGGCCTGTTTCGAGGTCGACTTCAAGTAAATTATATCTGTTGGATCGTGCGATCAACTTATAATGGAGTATGGCTAATTTCGAATTTGGCTTTTCCACATCGTAAGCATACGATTTGTTTTGCTTTTCATTTCTAATTAGATAGTTTCTAAGTGTTCCTTCCGCTTCTTTCGGCATGTTTTTTACTATTGCCCAGTAGGTTTTATCTATCTGTTTGTTTTTGAACATTTCATTCAAACGGCTAAGGGCTTTGCTTGTCTTCGCAAAGATAACAATGCCGCTTACCGGCCTGTCGAGACGGTGTGTTACCCCGCAAAATACATTTCCGGGTTTGTTGTATTTCTCCTTTAGATACTCTTTTACAATTTCTGAAAGTGGCTTATCTCCGGTTTTGTCTCCTTGTACAATCTCAGATACTGTTTTATTGATGATAATGATATGGTTGTCTTCGTATAATACAGTCATTTTTCTCGATGCCTTTGTTATATTTCGATCTAAATAAAGAAAGGGCAAAGGTAAGAACTTTTCATCGTTTTTGTATCTATTGTCATCTTTATCCCGTGCTGCTCTATTATGGTTCACTTAATTGGATTCTTCTCTCGTTGCTTTACGATTGGTTTATAAAGACTATTATTCTATAAATTTTCTATAATTATACATTCGATCTTGTCTGATTTGGTATAAAAATATATCTTTGTTGAATGATTGTTCAATTATGGTGTCAGAAGAATTAATATTAGAAAGAACATTTGAGCTGTTGCTCTTGAAAGGCTTTGATGCTGTGTCAATATCTGATATACAGCAAGCGACTGGTCTGTCCAGAGGTCTTCTGTATCATTATTACAAGAATAAAGAGGATCTGTTTATACAGGTTACTGAAAAGTATTTTATAAGAATATTTGATTTTGAAGTTCGACGCACCGCAAATTACACAGTTTTCGAATTTGTTGATTTTATGTGCAAGCGTTTTAAGAAGATCGCTAGAATAGTCTCTGATATTGTTGGCGAAGCATCTAAGAATACAAATGTGTCGATGCTCAACTATCATTTTCTTTTCTATCAAGTGATGCAACGTGATGCCATATTTAGAAATAAATATCAGGCTACAATCGAAAAAGAAAAAATCGGGTGGGAGAGTGCGCTGAGAAATAGTGTATCGAAGAAAGAGATAAAGCAGGATACAGATATTGAAGTTTCAGCGATGCAATTGTTCACCCTGACTGATGGTATTTGGTTTCAAAGTATTTTCAGTACAGATGGAAATTCGATCGTTCAGAATCTGGAAAAGGCTTTATTACATTATATTTTTTTATTGAAGTAGTATTATTTTTTTAATATATTGAACGTTTGTTCAGTTAGTGTATAGTATTATGGGATGGATTTATTTATTATTAGCGAGTTTGTTTGAGGTTGGGTTTACATTTTGCATATCAAAAGCAAAAGAGGCAATTGCTCCTCATTCCTATTACTGGTATATTGGTTTTGGTATTTGTCTTGCTTTGGGTATGTATTTGTTGATAAAAGCTGTTCAAACAATACCAATGGGTACAGCTTATGCTATATTTACAGGCATTGGTGCAGTTGGTACTGTATTGTTAGGTATTTTGGTATTTAAAGAGCCTTCTAGCTTTTGGCGGTTATTCTTTATTTTTACGCTTGTCTGTTCAATTATTGGATTGAAAGTAGTATCGAATTAAGACCGATATTTTTGTTTTTATGTAAAGCGAATCAGCTTTCGTGCCTGAATACGATTTTATATGAAAAATATCACCTGTTTTTTTAAAATATTTTTCAGCCGACTTTATTTAGTCTATAGATTCTGATAATGAGGCTAAAAAGCTCAATAATTAGGCTGGTTGCAGCTTGCAGGGCTCTATGAATTGTGAAAATATTATCAAATTAGTTCGTATAATTTTTGGAGAATATAAATTATGTACTATCTTTGCACACGCAAAACGGTTAAGGTGCCATAGCTCAGTTGGTAGAGCAAAGGACTGAAAATCCTTGTGTCCCCGGTTCGATTCCTGGTGGCACCACTTAGTAAAAAGCTGTAATTCATTGAATTATGGCTTTTTCGTTTAATATAACTTCCCTATCTTTTATATACGGAAATACACTGTTTTACATAGGTTGTGTAAACCGATGTGTAAACCATGAGTGCGACAATTGATGTGATTTGTTATAAATCTAAAGTGTTGAAAAACAATGAGAATCCTTTAATGCTAAGAGTAACGAAAGACCGAAAAAGACGATATTTAAGCCTTGGAATTTCAATAAATCCAGAGTATTGGGATTTTACCAAAAACAAGCCAAAACGTAACTGTCCTAATAAAGAGCAAATATCAACCCTTATTTCAGATAAAACGAAAGAATACAGAGAACAGATAATTGATTATAAGTCTACAAATAAGGAGTTTACCGCTAAATCATTAATTGATAAAGTACATAATCCTATAATCAAGAAAACAGTAAAAGAAGCATTTGAAGACCAGATAGAGCGGTTATTCAAAGAAAAACGGCGTGGATATGCCTTATCTCATTTACAAGTCTTAAATTCATTATTAGAGTATAATACGCATCTTGATATTTACTTTTCGGATATGGATGTTTCTTGGCTAAAGAAGTATGAAACTTGGTTACGAAGCAACAATATATCAACAAACACGATAGGCATCCGATTTAGGACTTTGAGAGCCGTTTACAATGCAGCGATTAAAGAGAACATTGCCAAAGCGGAACACTATCCATTTAAGGAATATAATGTTTCTAAACTAAAGCAGGAAACTGTAAAGCGTTCTATTTCAAAAGGTAATGTTATTTCTGTTATAAATTACCCTTATGATGGTAATAACATATATGAAATGCTTGCTATTGAATTATTTACATTCTCTTATTTAATGGCAGGGATAAACTTTGTTGATATGGCTTATTTAACCAGAGATAATATAATTGAGGATAGATTAATATACTTCCGAAGAAAGACAAATAAGTTGATAAAAACGCCATTACAGTATAAAGCAATGGAGATCATCAATAAATATTCTAATTTCGAGAATCCTTATCTATTCCCGATTTTAAACAGTTTCCATAAAACAGAGCAACAAAAAGTAAATCGAGTTCATAAGGTAATTACTAAAGTAAATAAACGGTTAAAAGACATTGGTAAAGAATTGAATATCCCAATTGACTTAACAACATATGTGGCTCGCCATTCGTTTGCAACTGTTTTAAAACGTTCTGGTGTAAATACTTCTATTATATCTGAATCATTAGGTCATAGTTCGGAAAAAATAACGCAAATCTACTTAGATAGCTTTGAAAATAGTCAGATTGATGAAGCAATGAAAAACTTGTTGTAATTGTTAAAAAATACCTCTTTGTATTTATAAGAGGTATTTCGTTTTTTACTAAATTGCACTCGTTAAATAAGCTTGTTTACATCATGGGGTTGGAAATTACAGATAAGGATGTTTTTTTAGCATTTTT
This sequence comes from Dysgonomonas mossii, assembly GCF_004569505.1. Lineage (NCBI taxonomy): Bacteria > Pseudomonadati > Bacteroidota > Bacteroidia > Bacteroidales > Dysgonomonadaceae > Dysgonomonas > Dysgonomonas mossii. The sequence continues at coordinate 904,918 of NZ_SPPK01000002.1, forward strand.
AGAAAGCGGAAAGATTATTAGAAAAAAAACGCTTGAAGAAATTAATCGAGTTTTATATGTTAAGTATCGTATTTTTAAAAAGTATAGTCATACTTATAAAAGTAATTCTGGAAATGAAACTAATTGGTATTGTTATACCATTATAGATGAGAATGGGCTTCCTACAATTCTCAAAATAGGAAATTTTGAAATCACTCATATTGATAACGATAGAGGTTGTACAAATTTTTTTGGAAGAAATGTGGAAATACGTGATTCATTAAGAAATAAATCATATTCATATGAATCACTTCAGAATAATGATTTGTTTTTAATAGAAGAATTAGTTCCATTATTAGAAAAACTAAATAGACTTGGCTGTTGGGAGACTTATGAATTATCCCTTAATCTAGAGGAGATCAATGCTTCTTATAAAAACTTAGAAGATCGTTACAATAAGCTATACGAAGAATATGAAGAGTTGAAACAAACTCATAAGAAATTAAAGAGCGAGATAAATAAAATATTAAAAAAAAACTGACTATATGGCATACTGGACAAAAGATCAACTTTCAAAAATTGCAAAATTAAAAGAATACGAATTTGTCGAATCTGAGAAAGAAGGAGATAAATACAAAGAGGTTAAAAAATACGGAATTGCGAAGGAAACCCCATTTTTAAAAGACGTAATCAATGAAGGTTATTTTCACGTAAATAATAAAATAGCTAACCTACAAAGGGGATATTATTATTTCATTGATATAAAGCCTAAGACAAGTGAATTTAAGTCACAGAATAAAACAGTCAATATCGCTTATGCTCTATATAAAGAAAACAAAGCAGACACATATGGAAATACAGTTTTTCAAATAAATGTAAATAGTCTAATAGATGGAACTTCCAACCCTTTATTTGACAATGAATCATTTAAAAACATCTCTGATCTAATAGGTAAACTAATACATATTACCCAAATCAAGGAAGGCGGAAAAGATACAAATTCTCGTCATACAACATTTACAGGAATAAGTATACCTACTACTCCCGAAGAACTCGCAGAGTATAATATACCTCTAACAGAAGAAGATATCGCAAACGACTATCTTTTAGCAGAATGGGAATTTGAACAGAATCAACAGACTGATTATCAATCTCAATATGAAGGTTTCGAATATTGGGATGAGTCAATGTATATGGATTGATATTTTTATATAACAATAACTAAAGGACAATTTATATTTTTGTGTATGATATAAAATATATCTTGTCCTTTTTCTATTATGGCTAAAAAAGAAACAATATATATAAACAAAGGAGAATATTTAAAAGGCTCTATCCCTGCAAATGCAGTTATTTATAAAAAGATAACAGGAATAGGTGCAACCACACTTGAAATAGAATCAAACCGTAATTCAATCATAATAGAACCAAATACACCTGTTATAGAAGGCAAAATTGGAAAACATAATACTTTATTCGGAGTATTTGAGGGCATACAGACAAACCATATAATTGACTATCTACAAAATAATACAATTACTTATAAAAAGATAATGACTACCCCTGAATCATTCGGAAAGGTCAAAAGGGCATTTTCATTGTTAAATATAGATATGTACAATGATTATTTCTTATTGTATGATGAAGCACACAAACTTACATCTGAATTAGATTTCAGAGAAACAATAACCCTACCCATACAGGACTTTTGGAAATTTAAAAACCGTTCCTTAATATCCGCTACACTTACCAATTTCAATTCATACCCTATATTCAAAAAGTATAATTTTAAAGAAGTAATAGTAGAACCTAAATACTATCACGCTTTAAAAGTAAATCTCTATTCAACCAACAATATATTGCAGGATATTCACCATTTTATTAATAATATATCAGATAAAGAAGATAGCCGAATATGTTTCTTTATCAATTCGATAGATATAATAATTGCTATTGTCAACGCATTGAATATTAAAGAACAATCAAATATATATTGTTCTAATCAGAGTATTGAGAAACTAACTAGAAAAGGATTTTCAAATATTTTTACTAAAATATCAGACCTCAATAAATACAATTTCTATACAAGCCGTTTTTATTCAGCCGTTGATATTATAACAGATTATAAACCTCATGTTATTGTTATATCCGATGCTATAAAAGCACCTCAAACAATGATTGAGCCTTTATTAGAATCCCGACAAATTGCTGGAAGATTCAGAAATGGTATAACATCATTTACCCATATTGCAGGATTGGATAAAACCATACAGGCTAAAAAATATAAAGAATTGCAAGAATATTTGGAAGAACAACGCAAAGCTTATATTCAGCTAAAGACGATCTATAATTCAGCCACAGAGAATGGAGTTAAACAAGTAATGAAAGAAGCCTTAGAACGTATTGAAATAAGTAAATATTTAGAAGAAGATAATTCTTTCAATTATTTTATGACTGAAAACCTTTTAGATGCAGAAGCCACAAAATCAAGATATAAAACATGGCAGGACTTTATTTTGTCTTACTCTTTTGATGAAGAATTTTTTGAAATTGAAAATCAGTATAATAATTCCTATGATTGGGAAACCGACAAACTAAAGATATCCTCTAAAAATGACAGGCTATTGCGTAAAGAGATAGTTGATATATTTTTCAGTCTGGAATTGGATAAAAGAATAGAAACCGAAGAACAAAAAGCAATATTTGAAGAATTGAAGCGCAAAGACGAATTTATAGTTGAAATATGTCAAAACTTTGATAAGGAATTTATTATTGATAAAGAGTATAAGAAACAATCTCTAACACTTGCATTAATAAAGAAAAAGACCGATGAAAAAAGGCTTAGTTTTCCTGTAATAGAAGCTGTATTACAATCTTTTAAAATTGGTATTGCCTATACTGAAAAAGAAATAACAGATACCCTTAATAAAATCTATACTATTTTAGAAATCAATAAAAAGATAAGAGCAACCGATATAAAAGACTACTTTGAAACTACACCCCGAAGAACCATAAAACGCAAAAATCAATTTGAAAAAGGTTATAAGCTACTTAAAGCAAAATATATATAGATGGTATAACTTATAGAACAATCACATAAGGTAAACTTTTCATATATAAATCAAATCGTATATTGCCTATATTCAATATGATCAAATTGTTAATACAACGTGTGAATCCAGTATATGTAAGCTCATAATTTGTTTCAAAATCTTCTGTGATTATAAAAAACAAAGAATCAATCTCCCATCCTTTAAAGCTATGAACTGTTGATAATTTAGTTAATCCTGAGTTCATCCAGAAATGAATTTTCTTATTCTTTCTTATTCTTTCAAAATATTTCTTATTATTATTTGATTTTTTTATTCTTTCATCATATTGTTCTTTGGTTTCGGACATTATATATGTTTTCTCTTTAGTATTATCCCTAAATAAGAAATCTAATTCTCGAATTAAATCTATAGAAGAAGAGAGAATGCAAATATCATTCGGATGGATTCGGTTCGTTTTAGAAAATTGTATAATTGTTTTTATGATATCATCAAAATATCGTCCTTCTAAATATTTATAGTAAATATTGTCATTTATTCGTCTTTGAATATTCTCAGTATTATCAAATATATCAACATCATGTTTTTCTTTCATGAAAGTATTCTGAAAGTTCGAGGCATAAGCTGTTAATATTGGTGTTAATCGAAAAGACTGATTTAATTCATTCCATCGCCCTGGGCTATCTGGTATTTGAATACTTTTCTTATTAGAAGAATCAAGAGAAACTCTATTATAAATGTCTTGTTTACTATCTCCAAATACAACAAATTCTCCATCTTGAGCCAAAAAATATTTTTTAACAATTCTCAACCACTCTGTTTGAAAATCTTGTACTTCATCTATTAAAATAGTCGAATATTTATTAATTCTTTCTATATGTTTTTCAAATAGTTTTATATTTCCATAATAATTTTGATTGAAGAATTGCTCTTTAAATATTGATGACATACAATCAAAATCCTTCGGTATCATAAATTCTATACCAAGATTATTCATTATAGAATTTATAAAATCATGATAATTTAAAATGTGAAAACTTTCCCAATGAAAATTCTCTCGGACATCGCTTAATTTCTCGTGGATGTAATTTCTGAGAGAAATATTATATGTTAGGATCAAAATCGTTTCATTTTTTCTAATGTGAGCGTTTATAGCTCTTTTTGCTAAAACTAAAGTTTTTCCAGAGCCCGCTATTCCTCTTATTTTTTGTTCCCCATCTTTACTTATAATTAATTCTTTTTGTTTAGTCGTATATCTTATATCCTTGCCATCTTCAATCGAATGAAATGAAGGTTTAAGATATCTCTTAAAACTTCTATATAATTCTAAATCAAAATATCGTGATTTTCTACTTATCCATGTTTTATTAAGTAAGCTATTAAAGAAACTATCTTTGAGATCATCTTTGCCTATTATACTTACATTTTTATCTATAAAATCTTTATACTTTTGAAGTTCGATTTGACATTCTGTATCATTTATATTTAAGCCTCTTTGTCTTTCATGAAATGGAGCAAAAATAAAGTTATAAATATCATTGTGATTTTCATTATAAAAGAAAACAGCACAATTAACAATAAGCCAATATTTGTAATCTTTTAATTTTAAGTCAAGTAAACTCTGAATATGTAGGTCATATAGGTTTTCTTTATATTTTAGAACTTGAGAAATCGGAGATTTTATATAGGCATTATTATATGAAACATGCCATTTGTCTTTATATTTAATGTGGTAACTATTCAAATCCCAATCTTTAACCTCTATTATCAAAATACCCCCTCCTTTTCTCATAACTATAATATCAGGACAATCACCATTTAAAAAGGGTTGAAAGAATATCTCATATTCATCATTTAAAATATCCAATAAAAAATCAATTATTCTTTTTTCACCTTCTGTTGGAGGTACTTTTAAAGTCATAATAATATCATATTGGGGATACAGAATTGCCATAGTATTATATTTAAGTACTGCAAGTTATGAAAAATAATGTTATCATAATCTTATACTTTTATAATTATTTTCTTTTTGTATAAAGAAATTAGACATGATATTATTCTGTCGGATTTGTTTAAGAGGACAATATATTATTCTTTTTAAATATAAAAATATAAATTGTCCCTATTTTTCAAGATACCCCTATTTCACTATGTTTGCAGTGCGAAATTCAGTAAATTTGTATATCAAATAAGGGAAAAATCTACATATCCCAAAGTATTTATGATCTTATCTTATCTACTTTTGCATTAATAATTTTCCTTAAAATCAGATTTTTAGACACAGCATATTGATAATAGACAGGCTATAAAAAGTCTGTCTATTATTTTGCCTTTGTCTTCCTATTTTTCAGATGCTCTCAATGTGATATTGAGAAACACAGCCAGATTAAATTCTTTAATCTATTTATTTAATTAATATGCAAAGTCAAAAATCAAATGAAGAACCAATCACACTAAAACTAACAGATTACATAGATAAGGCTTTTAAAGTATTACCAGAAAATGCATTCATACACAAAGGGCGTTGTGGCATTGGTGGCACACATCTAGAGTTAAAGACTGACAGAAATTCTATTCTTATTGTGCCTATTAAAAGTATTATTACAGATAAAATCAACTCAACAGATGAATACGGAGAATTAGAATATCCAGACTTATTTTTTGTAAAAGGTGGAGTCAAAACGAAGGATATAGAAGAATATTTACTAAAAGGTATACCATTCAAAAAAATCATTGTTACTCCTGACAGCTTACATAAGATAATAGAAGCAGCCGAAAACGTAGAAATAATAAATAAATTATACTCTGATTTTTACCTAATTCTTGACGAAGCACATTCTGTTATAACTGAATATTTTAGAGAAAGCATGATTGATGCTTTTGAACTTCTATTCAATTTTAAAAACAAAATTATTATATCAGCTACCCCTTATTACTTTTCAGACCCCCGAATGGAAGAATTCAACTATTACAGGATCAAGTTTGATGAACCTATAGACAATATTACAATTATAAATACAAGAAGCATAAGAGCATGTGTAAATGCGTTTCTAACAGGAGAAATGAATACAAAAGGAAATCTGCATATATTTTATAATTCAGTAACCGAAATTGCAGAAGCTATTGAACTAGCAGAACTTAAAGACTGTAATGTACATTGTGCCGATAAAGAAGAGAATCTGGAAAAAGTATATCAATTTTTCAAACAGCAACCAATTAAAGGAGAATATAAAAAAGTGAATTTCTATACTACAAGTCATTTTGAGGGATGGAATCTGGAAGATATTAACCCTACGATCATTTTAGTAACAGATGTAAATAAACCACATACAAAGGTTGGTATCTCTAATAAAGGAGTTCAAGCAGTTGGCAGACAAAGAATCAAGGAGAACCGCCCTGAAACAAAGCCTTTTGCAATCTATCACATTACTAATCACAGAAACAGACTAACATTTAAAACATTGGAAGAATTTAAAGACGAATATTTATTTGATGCAAATTGGGATATGGAAGAATATAACCGCTATCTCGATGCTTGTAAAGCGAATAACAGAGAACCCAACAAAGACAAAACCGAATTTGTAAAAAGATACACAACATTAGATAAAGGAACAGGATATGCGAAATTATGTTATCAGAAAACAGACCAGTTTATTAATGAATCTGCCTGTAATGAGGAATTTAATCATATTGACTACATACAGCAAGCTTGGGAAAACTCAGGATTTCAAACAGATGTATTGGAGCACAAACAAATATTAGAAAAGGCAATACAACGTAAAACCAAGAAATCTGTTCAAGAAATACTATCAGATTTTGAAATCTTAGACCCCGAAAACCGTAAAAATCAATTTATTATTTTCGCAGACCAAGCTCTTGATAAACTAATAAATACACAGCCTACTTTATACAAAGCCTACCAGATGTTAACCAAAGAAGAAATAAATTCTACTGATTATAAAATGGATGAAATAAAGAAACTACTAATCTTAAAAGATAATAAAGATTCTGAAATGAAAGTTTTAAAACTTTTACCTCTCACCTTTTCTGTTGGTAACCGCTATACTAAAGACTATATAAAAGCTAAATTACAAGATATATATAATAAAGCAGGCTACAAGAAAAATGCCACAGCAGAACAACTTAAAAATTCTGATTGGTATGATACCAAACCTTGCAAAGTCAAAGATAAAGAGGGAAAAGATAAAAACGGTTTTGAAATTCTACGAATGAATTTTAAACTGAGAGTATCGACAAGACAGGATTGATTCTTACTTAAAAATTAGGATTCTCAAATTTCTCAAAAATATTATTTATCTCTCTTATAGAGGGAATAGTCAATAAGAATAAAAAAGGAGAAGTCTATTTTTTGATATTAAGATTTATATATTCTCTGAAAATTTTGTTTACTGCAGCTGATTATTAAAGTGAAAGGACAAATTTTTATTTTACAAGTAAATATAATTTGATATTGTCCTTTAGTGATAAAGCCATTGACATTAAATTGTTAGTGGCTTTTCTGTAAATAATTTAAAATGATAAAAACTGTCATCAAATTGGAAGATGTTTAAAATTAATTATCTTTACTCAATAAATCAATACTTATATATTTTATTTAAATAACTTATGCATTTAATAATACGAAATGTTGGTCCAATTAAGAATGTTGATATTAATTTGAATAAAATAAACATTATTATTGGACCTCAAAGCAGTGGAAAAAGTACTATAAATAAAATAGCATGTTATTTATCATGGGTTGAAAAGAAAATATGTGTTGATCAATCTTTTGATTTTTTTTACTCACAAAATGTTTTTCTACAAAATTTAGAGGTTTTTCATAATCTAGAAGATTATGTAAATGAAAAGAGCTATATAAAGTATGTTAGTGATGTTTTATCAATTGAATTTAATGCATCTGAGAGTTCAATTCCTAAATTCTCATGGAACAATAGATATGAGTATAAACGTCCAAAAATTTCATATATTCCAGCAGAGAGAAATGTGGTATCTGTTATTCCGAATTGGATTGAAGTAACCTTGCCAAAGAATAATATAAAAAATTATATGACAGATTGGAATGAAGCTAGATATATATATGATAAAGAGCATCCTTTGTTTATAGAAAGTTTAGATATTGAATACTATTATGATAATGATTTGAAGAATGACTTCATAACCATTTTAGAGGATAATGATAAAAAGAAAATAAAATTAACAACAGCCTCTAGTGGAACTCAGTCTTTAATCCCTATTTATGTTCTGATTGGCTACTTTCTAAAAACAATCAATAACACAGAAGAACTAGGAAGTATAAAAGAAGACTCTGCCAATAAGGAGCTAGAGTCTAAATTGACAAATTATCTTATTGATAAAGAAGTTGGAAATTCAGTGGATACTTGGATAAGAAAAATAGACGAATTCATTAAACAAGTTGAATCACTATCTGAGGAAGCAAATCTAAAGAAGAAAAACTCGAAGTTAAAAAAGATCATAAAAAGTCCTATAGGTAAATTTGTGTCGGAAGCTAGTGAGTTAAGAAATAACTATCTAAAGAACAATCATCTAAAATTATTTTTAGAAGAGCCAGAGAGTAATTTATTCCCATCTACTCAACAACAACTCCTTTATTATCTAGTTGAGCAATCAAATACAATTGAAGATTCAATATTAATGATCACAACCCATAGTCCATTTATTCTATATGCATTAAATAATTGTATTTTAGGGGGACAATTAAAAGATATAACTACAAAGAATAAATCTTTCCATAGCTATAAATCTTGGATAGATCCAGACAAAGTTTCAATATGGGAGATATATGACGGTCAATTAAAGGATATAAAAGACTCTGAACAAAAAGTCATTGGACAACATTACTTTAATGATATAATGGGGGATACGTTGAAAGAGTATAGCAATATTCTCAAGTGTTTTAAAAAATGAAGACTAAGATAGAACGATTACTTTACGGTGGAAGAAATCCAGCTTCGAAATGTCATATTGTTAATATTATTGATACAGAGTATATTTATATTGCAGATTATGCAAACTATAATAATGGCAATGTAATTATTACTTCTAATAAACCAGAGATATCTGCAGTTACTCTAGACAATAGTTTATCAAGAATAGAAGTTTACTATGATGCATTTCTGAATAATGCTTTTAAGATTAGTCGATCTAAATGTGAATCTCAATGTGAATGTGTTTTATTCCCTTCTGAGATGAAAGAAGAAAACTGGATATTATTTATTGAAACAAAATATACAGATAATAGAAACAATGCTCTACGATATCCTTTACAAGCAACAGATCAGATAGGAAAGACAGCCCTATTTTTTAGAAACAAAGGAATAATAAGTTCTGATAAAATAGTTATAGGAATAATAAGTTTTCCCAAAATAGCGGGTCCTTTTGATAATATGTATTGGACTACAGATAGTTCAGCTCTTTTAAAAAAAACAGAGTATGCTAGAGTACATAATATACATATTGAAATAAGTAATACAGTAACATTAGAATCTCCTCATGAATTAACTATCCCATAATTTTATCTAAAAAAAACAAAATAAATGCTTTTTCCTTATTTATATAATATGTGTATATTTTATACCTGATAAAATTCCATCTCTCCTAAATAGAAAATAATCTCATATACATAAACACCACTTTAGCGCCCCAAAAGACCCCCGCAAAGTTCGATAAGAAAAAGAATGCTTTAAAAACATACAACGGTACTGTAAAAAACAATCGGAGTCCCAAGAAAAAATCTATTCCCGTGAAAACCGATTTAATTAAAGTTCAATATATAATTTATTGATTATACATTTAATCAGATTGTTTTACCGATAAAGCAGTATGAAAATAAATACTTCTTTTTCAAAAATTCTCAATCCAACTATTTGTAACTGAAACGCTTTTATTTAACTTTGTCCCAACTCCTATTTATCAAAGTGTTGATATTGGAGAGACATATTAGTGAAAGCATAAAAGCATTATTCTTGATTTGAAAATCTCGACAATTTTTAGCCATCAGGGAATAATAGCAACTCGCTTTCATGTCATTTGGAATGTATAAACCTATTTGGTATTATATAAGATAATGGCATGAGGCGGTTGTCTATTTATCTTGAATGGCAGGGAGTCGAGACCCTTCAAATCAGGTATTTGGCAATCGTTCTCATGCTTTTTATTTTATTTAATCGTCTTTTAAGAGGACAGAAAGACATAAACAAATTTATTTACTATGGGAGAAAAAAAGACAAACCTACCTCTTACTATTATTGGAGCTATTGCAGTTCCATTGATTCTATTATTCGTGGTTATTGATATTGCCAATGATTTAAGAAACAGTAACCCTTATGGCAATAGTGTAATGTTCGCTTGGATAATTTACATTATTGTAATTGCAGTATTTGAATATTATTGGCTAAACAGATAACAACTAATTTATTAAAAGAAATGAAACAGATTAAATTTATTACGGTATTACTCCTATTCGCAACTATGGTATTTAATATTACAGCTTGCAGCAGTGATAATGAAGACGGCACAAAAGAGGATAATTCAATTATAGGCAAATGGAAAGTAATGGGAGAAGGGCATACTGATACATATGAAATAATTGAGTATAAATCTAATGGGACGTTTGAGTATTTCTATACAAAAGATAGTTATAGTGAAACAGGTAAATATAAAATAGAATCGGATAAATTATATCTAATCTGGGATGAAGATGATGTTCAAGATTGGGATATTTATAAAATACATGAATTAAACTCGATTAGTTTAATTATAGAAGGATATGACATTAAGGGAAATTTAAAGGGGTATAATGAAAGCTTCCAGAGAATAAAATAATAAGGTTGTAACAACGGTAAGCATGAAATATTGTTTACCGTTTTAGTTTAGAAATAATTAAAATTAGTATTAATCAAGTAACTTGTGTAAACCAGTGTGTAAACCGAGTATAATGAAAGATAGAATAATATTCGAAATAAGAGGTTGAATAACACGCAAAACGGTGGTGTATAGCTCAGTTGGAGCATTGAAAGCGAAGGCTTGCCGAGCTTTTAATGCAGGATAGAGCAAAGGACTGAAAATCCTTGTGTCCCCGGTTCGATTCCTGGTGGCACCACGTTAAAAAAGACAGTTACAATTTGTAGCTGTCTTTTTTTATTGTCAAAAAGGTGTTTTTTTAAGGGTGTAAGTTAAACCAACAATAGGATGACAGACGACAGAAAGTACCGTATGTTTGTTCTCAGAGATTTTTTTAGTGCAAGGATATGAATTTCTGGATTATTAGAGTTAAGCTACGAGTAATTTGTTGTAAAAATAAAATAATAGTTTTCCTCAGATAAAATAGATTAGTATTTTTACATATTACTCTATTAATAATTTGGACTATGAGGAAAGTTATTATTATGTTTTTACTGTGCTCATCCTTTAACTATTCATATTCTCAGTTTAATATATTGGAAGAAGCATACAAAAAAAAGTCAGAAAAGAAGCTTGAAGATTTCTTGGATCATTGGCGAAAAGATATTTTGCCAATTTCAGATAAAGAATATCAAGCCTTATTGACTACAGAGAAAGCTGTATATGATGTGTTTTATGCTTTTTATAATCCAATAGACTTGCAAAGAATTGGAAGTTCTGAGTGGGGAGATACTATATATCAGAACACAAAATATATAATCATTCAGCATAATCTTCAGTATAGAGTTCAAAATAAAGTATTTTATACTGAAGACGAGAAAATAATAATTTACAAAAAGCTATTGAAAAAGGAAGGACAAGATGGTATTGACAGTTTAAATCTACAAAAGATACCTGCTTTTGCAGAAGAAAGATTAATGAAAGAATTATTAGACAAAGATATCATAAGCACTGATACTATTACTAATTTTAGACCGAATATTTCTTTTAGAGGTAAAGAAGTTGTATATCTAAGTCCTTCATACAATATAGAATTAACAACGTTTTTAGGCACTCGTATTAAGAAGAATAAAGAAGCTCTTAATTATTTATATTATTTGTCGGACAAAGAGGTAGCTAAAAGACAATGTTTTCTTGAAAAAAAGATAAAAATATGGAGAGGACACTGGGGAGCATATTGGCAGCTTTTGACATACCCACAAGTGTATACTATAGTCTTTGATAAAGAAATGAACTATGCTAAATTATTCTTTAGACTTGTTTATCAAGGAGGAGAGGCTTATCTGAAAAAAGAGAATGGTAGATGGAATCTAATATCTTCTAAATTAACATGGATAGAATAATAATAGCGATAGATACTTTCTATTGTATAAAAATATAGATAATATTGAAAACCAATATAATCTAGAAAATAATATAATTAATGACTACCTCCCTATGTCAAAATACACCTTGACCTCTTTTTTATTTAATCTTTTCATTAGCCAATTCTTTATCTTTTCCTGTTCATTTTTCGAAAGGGTGTTCTTCGATGTAATCGTAAATATACCTGTTTTTTCGCGAGATAAAGTATCGCTTTGTTGATAAATATATGCATCAGAATATGAACAACTCTCTATCTGGGGATATAGAGGAGCCAATTCAGATAATAATTGCTTCCCTATGAAATATTGATTCTGTACACTATCTATTTTGTGTCTATAGCTAGTGACTTCCAAATTAAGAAGGGCTATTTGTTGTCTTAACCTTTCTTCTTCCGATTGTGCTTTTAAGCGATCTTTAGCCATGTCATTATCTATAGCCAGTCCTTGCTCAATTGTTATTTTAGCATCAATTAAAGAGAATAAATTAGCCTGATCAATAATTGCTTTTTTATCATCTTCCGTCAATGATGATCCGCCATATACTAAATTAATTTCTTTTTTATTGGCACTAATCTCATTGTTGAGCAGGTAATTTCCTTTATATATTCCAACGTAACGTGTATATTTTTCTGCATTTGCCCTGAATTTCTCATTCTGAGACATGCGATAGCCTAAATAGATGCTAGGTAATATGATTATGATTAGAATGATAGATAATGCTTGATTAATACGCTTCTTTTTAGTTTCACTTATATTGATATCTCTGATTGGAAATTTCAGCATTTGAGAAATCAAAACCGAAGCATAAGCAATACAGACAGTATTGATGGTAAATAAATAAAACGCTCCGTAGAAGAAAGAGAACTGAAAAGTTGCCAAACCATATCCTGCTGTGCACAGAGGAGGCATCAAGGCTGTTGCAATAGCTACGCCGGGTATGACATTTCCTTTTTGCTTACTGCTGATTGCGATTATACCTGCAAATCCACCAAATAGAGCAATCAGCACATCGTAAATAGTCGGGCTGGTACGAGCTAGCAATTCGGAGTGGGCTGTATGAACAGGTGTAATCGTAAAATATATAGTTGAGGCTATTATACTCGCTAATACTGCAAATCCAAAGTTTTTTAAAGACTGGCGAAGCAGGCCAAAGTCGTGAATAGCGATACTATAGCCCATTCCGTTAATCGGCCCCATCAATGGAGAAATAAGCATGGCACCTATTATTACTGCCGTTGAATTGGTGTTAAGCCCCACTGATGCTATAATAATAGCACAAACTAATATCCAGATGTTGGTTCCCTTAAAAGAAATTCCTTGTGTTATGGAATTGTGTATTTCTTCAAAATCTTCTGTCTGCTTTTGTAAGCTGACATAGGTAAGTATCTTTCTAATTGAATTGTACATAATGCATATTATTAGATTTTACTTCTTGTCACCCTATTTTATTTTTACCGAAAAGATACTTCTTTTTTGATTAATTATATATTTTTTTACCCTAATTTTTTATTGCGGCTTTCTATTCTTTATTTATTACAAAGAATTAAATATCAGTCCCGATGACATTTTTCTTTTGAGAGAAATTGCCATCGGGACAATAGAACTTTAAGATCGAGGATATTATAAATCTATTTCTTTTTTCTCATTTAAGACATGCTTTCCATAACGATATTGGTACAATCCCACTTCTATTTTTGTTTTGTCAGATTTCACAGGAGCAATCACTATAAAGTTCATCTTTTTCGCATCTTGGTCAATCACTTCGTTTTTGTCTCGGGTCTTTTGGTCTTCCCATGTTCCCGAGTTTGCATATATACAAGGTTGCTTGTCCAGATTAGTATAGGATTTTATCATCGGGATATGAGTGTGTCCAAAGATGACAATACGAACGTTAGATAGAGCATTCCTAAAATACTGCACATCTGCTTGCTTGTCGATAAATTCTGTTCTCAGACTACCTACTATTGCTTCGTTGATATCTGTCATAACAATAGCATTGTTGTATTTTAATCGACGATTCCAATTGGTTTGTGTAAACAAGTTATTGTATAACTTCATTTGGATACTTCCATCAGTTGTGCTGTTATATGGCAGAATGTCGTTTATCGAATAAGTCTTTGTGTAGTTACCTACATTTGTTTCAATAATGGGGTCACTGAAATTGTCCTTCACATAAATAAGTCCTTCCATTACTTCCTTCCACAGGTTATAATAAATGAATTTACTTTCTTGTTCGGCATTACCTGGGTTATTTTGTACTACTTCAGGAACTTTGGTTGCTGCTTCCGGAGTAGTGGGGTCAGTAAACGAGTTAGCTGCAATACGAGCAAAGAAATAACCCGGAGGTAAAGTTGCACCCGGAGCTTCGCTCTCATTCGCATTTGGTGTTATCGCATTAAAGAAATCGTACCGATGGCTGTGCTCTATCGCTATCTGAGGATAACCTTCGGGATGATAAGTTCCTATTCCATATTTAGCTCCTGCATCGCGAGCTTGGTTCACTCCCGGCATTGCAATATCGATATTTTCTGCCGTGAATCCCATGTCGTGATTACCCGGAATATAGGTGAGTTTTATCTTACCATCTTTAATTATTCCGTTCAAAATATCAAAAACATTCTTATTTGCTGCTACAGACTTTCTTATAAAGTCGGCCTGCGAACCACCACCATAAGGATTTACACGTGTAGGAATATACCATTCGTCCAGTATATCGCCATTAAGAACAAGTTCTTTGATAGTCGTTGACGACCTTACTTCAGTTAAGAATTCTTCTAAACGTTTGAGGTGTTTCACATTTTCTGAGTAAGACAAATCATTTCCTAGATGCAAGTCGCTAATAACGACAATCTTGTTTCGTCCGTTGATATTCCCGTTGCTGATACTGTCAAATGGATTTGAGGTAATCTCTTCGTCAGTATTATTGCATGAAACCAAACTAAAGGGAAAGGTTACTGCAATAAGTAAAAGTAAATAATAAATTTTTTTCATCGTATAATAAATATTAGTGATAATTTTTTTAAGCAGTTTAATTCATTCGGGTGTTTTCTAATATCGATTCTCTCTAATTTACGTATTGCTGGTATACCGAATATATGCTATTGACACGGAGTAGCAACACACAATTGGATATGCAAATCTATGCAATATCAAAACTTGCGATGTTTCATATTTACAAAACTGCTGTCTTATATTTACAAATTTTATAGTTTAGTTTTGCTGATTTGCAATATTAAAATTCCTTAATGAGCTCTGTATTTAGATAATATTAAATCTATATTCCCTACAGGAAGCTATTTTGTGAAAATTACAGTTGAAGATATTCCCGATAACATATTTTGTGTTTTTAACGAAATTTCTCTTTCAATATCCTATAATTATTAGTTTTGTTGGCATGAAAAGTTAAAATTAAAACTTACTTTTGCAGAAGAAAGGTCCAAAAAGTATTTTGAAGACGAGACTATTTAAATTACCAGACCTGTAATATTTCAAATTTGCTTACATTATTAAGATCTCTTTTTTACAATTAGAGTAAAAAGAAGATCTGGCTCAAAAGTGAAAAACAAGTTAAATGAATGCGACTTCATTCATATCCTTATCTTATTACATTTAATTATTACCCATAATGCAATATCTATATATAGCTACAGTCTTTGCTGGTGCGCTTGTATGTTTGCTTGCCTCGCTATTGTTAGTTCTTCGCCGTAAGACCGGAGAACGTTCTCGTGTAATTCTTGCGGTCATAGTCTTTTTCTCTGTTTTTAATTATATTCCACGTTTTATTGCGCTTTGCAACGGGGTCGTTCCCGATTTTGTGGTTTCTGCAAAATTATTGTTGGTGGCAAACTTTATGGTTGTATCTTACATTATGTATCCTATAGAGGTTATTGCTCCCGGCTGTTTAAATTTTTGGCGGATAATAAAGCTATATTCTCTTTGGCTGTTTTTGCTGGGTGTTTATCTTATTACCTCCCGCACAGGTATGCACTATACTCCATATAATACGCTTCTGGAGATGTTGCCCGATGCTCATCGATTTGAGGTTTGGTTTCGCCTTTTACTTGCGTTATTGATATTTCTCCCCGGGTTGTTTGTCTTTTTTGTTCATCGTACAAGACGCTACAATAACACCGATTATATTTGGTTGAAGAAATACTCGATTACACTTTTTATAAATATTCTGGCATATGTTCTCATCTTGATATTTAATCACCCTATAATGAATATTTCGTACTATTATATTAGTGTCGGGTGTAGCCTCTATATTGTTTACATGGAGCTGTTCGATCGTCTCATCGGAAAATCAGTTCTTGAGAAAAATGCTGAAGAAAAAAATATACAGTCTGAAGACGCTACGGTAGAAGATGCGCAGTCATCCTCATGTCCTGAGCAAAAAAATACGATCTTGATTGATAGATTAGATGCATATATGAAGAAAAAATATGCATGGCGAGATCCTTATTTGTCTCTCAATATGTTAGCCTCAGAACTTTTTACTAACCGTACAACTCTGGCGCAAGTTATGCGCGAAAATGGCTATGAAAGCTATACACACTATATTAATAAGCTGCGCATTGAGGATTTCTTGCAACAAATAGAATCGGGCCAATATGTTAATTATCAAGAAGCTTTCTTTTTTGTCGGATTTCGTTCGCGTAGCACCGCTTTACGTAATTTCAGACAACTAACAGGAATGATTCCTTCCGAGTATTTTCAAAAGAAAAATATTCAGATAAACGAAGGTAATGTGATTCATCATTACTAATCTGCAGGCATTAAAAATATAAAGAAGTGTTATTCATTTAATTGAAAACACTTCCTTATATTTTTCTTATAATAAATTTGTTCTATTACAAGCTCTCAAGCATTCTTTTTATAACGGTCTGTGCTGATATCTCACGGTTCGCCGCCTCTTGAATAACAATAGATTGAGGGCTTTCTATAACATCATCACTTACAATCATATTACGGCGTACAGGTAGGCAATGCATAAAATAAGCATTGTTAGTAAGTGCCATTTTCTCACTGGTTACTGTCCACGACATATCTTTGCTTAGTATCTTTCCATAATTCGGATCGGTATACGCAGCCCAGTTTTTAGCATACACAAAGTCTGCTCCGGCCAGCGCCTTATCCTGATCGTATTCGACTTTAGCACCACGCACAAATTTAGAGTCCAACTCATAGCCTTCAGGGTGAGTGATAACAAAATCAACATCCGCCTCATTCATAAAATCGGCGAAAGAGTTAGGTACTGCCTGTGGCAATGCTTTCGGGTGTGGAGCCCATGTTAAAACGACCTTCGGACGAGCTGTTTTCTTATATTCTTCGATTGTAATTAGGTCGGCAAATGCTTGTAGTGGATGACCTGTAGCAGCTTCCATACTGAAGACAGGTTTTCCCGAATATTTTATAAACTGATTGAGAATCTTTTCTTGATAATCATCTTCTTTATTCTCGAACTGCGCAAAAGCACGCACACCAATAATATCACAATAGCTTCCCATAACAGGAATTGCCTCTAATATATGTTCAGACTTATCACCATCCATAATCACTCCTCGTTCTGTTTCCAGCTTCCACGCTCCTTGGTTGATGTCAAGTACCATCGTGTTCATACTCAGATTCATTCCGGCTTTTTGTGTGCTGAGGCGTGTGCGTAAGCTTGAGTTGAAGAACACCATTAGCAAGGTCTTGTTTTCTCCAAGCTTCTTATAAGCAAAACGATTTTTCTTTATTTCCAGAGCTTCCTTTATTGCAGCATTTAGGTCGCCCAAGTCTTTTACATTGGTATAAGTTTTCATTATGTTGTTTGTTATTGTATTCAAATTAAAGGTACAAAGTTAAATCTTATTCTTTGGATATATCTCTTTTTTCCCTTTTTCTGTCGTATACCTTTTTGCTCTTATGCACATTTGTTGTACGTCGCCACCCCGGCGATTGAGATAATTCATCTTCCCGGTCTGCTTTTTTTACAGCTTTTATATAGTCCTTTATAGATATTTTACCTGCTGTTTTCTTCTTTTTCTTCATGACAAGAATTTAACTGTTATAGAAATATTTTTATCCGCTTGTTTATGTATATGATAAAAACGGATAAAATAATTGATAAAAATAAAATAACTCCGAAACGGATGATTGTATAAGGCATGCTTATACCCCATAGCTTAATGATGACAAAGTAATGAATAAAATATATTGCAGAGCCTAATGAACTTAAATAAGTAAGATATGTATTAGGCATTCTATAGCTCGAATGTTTAAATACAAATATTATTATAGCAGGACAACAAACAATGAGTGACAGGTAGGTATCTCGTACAAAGCACATATCTTTGGCATATGAAGATTCAATACATGATGTGATAAGGCTTAATGCAATGAGAGCCGCCAAGGTGATACTACCGGATTTTAGTATTAAGTTATGTTTATAAATGTAATATCCTAAAAAAATAAAAGGGAAACCTACAAAAAAGCCATTTCTTACGATGTGTATATTCCCATCTCTCAATGGTTCGCAGAAGACACCAATTGAGAAAATGAGAATCGCCAAGACTAGAAGAACAGTATCATTCTTTATAAATTTCTTTGCGATATATAGCAAGAGAGTTCCATAGACCAGAGCGATTACATACCATAAATGTAAGATGCCTAAAGTGATATATTCGAGGAAGAGCGAGACTGTAATGGGAGGCTGATCCATATTCAATAATATGTAAAAAGCCGACCATACGGCATATATTATCAGTAGATGTCGGATATACTTTTTTAAGGCTTTCGGATTATCAATTTTTTTTGCAAGGTAATATCCGTTTATAACAAAGAAACAAGGTACTGCAATCCGCGCGATACCTTGCGATATTAGCCAGTTGAGCAAAGGGTATGTGGCTGATAATGGTCCTATGTGTATTGTTATTACCAATATACTTAGAAATACCTTGAAATAATCGAGTGTAACGTTTCTTTCCATTATCAGTATCAATCAAGGCCTAATCTCTCTTACGACCTGGTTTGTCCATTACCATTTATCAGCCATTTATAGGTGCATAGCTCCTCTAATGCCATAGGCCCTCGGGCATGCATCTTTTGGGTGCTGATACCTATTTCGGCTCCCAGTCCGAATTGCGCTCCATCGGTAAATGCCGTAGATGCATTGGAATACACACAAGCTGCATCTACCATTTTTTCAAAAAGCTTGATCGCTTCAGCATCCTCACTGATGATAGCTTCGCTATGTTTCGAGCTATATTTGGATATATGGCTTATTGCTTCTTCTATATCTGTCACTGTTTTGATAGACATCTTATAGTCGAGAAACTCTGTGCCGAAACTTTTTTCGTCAGCCTTCTTTAATTGGTCGTACGAGTAGTATGAGAACAGTGCTTCGTATGCATGTTTGTCGGCATAGATAATAACGTCTTTCTTGTCAAGTTCTTCGCACAGATAGTGTAAGTCATCGAGTCTTTCTCTATCTATAACAAGGCAATCGAGGGAATTGCAGACACTCACTTTTCTGATTTTAGCATTGGTAATAATATCCTTCCCTTTCTTGATATCTCCATCTTTATGGAAATATGTATGACAAACACCTGCACCTGTTTCTATCACAGGAATTCGAGAATTTTCACGAACATAGTTTATCAGCTCTTGCCCACCACGAGGTATAATAAGGTCTACATAGTTGCGTGCATTCATTAATGCTTCAGTTGCAGTCCTGTCGTTAGGCAATAGTGTACAGACATTCGGATTGATTCCATTTGCGTCCAATACGTTTCTTATCAAATCAATTATGGCTTCATTCGAAAAACGAGCGTCAGAGCCGCCTTTTAGTATGCAGGCATTTCCAGATTTGAGACAAAGCGAGAATACGTCGAAACTGACATTCGGACGTGCCTCGTATATGATACCTATCACTCCGAAAGGCACAGTCACCTTTGATAGGTTTAGTCCGTTGGGCAGTGTTTTCTGCATTAGTGCTTTTCCTACAGGGGAGGGGAGTGATGCTACATTGCGGATATCTTTCACAATATCCATTATCCGTTGCTCATTGAGCAGCAAGCGGTCGTATTTTGGATTACTTGTATCCATTCTTTGCAAATCCTTCTGATTCTCTGCAAGAATGTAATACATTTTCGATTCGGTCTCTTTTGCAATAGCTTCCAGTATTGCGTTTATTTCTTTTTCTTCCAATAAGTTAAGGCTTTTACTAGCCTCTGCAACTAACTGGAACGTATTCTGGTGATAATCGTCCATTTTTATTTTTCAATATATAAATAGTCGTAATGAATTATTGCTTTTTTATTATTTTTCCCTATTACTTCTTTGGCTTTTTCGCTGCTATATGCCGTTTTTCCAATGCCAATCAATTTCCCTTTTTCATCCATGATGCGCACTACATCGTCAGCCTCGAAGTTACCAATAATTTTGGTTACACCAACAGGAAGTAAGCTGACAGCCTTGTCTCCCAAAAGTACCTCTTTAGCATTTTGGTTGACGTATATTTCTCCTTTGGTAAACCCTTCGGAGTGAGCAATCCATTTTTTTATACTTGTTGTTTTCTTTGTAGAGGGGATAAAGTGCGTGGAAATCACATCTTTCCCTTTTATAAGATCTACAAGTATATTGTCTCTACGCCCGTTGGCTATTATTACTTCAATTCCTTCTTCTGCAGCTTTGCGTGCAATATTATATTTGGTAGTCATCCCGCCACGTCCGGTAGATGACTTCGAAGATTGTATACAGTCTTCTATATTATCTTTTGTAATATCTATCTTTTTAAATATCTCCGATTTAGGGTCGGACGGATTGCCATTATATATACCGTCGATATTGCTCAGTATAATTAGTTTTTCGCAGCCCATCATTGTGGCTACCAGTCCCGACATCTCATCATTGTCTGTAAACATAAGTCCGGTAACAGAAATGGCATCGTTCTCGTTGACTATCGGTATGACTTTATTTTCCAACATCACAGACATGCAATTTCGTTGATTAAGATAATGTCGTCTGGTTGAAAAATCTTCTTTCGTAGCCAATATCTGTCCGCAGGTAATATTCTGTTGATGAAACAAATCTGAGTAACGGTTTATCAACCTTACCTGTCCGATGGATGAATATAGCTGACGCGCAGAAATCGTGTCTAACTTAGACTTGACTTTAATCTCCGATTTACCTGATGCTACAGCACCCGATGATACAAGAATAACCTCTACGCCACTTTTGTGCAGCTCTGCAATTTGGTCTACCAGTGCAGACATACGTGTGACATCTAATGTCCCGTCTTTTCGGGTTAATATCTGACTTCCTATTTTTACAGTAATACGCTCTTTCATTAGAAGAATATCAAAAAAACAAAGTTAAAATTTTATTTCAGGTAAAATGATAGATAAAATAGAAAATAGGCGTTAAATTGCTTGCTATCTTTTCTTTTTGTGCTTGTAGTGCCTTAAAATGATTTTGAGTGTTTTGTTAAATGATTTATATATAGGTTGTTATTTGTAAAAGGTGACAAAAGTAACAGTTTTTACGTTGTTTCTGATGTCACTTTTCTACTACAGCTTTGTGCAGCAGACTTTATACTATATATGATAAAATTTATTGAAAAATTGTATGCCTATACCAACCCTTCGGGTAGATTTAGATATAATATTCTTTTTTTAGCATCAATTTTTTCGACAAAGTCCTCTGTTGCGGGTATTATCAGATCTTCATCGTCGTTCTTCACGAGGAATAGTGTGTTAATCGTTTTGTCGTCTATTTCTTCAATCGTACCTAAATTGCCGGCAACTTTGTCCACTACCGAAAATCCAATAAAGAAGTTCCACGAATAGTCTATATCATCATCCGATTCTTCTTCAAAGTATTTGCGGGGGAAAAACACTTCCAATCCCGACATTTGCATTGCTTTATCTTCGCTGTCGACACCCTCAAATGTAATTAAAGCCGTTTCACTTCCTTTGAACCTATATTCGTCCACAAAGAAAGGGACAAAGATGCCGTCTATACGGCATATCAAGTATGGGCAATCGACCCGGTCGAATATATCGTTCTCAAAAGCAAAACTTATCTCACCTTTTATTCCATGAGGTTTGATAAGTTTACCTATTTTAAATACTTCGCTATCTTTTATCATAGCTCAGGCATGTTTATTTTTTCTTTTGTTGGTTGCTTTTTTTCCCACCACCATTGTTGTTGGGTGTATTTCTCTGACCTAGATCCTTCATTTCAGGAAGTTTGATGTTTGAGTTCCTGATATCGATCTTATGACCCGATAAATCATAAAGGTCAAGGAATATTTTGTGATCTTCAACATCTTTGTTCCACTGTATATATGATTTTTTCATATGTGTGGCAACCAGCAAAATAAATTGTTCTTTTTCTTTGGGATCTTCTATCGATATAGCCATCTTTGCCATCTTTTCCAATGTTTTACCATAATGGCGGTATTGCATGTCGGGACGACTATATTCTATTTTTCCAGGCTTAGTATTCAAGTCCTCTTTCTTAACTACCTCGTAAGGATAATCTATATCCAGCTTAAAGTCGGACATAATAGCCAAGTGATCCCATAAGATGTGCTTGAAATCGTTTACATCACGAAGGTGTGGAAACATATTTCCCATAATGTTTATTATAGTATCTGCACAGCGTTTGCGTTCGTTTCGGTCAGGTATTGCAAGACAATAGTCGACCATATTTTGTATATTCCTTCCATATTCAGGAAGAGTAAGTTTTTTTAACTGAGTGTTATACTCCATTTGTAAATGTAATATATGTATAAATAAAAAGGTAAGTAATTAGATATCCACAAAGATACGAAATAATTACTTACCTCTATAAATTAATTTTCTTACTTCGCAGTTTCTGCTATTTTTTCGGGAGCAGACAATGTCTTTTTGTACAATTCTGTATCCCCGAGAACTTCTATTGCTTTATCTACGTCAGCATCATGTTTAAGAGAATAAAGTTTCTCCCCACGCTGATAATAATAACGTTTAACGATGGCTGAGTTTATCTGTTTCATTATATCTTCTTTGAAAGTTTCCAAGTCCCGATCAAGGTTCGGGATAAGTTTTGCTTCCAAAGCCTTAAACTCGTCATTGGCATATTTCATATAGCCTTCAAACTCCATCACCTCTTTTAGTGAAGCCATTGATTTTTCGCTCATGCGATCGTATTGAAAATCTTTGGATTTAACGAACTTCTTAAAGTCCTCATAGTCTTCGTCAGATATAGAAAATTTTTCAGGCGATTCGATCGATTTATGTCTTACTACCCAATCTGTAACCCAATCGAAAACGATGTATTGATTTTCGAGGTAATAGGTGATATTTGGGGTTTTAGGTTCATTCATTACAATATCGGGAGTAACACCTCCGCCGTCTCTTACCTGACGTCCTGCCTGAGTGTAAAATACAGTAGTGAGGCTATCCGGTATACGTCCCACGCTACCATCAGCATTTCTGTGGGAATAATCTATTGCTTGCACACATCTGCCACTGGGGATGTAGTACTTAGAAGACGTTACTTTTATTCCACCTCCATAAGGTACTTCACGAGTTACTTGTACCAATCCTTTCCCGAATGTGCGTTCTCCAAGAAGTACAGCTCTATCCATATCTTGTAACGATCCGGCTACGATTTCGGCAGCAGAAGCAGAGCCTCTATTCGTTAAAACGATGATTGGTATCTCAGTATCTATTGGTTCCAGTGTGGTGCGGTATGTCCTATCGGTCTGTTTTAGTTTTCCTTTGGTAGATAGCACAACCTTTCCTTTTGGCACAAACATATTTACAATCTGAACCGCTTCTTCCATGATTCCTCCACCATTTTGGCGTACATCGAATATAAGGGATTTAGCGCCCTGTTTCTTTAGCTCCAAGAAAGCGTTTTTTACTTCAGCAGCACTTTTGTCGGTAAAGGTGCTAAAACTTATATATCCTATAGTAGGGGTTACCATACCATAGTATGTAATAGGATCCATAACAACTTTCTCGCGTACAACCTTCAGTGTTAAAGGTTTTTTCTCGCCTTTGCGTTCTACCTTTACTTCTATTGTTGTTCCCGGTTGCCCTTTTAGATTATTGCTTACAAAACTGCTCAATGTGCGCCCAAACACCTCTTCGGGTACAGAGTCGCAGGTCGTCATATCTTTTCCGTCTATCTCCAAGATTACGTCTCCCGCTTTCAATCCGGCTTTTGCGGCCGGCTTATCACCGTATGGTTCTATAATAGTAACTCGTCCATCCTTGAAAGATACGATAGCTCCAACTCCGGCATATTCACCTGTTATTTGGGTGCTAAACTCTTTCATGTCATCCTCATTGTAGTATTCTGTATAAGGATCAAGCGTGCCTAGCATATTGTCTATGCCTGTGCGTATTGTTTTATTGATGTCGAGGCTATCGACATAGAACATATCCATCTCGCGGACTACACTGTTGAATATTTCGATGTTCTTATTTATATCAAAATAGCGCTGTTGCTCTTGGTTCTTTCCCTGATTACTTTGTGCATAGGTAAAAGTAGTCCCCAAAAGTGCTGAGAATGTGAAAAATGCAATTAAACGGTTTCTCATTAGACTGTAATTATATAAAATGTTTTGTATTCCATTATTTTACGCAAAGGAAATACTTTTTTTATAAATAAATAAAATTACGATGGTTATATATCTCTTATTTTTAACAAAAAACGTAAAAGTGTAGAAATTTCGGGATAGTGAACTAAATAAACAAACAGAGCGTTATACTTCTTTTGATTTACTTGCTTATTAAAGTAAAATTCAGCGCCTGAGATTTTTCTTTCAATACTTTCACAAGCTCTAGAATGAAAAAGGAGGGACAAACATTGAAGACAAATACAAATGTGAATAGTTTATTACATCTCCGTATATCATCAGGCACTGAATTTAATCTTTATTTCTATTTAATGTCAGTATATTTTTTAGTATTACCAATAATTACTTAACACAATCCTTCCGGGTAGAATGTTCGTTTTCGTTTTTTATAATTCATACGTGCAAAATAATGATTCTGGGCGACAGGGCTATAGATCTCATTCGTTTGCATAACTCCTCATTCCGGGCTTTTCGGATGAATACAACTGAAATTTCATGTTTTGCGTGAATATATGACAATATGATACAAAATGCTATATTTCTTAATTCTGTTAAAATCAATATTTTTTATAGCAATGTAATTGATTATTGCTGTAGTTTAAAAAGTTGTATCCGTTTGTTGGTACAAATATATTATTTATAATTCATATTGCAATTTTTTATTTTATTTTGCTCTGTTTTATCCCTTTTCTTGTTTATTAAAGTGTTGTTGGTTATTTGGTTATGTTGTTGTTAATCTTTATTAACGATAAAATCAGAGATGTTAAACAGTTGGTAAACTCATTCCTGTGATTTTTCTGTACAAGTCGAGGGCGTATACGTCTGTCATACCTGATACAAAGTCTAAAACGGCAAGAATTCTTTGATATAATGTTGGTGCGTCTTTTTCATATTGTTCCGGTATACGGCTAAGAATCAATTTTGAATATTTTGCATTAGGCTCTTCCACAGCCGATATAAATGTGTCGAGAAGGAATCCAATAATCCGATGCCCGGCCAGTTCTATATCTACTACATCTTTTGTTTTATATATTTTTTTATAGCTAACATCTGTAGCTATTTGGTAAGCATTATTGGGTAATGGAGAAATACATTTTATTAATGGTTTTTCAAACCCACCATCCAGGATACTCTGTTCGTTTTCCAGAAATACATTAGAGCATTCATCTACAAGTAAACCGATAACGCTTGAGCGAAGATATGCAATTTGCTCATTAATATCGCTGACTACCTGGAGCGTTTTCTGCATTTTTCTCTGTTTTTCTTCCGGAAAGAAATTTAAGAAGAGCTCTATTGTTTGCTCAGTAGTTAATAGTCCTAACTTGTGAGCATCTTCTAAATCCATTATTTTATAACAAATATCATCGGCAGCCTCTACGAGATATACTAAGGGATGTCTGGCGTATTTTAACGGATCTTCTTGAATGCAGTGCATGCCCAATTCGTTTGCTATTCTTCTGAAATCTTTTTCCTCCGCTTCGAAAAAACCGAATTTGCCGGCTCCATTTGCAGCGATGGAAGAGTAGGGGTACTTAACTATTGAAGCTAGCATAGAGTAGGTCATAACAAAACCGCCTCTTCGTCTGCCATTAAACTGATGTATAAGCAGACGTATTGAGTTCGCATTGCCTTCAAAGTTGATAAAATCTTCCCAACGTCCACCTTCTTTTATTATTTTTTCCTTTAGCCGCATACCTTTGTCTTCAGAGAAATAGCTCGTGATGGCTGTTTCACCTGAATGGCCGAAAGGGGGATTACCCAGATCGTGAGCAAGGCAACCGGCAGCAATGATAGAGTTTATTTCTTCGAAATCGGCCGGCGAATTTGGATACTTTTTTCTTAGTTCTTTACCGACAATAACACCTAAAGAGCGTCCTACACATGAAACCTCGATGCTATGGGTGAGCCTGTTATGCACAAATATACTACCCGGAAGAGGAAAAACTTGTGTTTTGTTTTGCAAACGGCGGAAAGGTGCTGAAAAGATTAGCCTGTCATAATCTCTTTGAAAATCAGTTCTATCATGATGTTTATCATCATGGTATTCTTCCATACCGAATCGTTTTGCGGAAAGCAGTTGTTGCCAGTTCATACCTTAATTAGTTTGAGAATCAAAGATAAAGTTTTTTCAGTTATTTTTATGTACGAACATAAGTTATAATACTTCTTAAGTCTTAGGATTGTTTTGTTCTGGTTTTAGAAAAAAAAGGTATATTTGAACTTAAATTCAAACATTTCAGAGGGCTCTCTTGATTAGGCTCTTTATCTTAGCTTTAATAATGAAAACAAATCCGGATAAAATAAAACAAAGAGTACAAACTCTTGTTGTTGCTTGTGGTATTATTCTGATGATAGGTAAATTTACAGCCTACGTTTTGACTAATTCTGTTGGGATTCTTACCGATGCAATGGAAAGTATTGTAAATATAGTTGCCGGTTTTATCAGCCTGTATGCCATACATAAAGCAGCCAAACCCAAAGATCAGGATCATCCGTTCGGGCATGGTAAAATAGAATTAATATCAGCTTCGATAGAAGGAATATTAATCATTCTGGCAGGAGGGTTGATTATCTATGAAGGTATTGCAAGATTGTTTACCCCTTCTGTAATAGAAAAGCTGGATATTGGTATTGTTGTTATTGCCGCTGCCGGTATTGTAAATTATATTCTTGGATATTATAGTATTCATCAGGGGAAGAAATATGATTCTATAGCACTTGTTGCAGGAGGAAAGCATCTCCAATCGGATACATATTCTACTATTGGGCTTGTTGCAGGTTTGTTGATACTTTATTTCACCGGTTTGGTATGGATTGATAGTGCGCTTGCAATTATTTTTGGTGGAATAATTGTTTTTACAGGAATAGGTATTTTGCGAAAAACGATACAAAATCTGATTGATACGGCAGATATTGTTGCATTGGAGAAAATAACCAAATCGATAAATGAAAATAGAAAGGATGATTGGATTGATATTCACAATCTGAAGGTGTTAAAATCAGGAAGCGACTTTTTTATAGATTGTGATCTCACTCTGCCATGGTATTATAATATAGATCAGGGACACTCTTCTTGCGAAGAATTAAGATTAAGTCTTATCAAGTTATTCCCTCAGCATACATTGATATCTATACACTCCGATTCGTGCCTCGAGAAATATTGCTCGGTTTGTCGGGTTAAGGACTGCTCATATAGAAAAGAACCATTGAAAGAAAGAATACCTTTTACCAAAGAGACGCTAACTACTGCCGAGGAAAGTTAAGGGATCATAAATTTATTTTTATTTGTCGCTTTTTAGTTGTTGATTATTAGTTCATTGTGTGTTTGGTGTTCTACTCTTTTTATTTACTCCTTAGCTGATAGTTACTAAAAAAACTAACTTTGCATTCGTTTTACAGAGTAACTCTTCGCCGATGAAAATCGATAAGACCTATACCGTATCATTAGTTGTTGCCATTGCTTTTTTTATGCAAGGGCTTGATACCACTGCCGTAAATACTGCCATTCCCGCTATGGCTCGGTCTTTCAATACAGATGTTGTACATCTCAGTGCGGGTATTACTTCCTATCTGATTGCATTAGCTATCTTTATTCCTGTAAGTGGTTGGATTGCCGATAGGTATGGCACACGTAGAGTTTTTTGTACATCCATCGTTTTATTTATCACAGCTTCAGCTTTATGTGGTATGTCTCAGACATTGACACAGTTTGTTATATTCAGAATATTTCAAGGTATGGCAGGTGCAATGATGACTCCTGTGGGAAGGCTTGCTGTATTAAAGTCGGTAACGAAAGACAAATTGGTGACGGCAATGGCATACATTGTATGGCCTGCGCTTGTTGCACCTATTTTAGGGCCGGTAGTAGGAGGGTATCTTACGACTTATTGGACCTGGCATTGGATTTTTTACCTCAATATCCCTATTAGCATAATATGTGTGATTCTTGGCTGGCGTTTTATTCCTGAAGAAGAGAAGAGCAACTCTCCTAAAAAGCGGTTCGATTTAGTAGGATTTGTGCTCAGTGGTTCAGCCTTAGTCGGGTTTATGTATGGAGTGGAACTACTTAGCCGTAGGGAGGTGCCGTACTATGTATCTGTACTACTTATACTGGTTAGTATCTGTTTGCTCCTGTTTAATGTTCGCTATTCGAAACATATATCAAATCCTCTGATAGACTATTCTGTTGTACGAATCCCTACCTATAAGGTAACTATATTTACAGGTTCTATTTCTCGTATGGTGATAGGGGTGGCACCATATCTTATACCATTGATGTTTCAGGAAGGATTTGGGCTAAATCCATTTGAATCAGGATCATTGTTTCTTGCTACTATGGCAGGCAATTTGGCAATGAAACCCGCGACTATATGGGTGATGCGTCATTATAATTTCCGAACAGTGCTAGTTGTGAATGGTTTTCTAGTCGCTTTATTTTCTTTTTTCACAGCATTGCTTTTACCAACTACTCCTGTCGTATTGATTGTTGTTGTAATGTTTCTGTCGGGTATGTTTCGTTCCATGCAGTTTAGTGCTATTACAACTTTGGCCTTTGCCGAAATACCACAGCAGCAGATGACTGCGGCTAACACATTATACAGTACCGTGCAACAAATGTCTACAGGAATGGGGATTGCAATGGGTGCAGTATTCCTGAGATTCTCTAATATGATAAACGGATATTCTGAACATTATACTGTTGCAGATTTTCGTTTGGCTTTCATCTTTGTAGCAATACTCGGTGTTGTTTCTCTATACGGTTTCACTAAGTTAACTCCCGATGCCGGAGATGCTGTTCGTGTGAAAAAAAGAGACCGGAACGTAGGATAAAAATATTCTCATGCAGCTTTTACCCTTCTCTATTCATCTATAATAATATAGATACTAATCTGCTATAACTATGAAAAACTTTATTTTGTTTTTATTCTTATCTTTTCTATTCGTATCGTGTTCTGATAATAAAGCTGATGATAATATTGTTTACTGTACAGACGAGATGCGTATGATTGGTGTCGGAGTTAAGCATAAAGATGGGAGCCCTTATGTGCTGGATAGTGTAAAGTCTTTTATCGCAACAAAGGAAGGATTGAAGAACGTCAGTGTCTTCAAGGATTTTAATGATACATTTTTTCAGTATTGTCAGAAGCAGGGAACCTATCTTTTTGTAGGCGACGGATTCGATAGGCATTTTCCTGACTTTGTGAAGCCAACGAAGTGGAATGAAACCAAATTTATTGGGGAGGTTGACTTTGTCGGATATAAAAAAGATAAGGAGCTGTTTAAAAAGACTATTAAAGTTTATACAGATGCTTGTCATGTATTCTGTGATGAAAAAGATTTGGCGATAATTTATTTAGAATAAATATTGTGAATGTAACTGATGGCACAAAAGCATAAGTAGTGATACTTGTGCTTTTCTTTATGCTCTAAATATTTTATCTTTGTCCTTCAATTACATTTAATCATGCAAAAAGATATAGACTTACGCATTACGCCAGAGCAGGCGTCAGATATCGAGAAAGTCAGACGCATCTATTCATCCCAGACAAGTATTCCATTAAGAGATATAAATTCGGTTCGTATTCTTCGTCGATCCATTGATGCCCGCCAACGAAATATTTTCGTGAACCTCAAAGTAAGAGGCTACATTAATGAAGACCAAAATGATCCGGATTTCCAAACTACTTATTACCCCAATGTAAAACATTGCCCGCAGGCAATTGTCGTAGGAGCAGGGCCGGCAGGTCTGTTTGCGGCATTACGCCTTATAGAGCTGGGCATTCGCCCCATAGTAGTAGAGCGAGGTAAAAATGTTCGTGATCGTAAACGTGATACAGCACTGATGAATCGTGAGCATGTCGTGAATCCAGAGTCCAACTATTGTTTTGGTGAGGGGGGAGCAGGGGCATATTCGGATGGAAAACTTTATACCCGAAGTAAGAAGCGTGGTAATGTAGAAAAAATTCTGAATGTTTTTTGCCAGCATGGTGCAGATGCATCTGTGCTTGTTGATGCACATCCGCATATTGGTACAGATAAACTACCGGGCATAATAGAAAAAATGCGTGTGCAAATCATATTGTCAGGCGGAGAGGTCCATTTCCAAACACGCATGGATAAGCTGATTATAGAAGACGGTAGTGTAAAAGGAATAGAAACTAATATAGGAAAAGTTTTTCATGGTCAGGTTATTTTAGCAACAGGACATTCAGCCCGAGATGTTTATTATATGCTGTACGACCAGAAAATAAAAATAGAAGCCAAGGGGTTGGCTGTTGGATTTAGAGTAGAACATCCCTCTCATCTGATCGATCAAATACAATATCATTGTGAAGAAGGACGAGGAGAATATTTGCCTGCTGCAGAATATAGCTTTGTAGTTCAGGCAGGAGGGCGAGGTGTATACTCATTTTGTATGTGTCCGGGAGGAACAATCGTACCATCGGCAAGTGGACCCAAACAGGTTGTAGTGAATGGTATGTCTCCATCTAACCGTGGCTCTCGTTGGTCTAACTCAGGTGTAGTGGTTGAGATCCATCCTGAAGATTTTCCTGAGTATGAAAAATATAATGAATTGGCTTTGCTCAAGTTTGTAGAAGATCTGGAAGAATCGGCATGGGTACACGGAGGAAAGACTCAGGTGGCTCCGGCACAACGATTGTATGATTTTGTAAACGGAAAGAAGAGCTCTACTTTGCCCGAAACATCATATGCTCCCGGAGTTGTGTCTTCTTCGATGCACGAATGGATGCCGAGATTTGTTGCATCGCGCTTGCAAGAAGCCTTCAAAAAGGTGGGGCAGAGCTATAAAGGATATTTGACAAATGATGCAATACTTCTGGCGGTAGAAAGCCGTACATCTTCTCCGGTACGTATTATCCGAGATCGTGAAACGATGCAGCATATAGAAATAGATGGGCTTTACCCATGTGGGGAAGGAGCTGGGTATGCCGGAGGCATTGTCTCTGCTGCAATGGATGGTGAACGATGTGCTGAAGCATTGGCAGAGAAGATGAAAAGCCTAAATTTATGATAAGTTTATTCAGTATGATATTCAAACATAGATGTTTCGGTAATAAAAGGATCATATGTCGTAAATAAATAAGGTCTACCATTTATAGTAAAAGTTGCCTCACGGTCATATGCTCTGCTGTCAGGATAATATGATGCTAAAACCCAATAATTATAAGATGAATCATACTTGTAGATGTTTCTTCCTAGTTGGATATAGCCATTGCCTTTGTATGTAAAAGCATTCATGCAAGAATAGTATAGTCCAAAAGTATAAGGGTATGAAGCCATTTCGCTCCAAGTGTCAGATTGTATATTGTACTTCCATGTTTTACCATAAGTCGTCAGATATGCAGTGTTATCGGTAACAAATGTAGCTAAAAGGAATATATCTATATCAGAAGGAAAATTGTTTAATTTAGAATATTTTTCATTATCAAAGTCACATAACCATAATTCTTTTCTGTCTGTTATTATATATGTTTTATTATTTAGTTTAAAGGATTTTGCAGATTGGAACACAAAAGGGAGTTTGTTTTTTTTATTCCATGTCTTGTCGGATATTTTAAAATACCATAAGTCATCGTTTAATTCTAATAAATTTAAACCTCCAACTTTATAAAACTTGTCACCAGAAGGAATTAATAAGCTATTATAATAAAAATCTGGTTTATTGGATATAGGTTTTATTGTTGTCCATTTGTCAGCAACAGGATTGTATTCATGAAACTCCATTGATTCCACTTCCATTACATAACCTTTATTGTTATACGAAAATCCATCATATTTATAGTCCGATCCAAAATATTCCGAAGTATGACTTTTCCACGATGATTTAGTCAGTAATGTATTTTTATATTCGACAATTTTTTCTCCATTTTGTAATTTTATTGGTGATGATACTTCTGATAGTACATTGTCAGCAGGAGGAATCGCTACTGTAAAAGTCGTTTGCGCGTTAGCTCCAATATTTTTTTGCAATATTAGACCTAAATAACTACCAAAATATATCATCGTCTGATCTCCATTCTCTGTGAGGTTTTTTCCAGAAACTACAATATAACTACCAGCATGTCCTGTGAGTGGAGTAATCGACTCAATTTCGGGGCCAATAACCGTGAATGTAGTATTCGTTTCATTTTCTCCGGCAACAATCCGGATTACTGCATCACCAACAAAAGAAGAGGGAGGTATTGTAAAAGATATATAATTCTCTCCGGATTCAGTGATGTTTACTTCTCTGTCATTAATATATATATGACGTTTATCTTTCTCTGATCCAAAATATTTACCGGATATTTTGACCTCTGTTCCATCAAAACCTCTATTGGGATTAATATTTTCTACAACAGGAGGTTCACTCCCTAAGGCTGTAAAGGTAACAGCTTTTCCTAATATTAAATATTTTTCTGTTTTTATGTAGGCCTTGTAAGTGTAGGTTGTATTCTTTTTTAAATCAGTGTTTATTATTTTTTCGAAGTCGTCTATTTCATTTGTTTCATAAATACTATATTTTATTTCTTTACTGTCATTTATAAATATAAATCCGTAGTCAATAATTTTGTCTCTTCCTTTTTGCGTTAATTTTCCTACAAGGGTAACATTTGTAGAGGTAACTACAGCGTCTTTGGTTTCAACGAATGGATAGTCTTTTTCAGGTAGTTCTGCGTCGTCCACACAACTTGTGTTAAAAACAACTGATATGATTAGTAAAAGTATAATTAATATATATTTCATAGGTTTATACTTGTTGAAAAATAAATTGTAGATTTATTAAAATAGTTAGAGCTAGATGAAGTGAAATTATCAGAATACCTTATATCAAAGAATAATGAATTTTTATAATTCAATTTATACTCTAAACCTGCTCCTATATTGTAACCTATTTGGTGGCTATCTATTATTGGATGATCTATCTTATCGATTGTTATTGTATTATCTGTTATTGTTGAATTAAATAAAGAGTTATTCCACTTGAAGTTATATGAATATATTAGACCTGCATTTATATAAGGGCATACTTTATTTAAAGGAAGAGTATATCTGAAAAGAAGAGGAACACTTAATGTGTGCATATTTGCAATATAGTCAATATCACCCATCGCATTACTAGATGAGTAAGAATAGCTGTGTTTGGAATAATAAGCCTCAACATGGAAGGAAAAATCAGTTAAAGAGATTGGTATATTAATGAATCCACCTATAGAGAACGCACCTTCATATTTGTAATTTAAAAATTTTAAGTTATTGCTTGCATTAGAAGTCATTCTTAGTTTTTCGAAATTATAGCCTGCAGTTATTCCATATCTTACGTATAATATAGGGTCAGAGCTACATATCTCATATCTCTTCATTACACCTTTGATTGAAGTCTGGTTATATCTGGATTGTTTAATTACGTTTGTTAATTCGCTGCAAGCACTTGTTATTGTCGATAGATTTTCTCTGAAAACAGATTTTCCTGTGTTGTCAAATTCTGGGAAGTCTTTCAATTCGCCATTTTTTTCGACGAAAAATCTCTCCTTTTTTTCTCCTTTATAATAATAGAAGGCAATATTACCTTCTGTTACTACTTGAAGAAATACTCTTATGGTGGAGTCGTTCAGCTGAATATCTTTTGCTTTATATTTTTTGCCATTTTTTAATGCATATTCAGATACTTCATATGGAGAATAGTGTGTTGTTTTATTTTTTTCGATAACAGTGCAAAATTTCGCATTCGATACGTCGCCTTCATCTGATAAATTAATGTCGTAAGATGTGTGATCTACTGTTTTTAAATAATTTTCTTGAGAATAACATGATAAAGTTGCAATGGAAATTAATATAAATAAGATAGTTTTCTTACAAGTCTTCTTCTGCATATAGATTTAAGTTGATGTATTTAAATACCTTATATATCTAAGGATAAACATGAATAAAAGAATGTAAATATAGTGTATTTTTATAAAATTTATGAAATATTTCATAAATTTTATGTCGCGCTATTCATCTATAATTATAACTTCTCACAATTTATTAATTTTGTGCCTTTGTAAACTTTCTGTATAACGAAACAGAAGAAATTTAAAAAAAATGTCCTTCATTAATTTAAAATCCCAATATAGCATGAATAGAAAAATCATTACTCTTTTATTGTTGTCGATATTGATAACGTCAAATACATTTGCCCAAACTTTTGCTCATGGCAGGTCGGAGTCGTATACATGGCCTAAGGATGAAAAAGTATTGGACAAACTCGACAAGTGGCAAGACCAAAAGTTTGGAATGCTTATTCACTACGGATTATATTCTCAGTTGGGAATTGTAGAATCATGGTCTATTTGTGGTGAAGAAGAAGATTGGATCCCTCGAGATTCTACAATTACTTATGATGCCTATAAACGAAATTATTGGAATACGATAAATAGCTTTAAACCTGAAAAACTAGATCCGGCTTCTTGGGCTAAGTATGGAAAAAAGGCAGGGATGAATTATGTTGTTTTCACAACAAAGCACCACGATGGCTTTAACCTGTTCGATACAAAGCAATCTGATTTTTCGGTAACGAAGGGTGCATTTAAGAATGACCCACGTAGTAATATTGCTAAAGAAGTGTTTAATGCATTTCGTAGCGAAGGTTATATGATAGGGGCTTACTATTCAAAACCCGACTGGCATTCTCAATATTATTGGTGGGATAGATACCCGACTCCCAACCGTAATAATAATTACGATATTGAAAAAAATAAGTGGAGATGGAACAAGTTCAAAGAGTTTACCTATAATCAGATAGAGGAACTTATGAACGGCGACTATGGTAATATTGATATATTATGGCTCGATGGTGGCTGGGTACGTCCTGCTCGTAGCGGAGATGCCGAGCGTGCCGGTAAAAATTATAGAGGAGCACAAGATATTGATATGCCTAAAATAGCAGCGATGGCACGTCGTTATCAGCCCGGTATATTGGTGGTAGACCGTACTGTTCCGGGAGAGAATGAAAATTATCAGACACCTGAGAGAGGAATTCCCGAAACGCAACTCGATCATCCTTGGGAGAGCTGTATTACCCTTGGTTGGGATTGGGGATATGTACCGACAGATCAGTATAAATCACCGGCTGCTATAATACATACCCTAGTGGAGATTGTAGCTAAAGGAGGTAATCTATTATTGGGTATCGGTCCAAAACCTGACGGAACATTGCCGGATCAGGTAGTTGAACGATTGGAGAAAATAGGTGATTGGACAATCAAGAATGGAGAAGCGATATATAACACACGCATTACTCCTGTTTATAATGATGGTAAAACATGGTTCACCCAAAGTAAAGATGGCAAAACGATATATGCTATTGTTTGCTTGGAAGAAGGAAAGCCTCTGCCTACTACTGTTGTATGGAAAGGTAATGAACCCGCGAAAGGAAGTAAAATAAAATTCTTGCAGACAGGGAAAACTGTAAAATGGAAGAAAACAGCACAAGGAATTGAAGTCTCAATTCCGGCAGGACTTCCTAAAGATCAGGCTGCTTTAGCCTTTTCTTTTGTAAAATAAGGATCGAACGAATTATTGAGGATGGGAGCTGAAGGATTTAATGATCCTTCAGCTCTATTTCTTTTGTTATACCTATCTCTCTTACAAAGTATGCATCGTGTGATATCACCAGAAGAGTTCCTTTGTAATCTTTTATTGTATCGGTGACAATATCCAAACTTTGAATGTCTAGATTATTAGTCGGTTCATCCAGAATAAACATATCAGGAGCTTTGTTATCAACTTGCATACAGCAAAATACCAACCTCATTTTTTCACCACCACTCAAAATCTTGCATGGCTTGTTCCATGTATTATATGTAAACAAATATCTATGCAGTAAAATGCGTAATTCATCTTCACTCAAATGATATGAATTGAATTTTTGTAATTGTTCAAAAACCGTAAGTTCATTATCTATAATTGAATAATCCTGATCGATGTATAAGTACTGAAAATTCGATCGGATAATATGCCCTTGCTTAGGTTCTAAATCTCCAAATATAAGTTTAAGCAGGGTTGTTTTCCCCTTTCCATTTTCTCCTTTTATAACTATCCTTTCTCCACTTCTAATTTGGAAATCAAGAGGACTGCTCCATAACATCTGATCGCTATAGCCAAAATTGATATTTTGGGCGGTTACCAATATTTTCCCGATATGGAGATTCGCATCGTCAAAATTTAATTTGAGGTCTCTTTTCTCGGGTAGCTGTTGGCGTAACTGTTTCATTTCATCTGCAATATTATCCATTTTATTGGCATGGGTCTCTTGCAACTTTGCTGCACTTGACTCTGCTCTGTTGCGTATAGTATTCAGCATGATACGTGGAATACCTTTATCTCCCAGGTCTTTTTTACCTCGTGCATCGCGTTTTTGTTTTCTTTCTGCTGTTTCTTTGGCTATATTTCGGGCTTTGCGAAGTTCTTTTTGCTTTTCTTCAAGTTGGGACTGTAATGCTTCTTGCTGTTCACCTTTCTGTATTTTGTAAAACTCATAGTTTCCACCATAGACTTCAATCTGATTGCGAGTGAGTTCAAACGTAAGGTCAATCAAATTGAGTAAAGTGCGATCGTGACTTACTACAATTACAGTAGCACTACTATTTTTTATAAGATCATACAATTGTGCCCGACCAGCTTTATCTAAATGGTTCGACGGTTCATCCAGTAAAACATTGGCTGGAGAATGGATATAGGTTCCAGCTAAAAATACTTTTGTTTTTTCTCCTCCGCTAAGGTTTCTCATCATCTCAGATAGCTGAATATGAGGTAAACCCCATTTTGACAGGGCGCTATACGCACGTTCTTCTACATTCCAATCATCTGCGAGGAGTGTAAAGTTAGTAGTGTTTGTATTTCCTTCTAATATTGCATGAAGCGCTCTCAATTTCTCACTGATTTGTAAAGCCTCCGCAACGGTGTAATGATCGTATTGACCAAAATGTTGAGGTACATAATAGGGGCGTTCATCCTGATAGATAACTTCTCCTTCCGATGGTTGAACACTTCCTGAAATGATACCTAAGAGTGTCGACTTTCCTGATCCGTTACTGCCAATCAACGATACTTTTTGTCCTTTAGGAACAGAAAAATTAATATTATGAAATAAGGGCTCTTTATCACGATGTATATATGATAATTGTTTTACGATAATACTCATAAACCTATTTTTTAAATAAATAATTAGGTAATTGTGTTTTATGGCATATGCCATGATAGTCGAAGACTTTGTTCAAAAGTTTGAACAAAATGCAACTTACATAAGAGTATCGATTAATACTTTTTATTCTTTAAAAATAGAGGATTACATGATATCTAAGTTTAGCAGACTGTGGATAGTCTGATATAGTTGAATACTGATTTAACCAAAATGTACCGGATAATCCGGATTTGACAAAATGGCTGTTACAACCATCGTATTACTTAGATATTCTCATTGGAGTATTTATTCGTTAATAGTATTGCAAAGGTAACAATCTTTTAGAGAATTCAATAAAGCAATATTGTATAATCGTAAAACTAGGTCTTTCATATAAAAATTTAATTTACAAACAATGCAAGTATATACTAAAAGCACAAGGCTTCTGCAAATATTGCAAAAGCCTTGATTGAAAAATACTTCTTATTGCTTTACAGCTATCTAGTTTTTATTTTTTTAGAACACTTAAGGCTGCCTCATAGTTCGGTTCATTTGTAGTTTCTTCTACTAATTCATTGTATAGCACCTTTCCATCAGCATCAAGTACTACTACCGAACGAGCCAAAAGACCTTTCAATGGGCCGTCAACAGTTAATACTCCATAATCTTTTGCAAATTCAGCATTTCTGAAAACAGAAGCTGGTTCTACATTATCTATACCTTCTGCTGTACAGAAACGTCCGGCAGCAAATGGAAGGTCGGCGGAGATAGCCAATACAACAGTGTTAGGAAGACTTGCAGCTTCTTTATTAAATTTGCGAACTGATGCAGCACATACTCCGGTGTCGATACTTGGGAAAATATTTAGAATTACATTTTTACCTTTAAGATCTTTCAATGTGACGTCTGATAAATCTTTTTTCACAAGAGTGAAAGCCGGAGCTACTGAACCTACTGTTGGTAATTGTCCACTGGTATTAACCGGAGATCCTTTAAATGTTATTTTTGCCATAATTTTTTGTTTTTAAGCGTTAGTTAATATTATTATTTTATTTCGATAAGAAAATCTTTTTTAGGGTGACGCACTTTTTTTAGATTTACGAGCCAGTCATTATTTTCGTCACGATAACCTAATGGTAGTATTGTAACACTTTTGAGGCCACGTTCGTTCAAATTTAATAATTTATCTAGTGCATCATTATCAAAACCCTCCATTGGAGTACTGTCTACTTTAAGCTCTGCAGCCATTGCCATTGCGAATGCAAATGCAATATATGACTGACGCGCTGCATGCTCGAAGTTCAACTCGGCCGGACGCTGTAAATACGCATTTTTTAGTCTATCTGTGTAATCTTTATACTGGTTGGGGTCCTGCTTCCGGCCGTCTGTAGTGTGTTTGTATATTGTGTCTATGCGTTCTGCTGTATAATTGTCCCATGCGGCAAACACCAATAGGTGCGATGCATCGGCTATTTGTTGTTGGTTGAATGCAATCGGAACGATTTTTTCTTTTAATTCCTGATTTGTAATTTCTATTACCTCAAAAGGTTGTAATCCCGATGAAGTAGGTGCAAGCCAAGCTGCATCAATAATATCGTTGACTAATTTTTGATCTACTTTTTTTGAAGAGTCAAATTTTTTTGTTGCATATCTCCATTCCAAAGATTCTATTAAGCTCATATTGTTTTTTGTTGTTTTATTATAATTAGAAAATATTTATAGCAATTTGGCATTGCATTTACTCGTTATATTCAGTATTTTTTTTAGATGCTCCCGAAGTGTTACCAATTCCTCATCTCCAATCTCCAATGCTTTCTTCATTGCCGGAGGGATAGATTCTGCTTCTTTCTCCAAAGCTTCACCTTTTTCTGTGATAAGAATATCAACTACTCTTTCATCTTCGGAAGAACGCTTGCGGATAAGGAATCCATTTGCTTCCATCCTTTTCAAGAGTGGGGTAAGAGTTCCGCTGTCGAGCCAAAGTAATTCGCCTAGTTGCTTTACTGTTACCGTTTTATATTCCCATAAAACCATGATGACGAGGTACTGTGGATAGGTGAGTCCTATCTTATCGAGATAAGGACGATATATTGCAGTAACTTGTCTCGATAAAGCATATATCGGAAAGCATAATTGATTATTTAATTTTAAACTATCATTCATTATTTTAGTTTCCCTAAATTTGATTGTGTAAAATTAAATATTATAAAATATAATTGAGCGTTTCTAATGTTAAATAAAATAGATATAGAATTAAAGTATGAGGTATAGAGTTTGTTGATGAAAAGGGATTTATCCTTTGCCCGATTTAGATCTGAATGTAATAACTACCTCTTCGAATCCCATCGCTTTTAGGATAGGTTTCAATAGGTTTACTGCATTGTCTCTGCTTTGGCTGAGCATATCCAGTTGTTTGGCCTTTTCGTTGAGCTGTTGTTCTGCAAAGGTGT
The DNA here is from genome assembly GCF_004569505.1 of Dysgonomonas mossii. NCBI lineage: Bacteria > Pseudomonadati > Bacteroidota > Bacteroidia > Bacteroidales > Dysgonomonadaceae > Dysgonomonas > Dysgonomonas mossii. The sequence goes on from NZ_SPPK01000002.1 coordinate 945,483, forward strand.
ATGCTTCATCAACTATATCCGTTGATTCCCATAGACCGAATTCCATGTCGTATACTCTCGATTTGGAATGATCAACTTTTACATGGCATATTTCGGGAGAGGGGAGTTGTAGATGTATTGTTTTTTCGGAAACAGTTATGTCTTCGGGTTTTAGTTTGGTCAGGTCTACACAGCATATAACTTCTCCATATATAATTAGTCCAGTTTTTGCGTTAGGCAGCCATCTTCGGATTTTTTTATACTTCATCATATCCTGAATACTATACTTTGTTACTTCAAGATTGCCTAGACTTTCTATTTCTTGAAGTACCATATTGTGGGATATCTGTACCGTAGCATTCTTTTTTGTATTAATGAGGTACATCACCATTATACCCAGAATGATTCCTGTAGCGAGTATAAAGATCTGTGATTTTAATGTCTGAGGTCTTATATTGATTGCCATAAGCGTATATTTTATAGGATTTTTCAGAAACCTCTTCCGGCGCCACCGCCTCCGAAGCTTCCGCCTCCACCACCACCAAAACCACCTCCGCTACTCCAGCCACCTCCCGATCGTCCGCTTCCCCAGCCACCATAGTAGCCACCGCCTCCACGGTTGCGTCCTCCCGAAGATGGACCTCCCTTATTGTTTCGGTACGAAATATACAAGATAAAGAGGATGAATAATATGATAAAGATTTGTCCGACAAGAGAACCTTTATCTCCGTTATCTTCATCAGCTTGGAACTCTCCCGATAGATATTTTATTATGGCTCCGATAGCTCCTTTGGTTGCATTATAGTAATCTCCATTCTGAAGGTAAGGGATCATGTATTGGTCGATGATGCGCCCTACACGTCCATCGGTTAGTATATGCTCTACCCCATATCCTGTGGCGATAAATACTCTACCTCTTTCATTACCTATTCGAGGCTTGATAAGTATAAGCACCCCATTGTTTTTGTCTTTTTGTCCGATTCCCCATTTTTGTCCCAATCGGGCTGCATAATCAGAGATGTCGTAACCTTTTAGATCATCTACAGTAACCACATAAATTTGAGTTGAAGTAGAATCGTTATAGGCGAGGAGTATCCTTTCCAAGTCTTCTCTCTGTTCACTCGTAAATGTATTACTGAAATCGTTTACCAGTCTGGGTGAAGGACTGGTGATGGGGTTTGGTAAATCATCGTCTTGTGCCAGTAGTAATACCGGCACAAGCAATAATAGGAACAATATCTTATATGTATATTTCAAGTCTTTATATACTGTTATTTAGAGAAATCTACTTTTGGAGGAGTTTGTGCAGTTTGATCTGCTTCGAAATAAGCTTTCTTTTGGAAGCCGAAAAGTCCTGCAAATATATTTTTAGGAAACATACGGATAGTTGTATTATACTCCTTTACTCTTTCATTAAATTTATTTCTTTCTGTAGAGATACGGTTTTCTGTGCCTGTGAGTTCATCTTGAAGCTGTATGAAATTTGTATTCGCTTTCAGATCTGGATAATTTTCAGTAATCATCATTAATCGTCCCAAAGCAGAACCTAGTTGTCCTTGAGCTTCCTGATATTTTTTTATATTTTCTTCTGTCAACTGATCTGCATTTACTTGCATCTGTGTGGCCTTAGCACGAGCTTCCACTACCTCTGTCAGTGTCTGTTGTTCGTGTGTAGCATACCCTTTCACTGTTGCCACAAGGTTTGGTATAAGATCGGCACGACGTTGATATGCGTTTTGTACCTGAGCCCATTGAGAAGAGGCACTTTCAGATTTTGCTACTAAACTGTTATAGGAGGAGCTACCCCATACAAGTCCAATCAAGCCAAATATCACAACAGCTATTGCAATAACAATAATAATAACTGTACTTTTTTTCATTGTGAGTGTATTTTAGTGTTTAAATATTTTACTTTGATTATAAAACAAACAGATTATATATTTTGTTTCTTCCTGATTGAAAGTATTGAGTCTCTGGAAAGAAGCAAAACCTTATAGTAAGAAGAGTCTGTTTTGTTTGCTATATTTCCATATGCAATTTGTATCTCATGTTCACCTTGTTTCATATATATAGTGTCTTTATTAAGAACATAATAAGGAATCGAAAACAAAGAATTGCGAATAATTATTGTGTCTGTCACCTTATGTCTTTTTGTACTGAAAATATCTTCTCCAAGAGCCCAAAGTTTATATGGTTCGCCTGCTTGACTATTTATTTCCATCTTCACTCTATAACTTGATAAACCAATGTTGTCTCTAAAACGGGCATTCAGGTAGAGTGTTTTGCCTATAATTAATGTGTCAATATGCGATGGACCTCTTTTAGTAGAATCATTCAAAACTATGACTTCTCCATCCTGAAGGTGTAATGTATCATTGGCGTTGAATCTGACGTCGGAAACTGTCGGTTTTCCAGCTCCTTCATAGTTATCAACTTTAGCACATGAAGAAAACCATACGGCAGGAACTACAAGTACAATTATCAATGTTATACACAAATTTCTCATTCGTTCTATTATTAAGTTTTCAGATACAAATGTACATGATAAATATTAAATTATTCTATTTATAAGATATCTCTCTGATCTTTTTATTGGTAGAATATCAATATAATGCAGATCTTTTTACCAAATAAAAGTTAACTCTCTTATTTAAAATAAAAGGACGAGTAATAGTTTAATTTATAATACTACTTTTGCTCGTCACAAGGAATCGAGTTAGATGATATCCCATCGGAAAATAGCAATTGTGTTTGTAAGTATTTTCGTCAGTATGATACTGATGAAGCCTTTTCACTTTATATTTACAGACCATAGCCACTATTGTGCAGAGACCTCATGCTCATCGCAACAGGAATTATCCGACCAACATCATGATTGTAGTATCTGCCTTTTTTCTTTTTTCAATTTTACTCTTCAGAAGTTTGGAAATATCAGGCAGCTAATTACTGTTTATGTAACAACGTTTATTATTTCAGATCGGGTTATATTCTTACCCCAACTCATCTCCGATATATCCACACGTGGTCCTCCTGCCTATATTTCTTCATATACAAACTAATTTCTTATTTGAGTGTTCTTTAGCTTAGAACATTATTCTCCTATTTGGTAAAGCCTGATACGAAGATCAATTTTATATTATATATTTATTAACTCTATATAACTGTTTATCTCTATTGTGTATACAAGATAAATAGTTCCTATTCGTATATAATTATGAGAACAATATATACATTCATTCTTTTCCTTTTTACTGTTACTTCTATATTCGCAAATGTCCCTATAGATAGTAGGACATTAGCAGGGAAGGTAACTGACGGTATCGATGGCGCTCCACTTATCGGAGTTAGCATCTACCTTCCCGAACTGAAAAAGGGAGCAATCAGTGATGAAAACGGAAATTATAGTATAGCTAATCTGCCGGCTATAAAAACAACTATACAGGTCAATTATGTCGGACATCAAACAATTGTTGAAACTGTTGACCTTAAAAATACTTCTACTCTTGATTTTGTAATGAAAGAATCGAATGCGGAGATTAACGAAGTGGTCATCACAGCTCTTACTGGGAACTCGCTAATAAAACGCACACCCTCACCGATATCGTATATCTCTAAAAAAGAGCTTATGCAACAATCCTCTTCGAATATTATAGATGCTATAGCGAAACAGCCCGGCATAGCTCAGATAACCACAGGAAATGGGATATCAAAGCCCGTTGTAAGAGGACTAGGGTACAACCGAGTTGTGGTTGTCAATGACGGTATTCGTCAAGAGGGGCAACAGTGGGGAGACGAACATGGTATAGAGATAGATGCACAAAGCGTGAACTCTGTTGAAATACTGAAAGGTCCTGCCAGTTTGATTTACGGTTCTGATGCTTTGGCGGGAGTTATTAATTTCTTACCCGAACCTATCCTGCCCGAGGGAACAATAAAAGCCAATCTGATGAGTGAGTATCAGACTAATAATGGACTGTTCAACTATTCGGTAAATGCAGCGGGCAATAATAGCGGGTTCGTATGGAACTGGCGTTATAGTGATAAAATGGCTCATTCGTATAAAAATAAGTACGATGGCTATGTCTATAATTCAGGATTTAGAGAACGGGCTGTGTCCGGGCTGCTTGGTATTAACCGAAGCTGGGGCTATTCGCATCTTAGCCTGGATTATTATCACTTGACCCCCGGAATAGTAGAAGGTGAGCGAGACGAAGCAACCGGAAGATTCCTGAAACCAGCTATTATAAACGGAGAAGAAACTGAAGTTGTGGCATCTGATAGTGATAGCAAATCATACGGAAAGCAGATGCCTTATCAGCAGATATATCACTACAAAGCAGTACTGAATAATAGTATTATAGTGGGAGAGGGGAATCTGAAAACAATTATTGGTTATCAACAAAACAAGAGGCAGGAGTTTGAAGAAATTGCAGAACCTGATACTTACGGTTTGTATTTTCAACTTCATACAGTAAACTATGACATTCGCTATACGCTGCCTGATATCGCGGGTTATAAATTTGTAGCAGGCATAAACGGTATGTATCAACGATCGTTAAACAAAGGATCGGAGTTTCTGATACCTGAGTATAACCTGTTTGATATAGGAGCTTTTGCATTGGTAAGCAAAAATATCGGAGCTCTTGATATTAGCGGCGGATTACGTATCGATCGCCGCTATAATAAGGCTAAAGAATTGTTCTTGAATGAACAAGAAGAGGCTGTTACCCCATCAAGCCCCGATGCTGAAGAAAAGTTTCATGCCTTTTCCCGAAACTTTACCGGTGTTAGTGCCAGTTTAGGATTGACTTATCAGTTTTCGGACGAATGGAATACAAAGTTGAATGTATCACATGGATTTCGTGCTCCAAATATGAGTGAGCTTGCATCTAATGGTGCTCACGAAGGTACAATTCGCTATGAGAAAGGAAACAGTGACCTAAAGGCCGAAAATAGCTGGCAGGCTGACTGGGGGCTAGGTTACTCCTCTCCGCTTATTTCGGGAGAGCTGTCTCTGTTTGCCAATAGGATAAATAACTATATCTTTTCTCATAAATTATTGGACACTAATGGGGAAGACTTGCTTACCGATGGCTATAAGACATATCAGTTTGTATCAGGTGATGCTCGTATTATGGGTGGTGAAATCAGTGTTGATATACACCCTGTGGAGCAACTGCATTTTCAGAACTCATTTTCGTATGTAAGTTCCGTACAGCTAAACCAGCCTGATTCTACAAAGTATCTTCCGTTTACACCGGCTCCTAAGCTTATATCTGATATTCGTTACGATCTGATACGTCACGGTAAGAAGTTACTTAACAATACCTATATCTCTTTTGGTGTAGAAAGCAACTTGAAGCAGAGTAAAGTTTATTCAGCTTTTAGAACTGAGACACCGACACCAGCTTATACCCTTTTCAACGCTTCGATAGGTACCGACTTTGTCCACAAGGGGAAAACGATAGCTTCACTTTTCTTCGCTGTGAATAATCTGACAGATAAAGCTTATCAGAACCATTTGAGCAGATTGAAGTATGCCGATGAAAATCCTGTGACAGGCAGGCAAGGGGTGTATAACATGGGGCGAAATTTCAGCTTGAAACTTCTGATCCCTTTGTCTTTCTGAACAGATAGGCTATAACTCCAATTTATAAAGAAGGCAGCTCGAGTGATATTTATTATCATCGGGCTGCTTTTATTATACACTTCGAATAATTCTGATCTATACATTCTTTAATGAAAAAGGTGACAAAAGTGACAGTTATTTTACTCTTTTTATTTGTAACTTTTCTGTTTCTTTTTTCTCTATTGGTTTGTATATAGATAAATAATAAAATTAATTATAGTTGATTGTTATCTAGTGATTCAACAAAAAGAGGCTACTAAAACAGTAGCCTCTCTCCGTAATAAATATTTAATTTTATTTAGTTACACATTTGTATTATTGTCTTTTTACCGAACGTGTACCCAATTCTTCGAACTTACTTCTTATCACTAGGCTTTACCTTACCTGCTTTTTGAAGAGTTGCAAATTCATCTTTCGCTTTTTTAAGTTGTGCCATAAATGCATCATTCGCATGTAAGCGTGCTACAACTGCACTCGATACTAATCTGGCAGCATCAACATCACTCTGGAAATGGTATCCACAGATAACTCTGCTTTGTCCCATTTCATATCCACGTTTCAAAATTTCATTTTGTCTATCAACATTTATCTCAGCCAAAACAAGTGCCGTTGCCCAACCGATTGCTGTATGACCTGATGGATATGAACCATTGGTTGACAGTGCGTGTTGATGTTCGGGTAGGCAAGTTTGTTCATTGTAAAAACTGAAAGGACGAACCCTCATATAATGCACCTTAGCATGACGGGTAGCCAAGTCTCCGGCATCCTCACGCATATTGATAATTAGTTTGTATATTTCAGGGGTCTGTTCTTGGGTGATTTCAATTCCAAAAGCCTCAGAAAAAGCCAATGGTACACCATTGCCTCCTATCTGTGCGTCACTCACAGCCTGTTCTCCTCTAGGGGTATTTCTTTGCAGTTTTCCCCAGTCATGTTGAGCTTTATCGTATAAGAAAAGAATGCTATTGGCTTCGGGTGGAGGAGGTAAGAGTTCCAGACTATTTGCGACTTCCGATTCTTCCAAGTAATATAAATCAGGGTTTGTTCTCTTATCTCTTATCTTTTTGTCTTGCGCAAATATATTCAGCGAAATTAAAGAACAAACTAAAATGGCTAATGTAATTCTTGTTTTCATAACTTTATAATTTAACTAGTTAGAACTTATACTTCACTCCAAATTCGGCTGTAAAAGGACGGATGTATGTACCCGACATTACAGTACCTTCTTTACTCTTCACATCTGCATCGGTAACGATCAGGTCTGCATCAGGAATAGAGCCCGAAACACCACGTTGATTCAGCAAGTTTACGAAAGTAGCACTTACATCAAAGTTTTTAGAGACTTTGTAATTTACACCTGCAAATGTCTCCCAACGTCCATCAAAGTATAGTGTATTTGGTTTGTTGAAATACTGCTTGCTAAAGTATCTTGCACTAGCCCAAACTCTTAAATCTTTCCAAGTATAACTAGGATCTATCTCTATTAATACCTTTGGAACTCCGGTCACTGTCTTATCTCCAAAATCGTAAGAAGAGACTGTTCCATCGGAGAATTTAAGGTCTCCGTTGAAGTTTTTATATTTTGGTTGTTGCAATGTCAATAGAAAATGTAAATTGAAGCTTTTCGCAGGAGTAAATAATACATCCGTAGTCCATCCTAATGTCTGTACATCGTATTGTGTCATCGCTCTTTCAACATCGGAGCTATTATTCGGATTTGAGAAATTCACAGTGGTACGGTAATTATTCCTGTTGATGTATGTTGCCTTTGATACTAAGCTAACAAACTTGTGATTGTAAAATACTCCTATTGCCGCCTCAGGAACTTTTGAAATTTCTAACTGAGGGTCTTTACCCGATGAATATTTGTTCAAGTGGGCTCCATCTTCATTGTAAACAGCTTCTCCTAGCAAACCAAATTTGTCTGTCAACTTGATTACAGCATTTACCATTACAGCCTTTGTCAACCAATCGTGTTTAATATCTGATTTCGGTGCATCACCAATCAAACGTATGTTACCATTTTGATCTTTTCTGTCGCCGCTTTTTATATAATTACCTCTTAAGTTGAAGTATTGCAGGCGAGCACCAAAGTCTAAAGTAACGACATTCGATACATCCCATTTGTCTAAGAAGAACAGTGCGGTTTTGTTTTCGCTGCCATCATAGTACTCATAGTTTGCATTTAACCTCATATCTCCATTTGGATTTGTATTGGTGATTAGTTTTAGTTTCCTAGGATTAGGAGCTACTTCCTGATAATATTGAGATGATTCGGTCAGGAAATTATGAGTCTCAAAATACCACTGATCAATACCAACAGACCATTTGTGGTTACCCGATTTTCTTCCTACTTCTACTGTACCCATTAATGTATTCATCGGAGTTCTTCTCGAAGCCAGATTCATTACACTTTGTACATTTTCTCCGGCATAGGCACTTCCGTCATCTACATAATTTAACTTGCCGGAAAGGTTGGAAACATTCTCAACTCCTGTCATTACAGCAGTATACATACCTGTTTTTGCATAACGATAACGCAGGATGTAGTCAATGTTTAGGCCATTTGAAAGTGTATTTTTACCGATAATATCTAAAGTATGTGAAGCTGTTCCATAATCTTTAACCGGATCTCTTTTTACAGCTTGCCCTGTGTAAGCATCTTTCAACGTAAGTACGCCGCTTTGTTCGATATAAGAGTCTCGACCTAACCTAAAATTATCAAGTTCTGAGACCTTTCCATTTCTATCGAAGCGGAATGGACTATACTTATTGTTAATGTTGTCGATATTAGCATACTTGTAGAATGCAGTTATAGACCCTTTTATATTTTCTCCCTTGTACTCCTGCGTCAAAGCTGCCTTATACAACTGAGCCTTGTCGTTATAATATCTTGTAATACCTTTAGGTTTGAATGTACCCGGGTCGAAACTCCCGTATGCACCGACAGAGAATTTAAGTCCTTTTTGGTTTATAGGTCCGCTAAGATTAATATCTCCACGCATTAATCCGAAGTGGTTTGAATTCAACGAGCCTCTGCCCTGAAATTTATCAGTACCCAGATTGTTGAAAGTGCTTAACGATACGCCCACTTCTCCAACACGAACGGCAGTTTGTCCCAAGTCAAGCATTTTTCTTTTTGCAATTGACGCATCATTACGCCATGCTCGTGGTGGTAGTTCGGGCCAATAAAAGAATACAGTTGGTATACCATTCTCTAACACTGTTGTACCTCCTGTACTAGCCGGTAATCCGATATTAACATCGCGCGGCCCGGTATTATTTGCGGCATTAAGCATCACATTGCGATCGCCTTCTTTGACCTCGCCGGCAGCTTCTTTTTTCGATTTATTTTTTTCCTGAGCATTCATTCCTACACCTGTAAATGCAAGAAATAGAGCTAAGAAAAGATATTTATTTGTCTTCATTCTGTTTGTTTTAGTGTTTCGATTTTTTTTTACTAATTGGAGGCAGCTTTGCCCTTTTCTACATAACTCATATCACCTACCGACTCTACAGTGAATTTACCATCTTTGTAGATTACCTTGCTTACAGATGCGTTTCCAAGGTGGGTAGGTTGGATAAATTTACCCGAGCTATCTAAGTCTGATAGAAGTATCCCGATAAACATTCCATGAACGACAACTAATACATTCCCTCCGCCTAATTTTGCTTCTTTTTCTGCAATTGCTTTAAATGCAGCCTGCCCTCTCTTTTTTACGTCGTAATAGTTCTCAGCCATGCCCAATTCATCCAAATCTTTTAGTGCCTGCATGGCATTGATGTATACTTGGTTGTCGGTCTTCATTGCTTCAAAAAACTCTTTCATGTTGCGTAGTCCGATTCTAAGGGCAGCGTCTCCCCACATTTTCTCATCTGGTTTGCCCTCGTAACTACCAAAACAAGCTTCGCGCAATCCTTCATCTTCTTGTAAAAGAAGGTCTTTCTGCCCCTTTTTCTCTAAAACGATACGGGCTGTTTGACGGGCTCTACCCAAGTCGCTGGAGTAAGCCGCTTTCAGAGGAACGTCTTTCATTCCGATACCCAAATACTCGGCCACAGCTACTCCGGGTGGAGTCAGAGGGGTGTCTGCCCACCCTTGAGCCTGCACTAAGGTGTTCAGTATAGTTTTACCATGTCTTGTTACATAAAAAGTAACAGTGTTATCTTTACTTGCATCTTGAGCAAACACGTATGGTGTTATGCATAGCAAGATAGCGGCAAAGAGAATTTTCAATTTGCTCATAAAATTTTAAAGGTTAAATAGGTTAATTAATGTGTATATTGAGGTGACTAATAGTTTCTGTGTCTGTATTAATTCTTTATATATTTCTGGTTGCGTGCATCTTTTATTACGCCTTTCCAGTTGAGTCCAAATCCGAAATCATAAGTGTTGCCTTCTGTATCTGTGTGGCATTCCATATCGAAAGGAACATCTTCTTTCTGCTTTTCTACTGTAACCATGTTAGCCGGCATTTGCACAGGAAGTAAACCCGAAGGTTCTGCTTTACCCGAAACAATATCCATTACCGCCTTGTCTGATACACCAAAACGAATGACTATGCCTTCTACTTTGTTTTCGAATTCGTTAAATACCATCGGTCTGGTAGCGTTTACAACAGCTACAACAGGCTTGTCACCCATCTGTGTTTTTGTATCTAGTATTGTATTCAAATCTTTTGTATTAACTACGGTTGTAGACTTTCCTTTGTATGATCTGTCTGTTATAGAAGGATCTACTACTGGGTCTCCTGCGGCGATACTGTGACTTCTGGCTTCTGTAGCTGTATAAGGCCCATATTGTAGAGAAATAGGAACATATCCATTTCCTCCGGCTTTTCTATCTTCTTTATCATAACCTCCACCATCACTATTGCTATGCGGAGAGTTTACAAATACAAGAGCAAAATCTGCATTTTGAGGATTGTCTGTTACATTGTAATACTGTTTTACTAAGTCAAGATTTACGGGTATTGCCTCAGTTTCTGGAGTTATATTGCCCCACCAGTCTCTAACAGAAGGATTTATTTTCTTAGGAATATATACCGTTTTCTTGCTATCCTTCACAGGTAATACTGTCGATTTATTTTTTAGTAATACGATAGACTTCAGTTGAGCTTCATAACCCGCCTTTATAAATGCTTCGCAACCAACTGTTGCTTCACTTTCTTTAGGATCGAGATACGGATTTTCGAAAAGCCCTACCCGAAATATATTCTTTAATAAACGAACTGCCGATTGTTCGAAGCGTTTGCGCATAAATTCTTCTCCATGCTCTTTTACACCCATGCGATAAGCTTCTAATACAGGTTCTTTATCATTGTTGCCTCCAAACTGATCAACTCCCGCCATGATGGTTAGGTAATGTCTTTCGGAAATAGACAGTTTTTCTGCTCCCCATGGCTTTCCAGCAAAATCTCCCGGAGATTTCCCTTCATCTCCTGTAATCAGCCAGTCGGTGCACACTACGCCATCATATCCATACTTGTCGCGCAGAAGGTCTGTTATGATATACTTACTAAATCCATTAGCATAGTTTGTTCCGTCTTTTGCCTGATTGTATGATATTGTATAGTATGGCATAACGGCTGATGCTTTATTCGTTTTGCCTTCCAACTTGAAAGCACCTTCGAGGAATGGTGTTAGATGTGTTTCGAAATTATTTCCCGGATACACTGCAAATTTTCCAAAAGCCCAATGCCCGTCTCGGCCTCCTTCTTCGGGACCTCCACTAGGCCAGTGTTTTACCATTGCATTTACACTGTTGTAGCCCCATCCGTCTTTAATCTCTGCATTACCTTCCGAAGTTTGGAAGCCATCAATATAAGCGCGAGCCATATCTGTTGCCAATTCCGGACTTTCACCAAATGTCATGTTGATACGGAACCAGCGAGGCTCGGTGCCTAAATCTATTTGAGGTGAAAGCGCAGTTGCTATGCCTAATGCTCTATATTCTTTAGCTGCCACTTCTCCGAACTGTTTCACTATAGAAGGGTCAAATGTAGCTGCCATAGCTAACCCATCAGGCCAAATAGATATGCGGTCTCCTCCTGCGTTGAATTCAGGATTCGAAGATCCAACCAATTGTCCCGAATGTCGAGGGTCTGAACTTGTGTTTCCCGGAATACCTAATCCAAGACCTTCTATGTAAGCTTGCATCTGATTGTTCCAGCGAGCTGCTACTTCAGGACTTTGGATACCCATAACTAATACATGTCGTAGGTTATCTTCTTTTAAGAATTTCTTTTGTTGATCGGTTAGATTCCAAGCATTCGCTTCGCTTTCGGTGAAGGACTTTCCATCGTATGTCCCTGCTAAAAACCCACTTTCCTTAGCCGGTAACGATTGGTGTGCACTGTATAGCATCAGACCAGCTATCTGTTCTATAGACATCAGTGAAGCGAGATTCTCTGCTCTTTCTTGTACAGGCAAACGCCAATCTTCATACTTATCCAGCTTTCCGTTTTTGTTGAGGTCTTTAAACTTTAGATCGTCAACCGTAATGATTTTTACACCTGATGCTGCTGAGTACCCTAATGTAGGGCCACCTTTATTTTCTACAAGGATGTAATCATCGGTTTTAGTTGGCTGTGTACATTGCAAACTCAATATTCCGAGTAGGAATATTGGAATATACTTCTTTTTCATAATATTGATATTTATATTTAGGTGCGTTATGTAAACGCATGTATATTTTGCAAATATATTTATTGATTTTGAAGAAAAAAATTAATGTGCGTACAAAATACGCATATATGTTTTACAACACAATTTGACATTATTAATCATATTTTTATTCGGAATATATTCTCTAATTTTACAGACTCATTAATTTTGAGAGGATATAGATGCCTATTGCTTAGATTATGAAAGATTTAACGACGTTGACATATGAAGATCATACCGCAGAGAACTCGCACCCAGGCTTTTCGGTAGATTGTGTTATAATAGCTTTTCACAAGGGAAAAATAAAAGTTCTGCTGAGAGATTTTGGCATAAACAATTATAAGGCTCTATTAGGAGGTTTTGTTTTTAATGACGAAAGTGCTGATCAAGCGGCACATAGGATACTGGAACTTTATACCGGGTTGAGCAATATTTTCCTAAAGCAATTTGCATTGTTTAGTGATCCTAACAGAACTATCATGAAACAAAACTTAGACTATGTAGCTCAATATAGCTCGGTAAGGAATGATGGAAAATGGCTGTTAAGGCGATTTATAACAATGGGCTACTTTGCTTTGGTGAAGTATGATGAGGTAAATGACTTTGTGTCCGAAAAAAAGCAATTACATTGGTATGATATAAATAAATTGCCTGCTATGTATTCAGATCATGAGCTTATTATAAAAAAGGCACAAGAGTCAATCAAACTTTTAATGCCAATAATACCTATAGGATATGAGCTGCTTCCCGAAAAATTTATGATGACCGAATTGAGAAAGATCCATGAAATATTTTTAAATAAAAAGCTTGACAGGCGAAACTTTCAACGAAAAATACTTCAGGAAGGATTTGTTATTCAACTGGACGAACGAAAAAAAGGGAAAGAGTATAATGCCCCTATTTTATATAGTTTTATTTCTCCCGATATCAAGGATACGATGTGATCGCATCTCTCAGATATGAATACAAATGCCTGTTGTTAGAAAAAGATCTCGAATTTTGTCCAACCATTTTCAGACTTTAAGTCAAATTTGCAATTATGATTAAGCAAGACTTCACGAACAAACATTAATCCGATTCCCTGACCTGTCTGTTTGGTAGTAAAGAAAGGAGTAAATAGTTTTTGTTTTGTTTCTTCCGGTATATCAGGTCCATTGTCTTCAATGGTGATGGAAAGAGGCTGAGAGGTAGTAATGATATTTATATCTCCATTTTTGTCTATTGCTTCGTAGGCATTTTTTACAATATTGACCAGTACTTGTTCAAATTGTATACTGTCGATACATGCTAAATCTTTCCCGGTAGTCAGACTCAATTTAAGATTTATATTCCTTTTTAAGCATTCTGCTCGGGAGAGAGATTCGACAGACCGAGCCAACTCATTTATGCTTACATCGGATACCGATGGTTCGGGGATTTTTACAACTTCGGCAAAGTTACTGATAAAATGCCCCAAATGCTTACATCTGTCGAAGGATGCGTCTACAGCAGGCAATACATCGATCAATTCGCTGTTTTCATTCTGTTGTAATATATCCGAGATAACATTAAGAGTAGAACTTACTGCCCCCACCGAATTGTTTACTTCATGTGCCATCATACGGATAATGCCTTCGTATGATTTTTTCTCAATCTTTAGTAATTCATGTGTCAACTCTTCGATGAGGATAAAAGGATGCGCAAAGCCCCTATCTATAAACGAAGAGCGGGAGCAACGATACATTGTTATACCCGAACTGCGTATCACTACATCTTCTCCTTGCTTTAGTTTGCTTAGTTGATCTCCTATATTTATTCCCGATTCATCGAGCTTTTTATTTTTTACGTCATTGATATTGTTTATACTCAACAGGCGTAGTCCGGATGGGTTAACCTCTGTGATTTTATCGTCAAAATCTAAAATGATTACTCCCTGTGGGGATGCTTGTATAAGCAAATCAAGAAAATGATTTTTCTCTCTCACTTGCAGCCTTTCGTCTTTCAACTGATCCATCATTTTATTGAAAATCTCAATCAGCTTGTTGGCTTCGCTATCGGAAACGGGACGCAGACGCGTAGAAAAATCCTGTTCTTTTAGTAGTTCCATTCCATCGCTAATAATCTGGTATGGTTTTATAAGTCGGTAGTAAAGTGTGATAAAAAATATAATAGCAAGGATAGCTATTCCTTCTATAAGTAGAAACTTGTATAGGTCTGTTCTAAAAAAAACAAACCCTACAGTTAATAAAGAACCAAAAACAAGAACTGCTAATATCCAGAATAAGATTTTTGATTTCATAGCCCCTAATCATTTGTGCTTATTCCATATTTCTCCAGCCTTCTGTATAATGCTTGTCTGCTTACGCCTAGTGCTGTTGCCACCTTCGAGAGATTACCACCATATAGTTCCATTGCTTTTTCTATCATCTTTTTCTCCAACTCATCTAAAGGATAGATAGAGTCGGGGAGTGTATACGATGAATTGGGGATTGCTGTATATTGATCTTTAAAATCGCTATCGGTAAGTATATTTTTACCTGAAACGAGAATAACTCTGTCTACCAGATTTTTTAATTCTCTTATATTTCCGGGATATGGTAATCTTTTCAAGAAGCTAATCGCTTCTGATGTAAATTCAATATTTTCTAATCCGTTTATTTCGACTTGTTTTTTTGCGAAATGTTTTACGAGTAGTGGAATGTCATCTATCCGCTCACGCAAAGCCGGAACTCTTATTGTGATAAGGTTGATCCGATAGAACAGGTCTTCTCTGAATGTGCCTTTAGAGACCATGTCGGCAAGATTGCGATTGGTTGCACTAATGACACGTACATCAACTTGCTTTTGCTTGCTGTCACCTAACGATTCAAACGTTTTATCTTGCAACACTCTTAATAATTTCACCTGACATGCCGCATCTAATTCTCCTATTTCATCGAGGAAGATGCTTCCTTTATTTGCTAATTCGAAGCGACCAATTCTGTCATAATGAGCATCGGTAAACGCTCCTTTTTTATGACCAAACATTTCACTTTCGAAAAGAGATTGTGAAATACCCCCTAGGTTTACCTTCACAAATGGATTCTTTTTTCTGTCGCTGTTCTCGTGAATAGCTTCTGCTATAAGTTCTTTTCCTGTACCACTTTCGCCTGTAATAAGGATAGAGGCATTTGTTTTGGCTACGCGCGAAATTGTATTGAATACATTTTGTAAGAGGGGAGACTTGCCTATAATCTTATCATTTCGGAAAGTCTCGTCGCTACTGATATGTGAGTTGTTTCCGGCTGCCTCTTTTTCACTTCCCTCTTTCAACTGTATCGCTGTCTGAATGGTGTTCAGTAACGCCATATTGTTCCAAGGCTTGGTGACAAAATCAAAAGCACCGGCTTGTATTCCTCTGACTGCAAGGTTGATAGATCCCCACGCCGTAATAAGTATAACAGGTACGTCAGGGCAATAAATTTTTACCTGCTTCAGTAAAGTAAGTCCTTCTTCTCCGCTTGTTCCTTTGGTATAATTCATATCCATCAGGATCAGGTCGGGAGATGTGGCTTTTACAAAAGCAATTGCCTCTTGCGGGGATGTTACATTCGCTGTTTCATATCCGGCCCTTTTTAATACTAAAGAAAGGGATGAACGTATAGCAGCATCGTCGTCACAGATCAGTATCATAAAAATCTTCGTTCTAGTGGATAAAAATAATGATTTTCAAGTTAATCAACAATCTTATTGTAATCAGCGGATATTTCTTTATTATCTAAAAAATCGTACAGGGTCAGACTTCTTATCTGATAATAATATGACCATAGCAGATACATCTGTTCGATATAATTACGTCTGGCTTCATCTTTCGAAGATTGGGAGTCGTTCAGGTTTAATACATCAATTTTACCTAATACAAACGCTTCGATAGACGTATTGTAACGTTGCTGTGCAATTATATCTGTTTCTTTTGCCAGTTCCAATTGCTTCGACTGACTATTAAAGTTCTGTACACGAAGATATACATTTTGATTGAAATCTATCTGCTCTTTTTCTATCTTAGAGTTTTCCACTTCACGATTAGCTTCAGCTATTTTTACTTTTCCTTTGCTTTTGCCCCAATCCAAGATCGGTATTTTGATACCAACATTAACGACTTGGTTGTTTCTCCATTTGTTGCTGTTGAAGGCTTGTGCAAAACGGTCTTCCTGTCCCGACATTCCAAATGAAACAAACAATGTCGCATTCCAACGGTCTGCTTTTGCCTGGCTTACATCGCGAGACGCTTCCAGCATTCTTTTCTGGATATTCTGCGTAAAGGGGTTGTTTTCTCGTGCCAAAGTTACCACCTGCGGATAAGACAAAACCGGCATTCTACTTAGAAGCCCTTCCGGTATAGCGGGCTTAATGATAATGTCTTCTCCATACCCAAGGAAGGAACGCAACTGAAACATTCTTGAACTTAAAGAGGCTTGTGCATCTGTGAGGTATGACTCCGCTTTTAGTAATGAGACTTTCAGTTGCAATAAATCATTCTCTGAAATTTGTCCTATTTTTCTTCTTGCTTCGGCTATCGTATAGAGCTTCTCTGTGTTTTTTAAATTCTGCTGCGCTATTTCCATATTTATTTGCCCTAAGAGCAAATTGAAGTAGTACTGGATTGCGGTATTAGATACATCTTCCATATCGGCGACCAATTGCTGTTTTGCTCCCTGATACTTCACCGGCTCTATTTTTTGTAACCATTTCACACGGTTGAATCCAAAAATAGGTTGTTGGAGTGTTATCGATCCCGGAATTGCCATGTATCTTGTAGAACCGTTGCCTCCGTATTGCTCTAATCTTTGAAAACTGCTTTCTACGGAGAGTGTAGCGCCTGTTAATGGGATATTTTGGGATATGGATATTCCTGCGTCTATTTTACTATAGTCGTTGCTTACAAATGTGTATGTTCCGTCCGAATTCTGAAATGCATTGTATGATTTAGAATAGTAGGGCAGGGTTGTATTTAACGTTACTTCGGGTAACAGTTCGGCTTTATATGTTCTATATCCCCAATAACTTGATTTAAATTGGTTGCGAGCTACAACAGCATCTACCGAGATAGAGACACTTCGTTGAATAGCCTCAGGCAGATTTACTGTAATCGTATCTTGTGCTCGCAAACCTGTAAATAAAGCCAGCAATAGTATAGAAGAAAAAATCTTTTTCATACTCTTTGTTTTGTTTCTGTTTTATTCGTCTCGCAGAGCTTCTGCCGGTTGTATCCTTGATGCCCTCCACGATGGATAAAGTACTGCAGATATTGATATTGTGATCAGGATCAAAGCAGTAAATAAATAATTGATAAAATATTGGCTTATCCGTATAGGCTCTTCTCCTCTATCTATGGACGGTACTCCAATATCTCTTAGTATATCCGCCAAAGCGATGTTTATGCATATCGGTGTGGCTATAAGACTGGCTAATAGCAATAAGAAGAGAGTTTCGAGAATAAATAAAGCTTTTATATTCATTCGGGTTGATCCTACAGCTACTCTTAAGCCAATTTCGTTACGTCGGGTCTGTACCCTAAACCAGAATGTGCCTACTACAGCGAGAAAGATATTTATGAAAAGGAACGATGATATAGAAAAAATACTTTTGAAGTTATTATCGTATTTGTTCCATTTCATAAAGTCTTTTCTAAGGTCACTGATAGATGTCACAGACGATAAAAAATAAGGATCCATCGCAATTTGTTCTTGCATATCTTTTGTAAATCGTTCAATGAAATTTTTATCGGCTTCGGCTTTTACCCGTACACAAATTTCGATTCCGTCAAAATAGACTGTTTCCCTGTCGTTTGTGGATAATAATGTGTAAACTATCGGATTGTGTTCGTCAAACTCACTTCTCTTGGAAGATGCTGCAACACCAATTACTTGTTTGTTTTCATTATCTCCAGTTACGAGTGATTTTATTTGTTTGGCATCGTGCTTCAAAAATTGATTATCTTTATTCCCACTGATAACTATATTATCCGTGTTATTCCAGTTCTCTACTTGTCCTTGTTGCAAGTTGATTTTAAAAACATTAAAATAGTCAGGACTAACCGATTTGAACTGAATGTAATCAACCATCGTATCCAAAGAGGCTTTATTGCTCATAAATGAACCCGAATAAGGAACAGCAGCCGAAGAGAGACTTATATATTCTATATCAGGATATTTCTTTATACGATCTACGATAGTCCATACGATGTTGACTAATGAATCTTTTTGAGCATCCGTTCCATTATTTATAAGTACATGACCTTCTTCTTTTATACCCATATTGATGTTGTAAACGTGTTCTACATTATAGCCTGTTGGCTCTAAGTAACGTTTTGTGAAAAAATAGATGTAATCTACACAAAACCAAAGGATACAAAAGACCAGTACGAGTTCGAATAATATCCAAATGTTGATTTTTCGCTCACTCCATATTATTTTAAAAATTTGCTTTATCATATTGTTACATGTTTTTTTTGTTCAAAGAATCAACTATGGCTGCTTTTGACGCTCTGTATGCCGGTATCCCTGCCGAAAGAAGGTTGAGAACAAAGCATGCTAAGAATACACCTACTAATACAGGGTATGATATTAAAGCATGAATTGGTATAGCACTCTCTGCCCCTACATCTAGTAGCCAGCTTTTAAGCCACATTACAATGAAGTATGACAATATCAATCCTATAATGCCGCCTATGAAAGTTGTAATTAGATTTTCGAACAAAATCTGAATCAGTATTATATATTTTTTTGCTCCGAAAGCTTTTCTTACTCCTATTTCTTCGATTCGTCTTTTTATTTGAGACATACTAAAGCTGGATAAGTTAACTGCCGGAATGAGAAGCAAAACGGTAAAAATGAATATCATTTTTCTATTGGCTGTTTTTTCATCCGGTTTCATATCCCTGGTTTCTTCCATCGAGAGCTGTCTCTGATTGTAAGGACCATGAAACGTTATATTGTTTTCGGGGTCGCCACTATCAAATTTTCGTTGAGCTTTCTGTATTTCCTCCGTTAATGCCGTTGCGTCTTTTTTATCCTTCAATAGGTATAAAATATGATAGCTCCTGTTGTTGTACCCATTCTTCGAGGTATATGGTATATACGCTTCTCCGTATCCGTATGTAAAGGTCTGGGGCACATCTTTTATAATACCGATCACTTTGTATAGGTTAAAGTCTATTTCTATATTTTTGCCTAAAGCTCCATTGTTCCCAAAAACTTTTTTTGCAAGATTTTCTGAAATAACAGCGTTGCGTATGCCTGATTTGAAGTCTTCTTCCGTAAATGGTTTTCCATCCAGAAAAGTAAAGGATAGTACTTTCCAGTAACTAGCGTCTACCATTTTGATCTCCGATAAGAAACGTTCGTTCGCATTCTCCTTTTTTACCATAAACTGATTGCCATTCCATGCCTTGTCAACAGCTGTAGTATATTCGGGCGTTTTAAATTCGGAGAGGTAATTTTTATACAATTCGTAGCTGATTGTACTTTGCCATATCCTGTTTTTAGTTTGATCTTTGCTCTTTTTGGTATAGCGTTTCACATAGAAGGTCTTGCTTCTGTTTACTTCAGGTGCTATATCTACATGCTTAATGGAGTCGGTCACTATGATGACCATAACCATCATTATAGCCAATGCTGTACCTGTGATAGTGATTATGCTGATAAACTTGTTTTGTTTCAGCATTCCCAAAGCCTGTTTGAAATATATTTTATACATATATTATTCTGTTTTATTCAAAATTTTTATTCGTTTCGCAATACTTCTGTCGGATTTATTTTTGTAGCCCTGTATGCCGGATACCATACACCAACAAGAATAATCAGAGCCATAATAGCATAGGTGATCGATATGCCGATTATAAAGCGTAAAAAAGTGAATGCTACCCAATCGAGATGTACAAGTTCAAATAGTCCGAAATTGAGCGCTATGATTATAACAGGTATCATGACTATTGACAATAATAGGAATCCCTCTGTAATCACTAATATTTGTATTTTTATTTTGGGAGAGCCTACAGCAATCCGCAGTCCTAATTCGTTTTGACGTTGCTGTGTACGAAGACCGAATACACCCGATATACCTAGAAAGATATTGATCAATAAAAAAACTAATAAGATGGATCTAACTTTGATCGTGCTTTCCACAGGGATTATTACAGCTTTTCTTGTATATGAAGTTGGTCGAACATCCATCAGGTATATATTACCAATCATCAACTTGGATGCCATATCTTTCATGAAGTTATCAGTGAAACCGTTATCCATATTGGCTTTTACACGTATGCATAGTTCCATTTGGGATAGATTGTCAGGATTTACAGTTTTAATGATCTCCTCTTCT
The DNA here is from genome assembly GCF_004569505.1 of Dysgonomonas mossii. Taxonomy (NCBI): domain Bacteria; kingdom Pseudomonadati; phylum Bacteroidota; class Bacteroidia; order Bacteroidales; family Dysgonomonadaceae; genus Dysgonomonas; species Dysgonomonas mossii. The sequence continues at coordinate 966,097 of NZ_SPPK01000002.1, forward strand.
GATAGTAAAATACAGAATGAAAGGTTGGCCTTATAATATTCTGTCCATCTGATTGGGACATATTGTGCTGTTATTTGTTTTTCTAATCCGTTTTCTCCTATTAGTATATTTTTACCAACAGGATCAATATTCTTCACGAGCTCGGTAGCTGTATTTGAAGATATAATCACAGATTTTGCATTAAATGCTTTTTTCAAGTCCTTACCATCGGTAGATTGTGTTTTGAAAACATCAAAGAACGATGGGGTAACTTTATATTCCTGCGCTGATATTCCTGTATTGTTATAGAATAGCTTTTTATAGAAGATCAAACTATATGGTGTTGCCGCATAGGGTTGCGAGGCAACGGAAAGAGATGCCGATTCTATCGCAGGGTGTTGCCTGACAAGCTCCATGATAGATAATAGATCTTCACCGGTAGTTGTAGTCTTTTCTTCGGGAGATATATAATTGTCACTTCCCTGTATACGTTCATTTAGGTCGATACGATATGTGTGCTCTATATTAAATCCTAATGGAATATTTTCTACAGATTTTAGGACTAGCATATAATCCACTATATACCAAAAGCATACCGCAACAAATAGCAATTCGAGTAATATCCAGAAGTTATTTTTACGTTGATTTATTATTATTCTAAATATTTGTTTTAACATGCTTTATTCCTCCTTTAAAGATTCTACTATCGGGGCTGCTGATACTCTCCATGCTGGAATTCCGGCACTCAAGAAATTGATAATAAGGCAAAAGATAAACGTTGTCAGAAATGTGAATGGAGTAATGAATACAGACATATTAAAATCTCCTCTGATATCTAGCCCCAAATAATTATTTTGATTAAAACCAAAATCACTTATGAAATGAACCAAAATAAAGGACAATAGTAGCCCAAGTACTCCACCAATGAGAGAGTATACCATCTGTTCGCTTAATACCTGCCATATGAGATCTTTGTTGGTCGCTCCATATGCTTTTCTGACTCCTAGTTCTGCAATTCTTTTTCTCATTCGAAATAATGTGAGACCAGATAGATTAATTGCGGGTACAGTTAGCAGAATTAATATCAGTCCTATATCCGACAAGTATGAATTTTTCATATCGGGATACCCTGAGCCAAATCGATGATCTTCTACATATCGGGTATCCGGCTGGCCATAGAGTTCTACCTTATAATTGGCTAATGTCGTATTATAGCGACTGATTTGCTGTTCTGTTTCTTTGCGGATGGCATCAAAATCTTTCGAAGAATGCGCTATAATCTGGCATTTATACATCCCTGTTATTCCTTCAGCATCTAGGTTTTGCTCTTTATTTATCGATGTATAAGGTATCCAAGCATGGGCATATGTGGCAACAGTTATCGGCGAAAGATCTTCGACTACTCCTGATACTGTATATGTTATAAAGCTCAATTGCATTTGTTTGCCAATGATATTTTCTGTTGTTCCAAATATCGTACGTGCTAATTGCTTACTGATGACTATTTTTTTGATACCCGATTCTAACTCCTGTTTGTTATATCCGTTTCCTTCTATAAACTTAAAGTCAAAAACTTTCCAGAAAGTATCATCAGTATACAGTACATAACATCTTTTCTGATTTCCTCCTCCCGGTAGAGTGGCCAGATGCGAATGAATAAAGGAAGAAATAGTAACCGCTTCGGGTGTTTTTAGTGACAAGAAACATTCTCTGATTGTTTTTATTGACATGAAGCCATCGACAACGAAATTTCCTGTATTCTTTTCCTTTACTCCAACCCATTTTACATATAACGACCTTGATCGGTTAGTTTCAGGTTCCAGATCCATAACCTTAGCTTGGATGGCAACTAATAACGATATGATCATACAAATAGACAATGAGACACCTATAATGGATATAAGCGCAGTGTAAGGATTGTCCTTTATCGATCTTATAGCTTGTTTCAAATAACTTATATTCATTCTATATTCATCTAACTTTAATGCTTAGGGCGTATACCGCCTATTTTTTTTGAGAAGAAAAAGAGTCGGAGGCTTATTCTACACGTCTTCCGTCGAAGAAACGAACGATGCGTTTAGTCGTTTTTGCTATCAGCTCATCGTGCGTCACCATTACTATTGTTGTACCTTCGTTATTCAACTCAAACAGTAGATCCATAATTTCCGTACCCATCTTGCTGTCAAGGTTTCCGGTAGGCTCATCGGCCAAAATGATTTGAGGATTACCGATAATTGCACGGGCTATGGCTACACGCTGGCACTGTCCTCCGGATAGTTGAGACGGGAAGTGTTTCATACGGTGCGAAAGACCTACTTTCTCCAGCACATGCTTTGCCAATTCGCGGCGGCTAGTGTCTCCAGACTTGCGATAAAGAAGTGGAAGTTCCACATTGTCGAGTACGTTTAGTGAATTTATAAGATGGAAACTTTGAAAAACAAACCCAAGTGTTTTGTTACGGAACTCCGCCATTTCTTTGTCTTTCATCTTGTTTGTTTCTGTACCATTGATGAGTACTTTGCCATTGGTTGCAACATCGAGTAGACCCATGATATTTAGCATAGTACTTTTACCACAACCTGATGGCCCCATAACGGACAGAAAATCCCCTTTTTCGACTTCCAGATTTACATTTTCCAATGCTACTGTTTCTACTTCTTTCGTCCTATAAATTTTTGTAATCCCTTGTAAATTGATTATTGACATAGTGCTGATATTTTATGTATGATTATTTTTTTATTTACTTTTATACTCTTCCTTCAATTAGGAAGAGTATAAAAGATCTCCCTAAAATTATATTACCTATTATAGAATTAATTTATTTTTAATTTTTGCTTGTTCTTGTACTGATTCATATCCGATATAATTACTTGTTCGCCTTTCTCGAGACCGCTTATCACTTCTACATATTCGAAGCTGCTTTCGCCTAGTTTTATTTTTTTCTTTTCCGCTTCTCCGTTTTTCACTACCCACAGTTCATATTCTCCGGCTCCTATATAATACGTCGAATTCGGAATTCGTAATACATCATCCTGTATTCCATGTGTAACATATACATCTGTTTTCAGACCACTTCTGAGACGTGAATTACCCGAGTCTTTTAGCATAACGGTGAAATTAATTACGCCGTTCTTTACCGAAGGGGTTATATTTACCACCGTTCCTTCCAGCTGCAATTGTCCGATTTTTATTATGGCTTTAGCTCCCGAACTGAGTTTCTCGGCATAGCTGTCTGCTATTTCTGCCAATACCTTGAAGTGACTCAGGTCTGAGACAATAGCTATTTGTGCTCCGGCAGAAACTTGCGAACCGATTTGATTATTTACATAGGTAAGCGTTGCTCTCTGAGGCGATAATATACGAGCATCCTTTAAGAGACGGGCACTTTCTGCCAGCGATTTTTCGAATATACTCAGGTCGAGTTGTTGGACTTTGACCTCGGCCGATGCATTTTTCTTTTCATTCACTATTTGTTCTTTTAGTTGCTGGAGCTCAAGCTTTGCTACTTCATAGTTCAATGCTGCTTGGCGTACCTTGTCTGAGGTACTTGCCCCGATGCTATCCAGATATCTTTCGTTTTTAAGCTCAGTTTGTAGTTGTTTGAGCTTCATATCCTTTACCTGTAGTTGCATTTGAAGATCCGAAATAGTATTGTCGAGACTCACTTGAGACTGGATAAGTTTGCTTTTCTTCATTTCTTTTTCGTCCAGTTTCTGTTTGTAGTCTGTTTCTATCGAGGCCAGTTCGAGCTTTAAGATCGGTTCATCTTTGTTTACCGAATCTCCCGCTTCTTTATATACTTCCAGTATCCGGCTATTGATAGGCGATACAATAATTTCTTCGGTCAGAGGAATCACTTTGCCCGATGCATTTACCGTTACTTCGATCGTTCCTCTGTCAACAGTTCCTATAATTACATTTTTCGAAGAAATCGAACCTTGCAGAAAATTTACTACGATAATAACTACTATTGCCAAACCTACTATAATAGCACCATATCGTATGATCTGTTTACGTCTTTCTTTGCGTTGCTCACTTAATGGTATCTCTCTGTCCATTTCTAATGTTTTATTATTCTACCTATTTATATCAAGTCGTATGCCGAAAATGTAAATTGTATATAATCAGTTGTTTATCGTTTTTGTAAATGTCCGATATCGGACGACTTGTTCGGAAGTAGTCATTCTTAAATGTTTGCCTATAAAGAATCAGCTGGTGAATCTGTAATTGAATTCTCCATCGAAGATTATTTACAGAGAGAAAAAAGTGTATATTTGAGGAGGTAAATTTTATACTCTTTGTAAAATATAGACCCAAATGATAATTCGTGCATTAAAATATATTCGTTATGCGGGCGAGCCTCGCGAATGGAGTATCGTGGGCAGTAATGATGATTATGCTTACTTTGATAATCTAAATCTTTTGGTGGGCAAAAACGCATCCGGAAAAAGCCGGACATTAAATCTGATAAGACAAATTGCAAATTTATTTTCGGGACAAATTAGTTTAAAACAAACTGTTAGTCCTAGCGAAAACTTTGAAATCATTTTTACTGAGGGTGAAAACACATATAAGTATATACTTGCCTTCAAAAACAGGACTATCATCACAGAGGTTCTGATGTTTGATGACAAAGTCTTATTAGATAGGGAAAAGAAGATATTCATTGATCTTGAAAATAATAGACTTGATGCGGATGTGTCAGATAATCAACTGGCCATTACTTTGCAAAACAGCGAAGGGAAATCCTATTACGAAAGTTTTGTAGAGTGGGGGAGGTCTCTTCGAAACTATATGTTTGCAAACCAGTTGGAGAAAAAGAAATTGGTGAAGGACTACGTCGGGGAGGAAAACAATAAAGATATTGATGACCCGGAGACTTTGATTCACGCTTTCTACAAGGGGAGAGAGCTGTTCGGTGAAGCCTTTATATCAGAGATTCTGTCGAGCATGCAGGATTTGGGCTATGATATTTCTAAAATCGATATAGAAGAGGTTGACGGACTTTACGGACTATGCGTTGAAGAAGATTGTAAATATACTGTTTCTCAACGTGAAATGTCTCAAGGTATGTATCGGGCTCTGTCTTTATTGATACTGCTGCATTATGCAAAGCTCAAGAATATTTCATTTTGTATGTTGATTGATGATATTGGAGAAGGTCTTGATTTTGAAAGCTCTAAAAAAATAACAGACATTGTTATTAAGAAGGTGAACAAATCCAATATGCAATTCTTTATGACCACAAACGATCGCTATATTATGAACCAAATACCACTTCGCTATTGGTCTGTAATAGGTAGGGATCATAGCAAATCGATATTCTACGATTATACAAATTCGAAAGATACTTTTGAAGACTTTAAATATACGGGACTTAATAACTTCGATTTTTTGGCCACAGACTTTTACCAGAAAGGTTTTGGCATTATGGATGAGGATAATAACGTTTGATGAGACGCATTGCTTTTTTCGTTGAAGGACAGACTGAGCAGATTTTTATAAATCGCTTGATAAAGGAAGTCTTTGGCTATAAACAGATTAATATTATTCAGAAACAATTTCGTGGAGGATCTAATATACCCAAACAAGAGATTGTTCGGAACTCGTCATTTTCTCGAAATCCGAAGTACGAAGTGCTTATTTTTGATTGTGGCTCAGACAACAGGGTAAAATCGGAGATATTAGACAACATTTCTAACCTTCGACAAAGAGGGTATGAAATGATCATCGGTGTCCGTGATCTTTATCCTATACCCATAGATGATTTGGAGAAGCTGGAAAAAGGTTTGCGCTTCTTGCCGAATAAACTGAGAGCAGATGCTCCATATTTTGATATTGTAATTGCAATACACGAAATAGAAGCCTGGTTTATGGCAGAAACGAATCACTTCAAGAGAATAGACAAACGGCTGACAGGACGATTTATAAAAGATAGGCTTGGGTTTGATCCTTATGTCATAAACTCAGAATCGAGAGTCCATCCGGCTAAGGATCTGGATAATATCTACAGGCTTGTAGGCAAGTCGTATACAAAGAAATATAATGCTACTGTGAGAGTTGTAAATAAACTAGACTTTAATCGTCTCAGGCATCAGGTACGTTACGATGTGGGCTCTTTGAACAGGCTTTTAAGTGTGATCGATAACTTCAAAGGAAATAAGAAGTAGGTAGTTTTTACTCTTGTTTTATTTCTGCTCTAGCGTTATTTCTACAATTTCGGGTTGTGCGAAAAATCGGAATGGAAATCCTCCCATACCAACGCCCGAAGTAACATACAATTTTGTTTTACCTTTTTCTTTCCAACCATACCTGTACTTTTGTCCCGTTTGCATATATTCCGGATGATTGGTTGCCGGCATAATGGGAGCATACAATCCAAAAAGTGTTATTTGTCCCCCATGTGTGTGACCCGATAGCATAAGGTCTACAAGGTCTGTGTCTAGCAATTCCATGTAGTCGGGGTTATGAGACAGCAATATGCAGAAGTTGTTTTGCTTCACATCACTAATCGTATTGTCTATAATCTGCACATCTTCCCAAAGATCTCCTACACCTCCGATTTTTATACTGTCATTGCCTTCTTTTATCCAGTATGAGTCATTGTCGCAGATATGAAAGCCACAATTGCTAAAGCCTTGCTGTATTAGCTTGGCATCTTCCCAGTGATCATGGTTGCCCAATACCGTGTATACTCCGTATTTACTTTTTAGCTTTCTTATTTCGTCAAAGAAAGGATGCGAGTATGTTGTGCTCTTTAGTGTGTTATCCCCTCCGATAATCACTATATCGGGGTTTCGTTCATTGATTCTCTCTACCAGACGTGCTACATCTTTGCTTGTAAAGTATTTCCCGGAGTGAATATCTGATACGAAGATTATCTTCTTTCCTACAAAAGCATTGGGGATATCTTTGCTTCGGAATGTCAGTTCTTTCAGCTTTATATTCCGTGCTTCCAGATAACCATATATAAGACAGATACTGGCAACCATTAAGGCTGCCAGCGAAAAATAAGCCAGATATTTCTTCCTCTTATTTGTCACTTCTGTATTTGTTATCGTAGTCTTTTATCGAGCGGCGTATAACCTCGTGTGCTGTTTTTACATCGTATGTGCCTGTAAGAATACACCGAGGAGACTTGTCTCCGGGTAAATCCTTATAGGTGGTAAAGTAGTGTTTCAGACGGTCTATTACCATTGGCGGTACGTCCGATATATCTTTGTATGCACCGTAGATAGCATCATTTTCGAGTACTGCAATAAGCTTATCATCGGCTTTGTTGTGATCTAGTAATCTGAAACCTCCTATCGGTCTGGCTTTCACTATTATATCTCCATGCGTGATATCCTTTTCAGTCAGAACACAAATATCTACAGGGTCGTTATCTCCTTCTATATCAGTTCTTCCCAATTCATTGTTTGTAAGTTCTGCTACAAGGTCGGCACTATATGTTTGAGGGATAAATCCATAGAGGGCAGGAATGATATTTGAGTACTTCTGTGGTCTATCGATGCTAAGGTAACCGGTTTCTTTGTCCACCTCATATTTAACTGTGTCGGTAGGTACTATTTCGATAAAGCATGTTACTACCTGAGGTGCATTGCTTCCGGCATTTATTCCATGCCATGGATGTGCTTTAAATTGATGGTCGTTCATAACAAATCTTAAAAACTTATAATGTATATCCTATTTTTTGCTGCAAATTTAAAGCAATATTTTTGTTTCACCTAAAATACCGACTTTTATAACTCAATACCTTTCGGTTACGAATTTTCAAAATCAAATCACTATCTATAAAAAGGTAACAATATTTACAATATCCTGCTTTGTCGATTATTTTCTGTAACCAATTGATATCTTACGTCTTGATAGATTTTCTGTTTGCAAAAGGTGACAAAAGTAACACCTTTCGAACCTTATTTCACTGTCACTTTATATCTTCCTTTACACTTGGACGGATACTCTGACAAAATATGTTTCTAGGTTTCTTATAATAGCGACGTTTTAGCTCACAATCTATTTCAATTATATCAAAGACCTCTACAAGAGATAATTCTGATGAGAAAAAGCAATGTTGTCGACCTTCTTTTATCTATCATTTATAAATAAAATTTAATATGCCTCCACAATGGCCAAAAAGGTAATTTGTGGATTATATAAAAATTAACTAAATACTTTAAATCGTGAACTTTTCATTATCTTTGTGTTCGAATTTTTAGAACGTAATTTCATGAGCGATGACAAACAAAGGTTGCTCGACGAGCGATACATGAGAATGGCGGCTATTTGGGCCGAAAATTCGTACTGTAAGCGCAGAAAAGTAGGTGCCCTTATTGTAAAAGATAAAATGATTATATCCGATGGGTATAATGGTACTCCTTCAGGATTTGAGAATATTTGCGAAGATGAAAACAACGAAACCAAAGCATATGTTCTGCATGCCGAAGCTAATGCAATCACGAAAGTAGCCTGTTCGCATAACAGTAGTCTTGGGGCTACGATGTATGTGACTACATCGCCTTGCATAGAATGTGCAAAACTTATAATTCAGGCGGGCATAACGCGGGTTGTGTATAATCAGAAATATCGGCGTACAGATGGAGCTTCTCTTCTCGAACGTGCAGGAGTAGAGGTCGTATTTATAGATATAGAAACTAACACAGAGGGATCGGAAGATTAAATGGAAAGCGATAAGAACTTGAACAACAATTGGGAAGGGACAAACAGCAAAATGGCAGAGAATAATAATAGTAGTAAAACTAAAAAAGGAGGAAGGGGTATTTATATCTGGCTTCCGTTGTGCATTGCTGTAAGTGTCGCTGTTGGTATCTTTATAGGAAATGCTTATTCTATATTTGGTTCGGGAAGCGGATTTTTAGGGCGAAAAGGCAATAAGCTCGACGTTGTACTCGACTATATCAATAAGTCTTATGTGGATACGGTAAATGTAGATGCGCTGATCGAGAATGCTATACCAACTGTATTGGCCGGATTAGACCCGCACTCAGATTATATTAGTGCAGATATTATGAACCGCAAAGATGACGAATTGGAAGGTCATTTTAGTGGTATTGGTGTTGAGTTTATTATATTGAATGATACGCTGACAATTGTAAAAGCCATACCGGGCGGACCTTCTGAAGCTGTCGGTATACAGGCCGGAGACAGAGTTGTAACAGTGAATGACTCTCTGTTTGTGGGCAAAGGAATAAATGAAAATAAAGTGTACAGCACACTCAAAGGACCTGAAAAGACCCAAATCAAAATAGGGGTGAAGAGACAAAGTCGTGATGAGTTGATTCCATTTGTAGTAACCAGAGCCTTTGTGCCGGTGAAGAGTGTGGATGCATCGTACAAGCTTGATAATAAGATAGGATATATAAAGGTAAGTAAGTTTGGCAGCACAACATATAACGAATTTATTTCGGCAATAGCTAAATTGAAAAGTCAGGGTTGTGAATCTTTTGTTGTAGACCTCCAACAAAACACAGGAGGATACATGGAAGCTGCCATAATGATGGTGAATGAATTCCTTGCCAATGGAGAGCTGATCTTATATACAGAGGGAAGAGCTTATCCTCGTGAAAATTATTATGCTGATAATTCGGGTACATGCAAGCAAAGCCAGATTGTGGTTCTTCTCGATGAAACAAGTGCATCAGCCAGTGAGATATTTGCCGGAGCTATACAGGATAACGACAGAGGATTGATCGTCGGTCGCCGTTCGTTTGGTAAAGGATTGGTACAGGCTCAATATAAGTTCAACGATGGTTCTGCTATGCGACTCACAATTGCCCGATATCATACACCGTCCGGTAGATGTGTACAAAAGGCATACGAAAAGGGAGACCGCCAGACATATAGTATGGATCTGTACAACAGATATAGCCGAGGAGAATTTGACAATAGAGATAGTATCAAGTTCGATAACTTACCTCTTTTCCATACTCTTTCGGGAAGACCGGTGTATGGTGACGATGGCGTTTTATCCGATGTATTTGTTCCTCGCGATACGACAGGTATCAATTCGTACTACATGCGGGTAGCGAATAAAGGATTACTCAGGGAGTTTAGTTATGTGTACACCGAAAAGAACAGAGATAAACTGAAGAGCTTTAAAACATGGACTGATGCTGCAAAATATTTATCTACACAGCCTATTGTCGATAATTTTGCAGACTATGCCTATACAAAGGGAATCCGTAAACAGCCATATTTGATAGATGAATCGCGCAAGCTTCTTCAAACACAGCTCGAAGCATTTATTATACGCAACTTCTTCAGCGAAGACAATTTCTATGAAATGTTCCAAAGAGATGAGCAGATGATAAAAGAAGCGGTAAGATTGCTTAAGGCTAATAAGGCTACGCCTGATGCCATAAAGAAAGGAGCATATAAATAATGTGGATTGGTTATGATATAATATAAAACAGAAGGATAAAAGTAGAACTCTACTTTTATCCTTTTTTCTTGTATTCGTTCTATTTAAGTAGAAATTAGAAAAAGAAATGTATTTTTGTTGAAGGAATTAATTATACAAACAAAATATCTCCAACGGAACAAAGAAAATAAAGAATGAATATAGCACAGCAAAAAGAAAAACTGAGAAAAGAAATATCCTTGTTAAAGAAACAATATTCAGCTGACGACTTATACAATCGTTCGGAAGAAGTATTATCGGTTTTGGAAATAACAGGAGCATTTCAGCAGGCAAAAACTATATTTATTTATAATAGCATGGGGGATGAAGTACAGACCCTCGATTTTATCAACCGTTGGAGTGCTGAAAAGAATTTCTACTTGCCAGTTGTGGTTAAGGATGATATTGTTTTCAGAAAATATGTTCAGGATACCACTTTGAAGCAATCTTCATATGGTATAATGGAACCATTGGGTGATAATTTTACCGATTATAAAAAGGTGGATTTAATTATTGTTCCCGGTGTAGCCTTCGATCGAAAGATGGGGCGTCTGGGCAGAGGTAGGGGGTATTACGATCGCTTCTTGTCTCTCGTTTCGGCTCCTAAAATGGGTATATGTTTCGAATTTCAGCTTCTGGATACTATTCCTGTTGATACGAATGATATAAAGATGGATTATATTGTCTCTGAAAATGAATTTATTTGGAAATAAAAGAAATATTATTTCAATTAATTATGAGTTTAAAGGGATATATTAAATAAATAAAAAATCCATATATTTGCGTTCTGAAAATAAGTTTATTCTCCATATTATTTAATCTATGTCTATAATCATTAAGGAGGTTAAAGAAGATGATAAAGCTTTGAAAAAAGCATTTATTAAATTTCCTACCGATGTTCTTTATAAAAATTCTCCATATTATGTACCTTCTCTTGTTCTGGATGAACTGGGTACGTTGAATGAAAAAGAGAATCCCGCATTCGATTTTTGTGAAAAACAATTGTTCTTGGCATATAGAGATGGCGAGATCGTTGGCCGTATTGCCGGTATTATAAATCACACAGCGAATGAAATCTGGAATCAAAAAAATGCACGCTTCGGATTTGTTGATTTTATTGACGACAACGAGGTTGTAGATGCTTTGTTCGATGCGGCAGGGAAGTGGGCGAAAGCTAAAGGTATGAATGTTATAGTAGGGCCTATGGGCTTTACCGATTTAGATCACGAAGGCTTGCTGATTGAAGGTTACGACCGAGAGTCGACAATGTCTACAACATATAGTTATCCGTATTACAGAGATCAGATAGAACGCCTCGGATTTGAAAAGGATGCCGACTGGAATGAATATCGGATACCTGTTCCTGATTCTGTTCCTGAAAGACATCAGCGTATCGCTAACATGGTGATGCAGCGATATGGACTGAAGGTACTTAAATTTAAAAGCCTAAAGCAAATAACACCGTACGTAAGTAAAATATTTGAACTGTTGAATGTTGCTTATAAGCCTTTATATGGCTTTGCTCCATTGACACAACGTCAGATAGATTACTATGTGAAAATGTATGTGCCATTGCTTCGCTGGGATCTGGTATCGATAATAATTAAAGAAGATACCGATGAGGTAGTTGGATTTGGTATAGCTATGCCGAGCCTTTCTCGTGGACTTATTAAATCTCGTGGACGATTCCTCCCATTTGGTTGGATAAATCTCTTGAGGGATCTCAAAAGTAAGAAAAATCCTGTCGTAGACCTTCTGCTGATTGGTATCTCGCCCGAATATCAAGGAAAAGGTGTAAATGCTATCATCTTTAACGATTTTATACCATCAGCGCATAAGTGTGGCTTCAAATTTGCGGAATCAAATCCCGAGTTAGAGATGAACAATAAGGTTGCTTCTCTTTGGGACGGATTCAATGCCGAGAATCATAAGAAAAGAAGAGCTTATAAGAAAAATATATAAATAGAAAAAGGAATGCTGATCTCAGCATTCCTTTTTTATATAAATGAAATATCTTATTTACATATTTGTCTTTAGAAACTTAATAACCTTTTCGAATAAATAAGTTCTGTTAGCTGCACCTCGTATCGAGTGGTCTTTATCCGTAAACACAAACATATCGAATTGCTTGTTGGCTTTGACTAATGCAGCAGCATAATCCATCGTATTTTGAAAATGTACATTATCGTCGGCAGAACCGTGTATTAATAATAAATTCCCTTCTAATTTGTTAGCGAGCAAAATCGGAGAGCCTGATTGATATCCGGCTTCATTTTGCTGTGGAGTGCGCATAAAACGTTCTGCATATACAGAGTCATAAAACTTCCAATCGGTAACAGGAGCAATAGCAACTCCCGCTTTGAATACGCCATTCCCCCGGCTCATACTCATCAACACGTTGTATCCACCATAACTCCATCCCCAAATAGCAATTTTACTTCCATCAATATAAGGTAAAGAAGCAAAATGTCTTGCCGCAGCTGCTTGATCATCGGATTCGTAAATACCCAGATTCATATATGTACACTTACGAAAGTCTTCCCCTCTGGCTGCAGTTCCTCGTCCGTCAACACAAGCAACAATAAATCCTTGGGTAGTCAGGTAATCTGTCCAATCAACACCGTACTTATCCGCTACTTGTTGCGAATTAGGTCCACTATACTGAACCATTACCAACGGGTACTTGCGTGATGGATTGAAGTCCACCGGTTTCATTATATATGCATTCAGGTCTTGTCCGTCAGCCGCTTTTACTGTAATAAACTCCTTTTTAGGTAAGTTGAGTCCGGCTAATGTATTTTTCAATTTAGCATTATCTTCCAATACTCGAAGTTCCTTTCCTGTAGCGTCGTGTACGGTAACAATCCGAGGTATTGAGATATTGGTATAACTATTGATGTAATATTTCCCATTTTTGCTAAATGTCGCAGCATTAGTTCCCTGCTTTGCAGATAATTTAGTTTTGATTCCTTTCACCATATCCACTTTGTAGATTGCTCTTTGGAGAGGGCTGTCTTCTGCAGCTTCATAAAAAACAGTTTTAGAAACCGGATCAACAGCCAATAGGCTTGTTACATCATAGTTTCCTGAAGTCAATTTCTTTTGCTGAGCACCATTCTTATCATAAAGATATATATGAGAATATCCATCCTTTTCGCTAACATACACAAACTGATTGCCAAAAAAGTATATATAGTCTAACAATTCAGAGTCTATATATCTGCTGTTTTCTTCATGAAGGATAGAACGGCATACCGATGAGCGTGCATTTGCAAGAAACAGATCAAATTTATTCTGCTCTCTGTTCAATGTCATTATTGCTAAATCATCTCCAGTAGGTAAAAACTGTATACGAGGGATATACTCAATATTATCAGGTATATTCATTTTCCGTATTGTCTTCGAGTCAATATCGAATACGTTACATGTTACTTTCGAATTTTGTTCTCCGGCCTTCGGATACTTGAACGAAAATGAAGTTGGGTAAAGTTTGTTTTCATACATCTGCATCGAATACTCAGGCACATTTGTTTCGTCGAATCTTACAAATGCCAACAAACGCCCGTCTTCAGAAAAATCCATAATACTGGTCGTTGCAAACTCTTCTTCATATACCCAATCTGTTCCGCCATTGATTATTTTACCCAATGCTCCGTCTTTTGTTATCTGAGATTCTGTATCATAATCAAACTTGACAAGCCATATATTGTTGTTGATAACATAAGCCAACATTCTTCCATCTTTAGAAAAAGTCGGTATCGATTGCTTTTCTTTATTTTCAGTCAGTTTTCGAACTAAATTTCGTCTAATATCGTAATAATAGTAATTCGCTTTAAATGAATGACGATAGATCGGTTCGTAATCATTATACACTACCAGGCGTTTCTCATCGGGGCTGATTATAAATCCTTGAAATGAGCTGAACGTACATTCACGTGCCTTATTAACATTAAACAGAGTATCGGTAGGCAAACCTGTTTTGTACGAATACTTGATGATCATCGTATTTTTATTATCTGCCTGAAAATAAGATTCGCCATCGGCTGATGACACAACCGGCTGAACACCTCGAGCAGAGTATTTGCCGGAATTAATATCCATAAGGTCTAAACGTTGCGCACTTGCTGTTGTTAAGAAGAAACAAGCAAGCAGCAATCCTAAAACATTTTTCATATCAATAGCATTTATTTTTGACAAATATATCAATTTTCGATGGGAGTTGTAAATGATATATCGCATTAAATAGAAATAACCTTTGACCAAGGCCAAAGGTTATTGTAAAAACACCTAAAGTAATACGTAGTTTTTAAAGTCCTATTTGTGTTTTTTTATTTGCTTATGTATAACCGGTATTCTCCCGGTTGGAGTGTAATATCTATAGAATTATCAGATACATTTAGCTGGTTACCCGTAAAATAGTCCTCCCATTTACCTGTTTTTCCGAAATTAACTTTTTGAGTTAATTCTGTGACATCGAAGTTAGCTATGGCACAGATAGACTCTGCTGATGATTTTAATAATATTTGTTTATACTGATTTGCTAAATCAATAGTATAGTCAGTCGTATAAAAAGTAGTATTTGTATTGCGAAGTTTATTTATTTTAGCAAACACATCGTAAAGATTCTTTCTTGCAGGTACATCGTAATACTCCCAATGAGGAGGCTTTTCCCCCAAACGGTCATTATTTAATTCCTCATCGTAGCCCAGCTCTCCGAACTGCCAGATCATTTTAGGTCCGGGTAATGACATCAAAATAACTGCTGCCGCTTCTGTTCGTTTTAATCCTGTTGCTAAATTCTTCACATTGTAATCACCATAGCTCTTTCCGTATGAGTTGTTTTTGAACATAATTCTTTCTTCATCATGACTTTCCATGTAAGCGACCAAGTTTGGTTTCGACCATTCTCTTTTCTTATACGAAGCCCATGAAACATCACCTTTCAGACCATTGTCTCCGGATTCAGCCCCCCAACCCATCGTTACCTCATTGAAGTTATAATTCATATTTCCCCAAAGTTTAATTCCATAGTCTGCCAGTATTTTTTCTTCATCATTGGCTGTAAGATGCTCAAAAATGACAATTGCATCAGATTTCCGTTTCCAAATTTCGGAAGCCATCCTTTTAAGTATCGTTATACGACTGTCGTCTTTACTCCATCCATCACCTTTTGTATTGGTAAAACCTTTTGTAAAGTCGAAACGAAATCCATCTACTTTGTATTCTTTCATCCAATATGCACAAACACTGTCTACAAATGCCTGAGTATATTTGCTCTCGTGATTGAAATCATATCCCCAAGAATAACTGGAGTTAGGCGATGTTTTATTGTACCAAGGATTATCGGCTGTAGGGTTTTTATCGCTACCCTGATACATTCTCACCATCGGGCTTTGTCCATAGCTATGATTTAGTACCATATCCATTATCACAGCAATTCCATTAGAGTGGCATGCGTCAATAAATGCTTTATAGTCGTTAGGTGTACCGTATGCTTTGTCTGTAGCAAAATAGAACGACGGGTTATATCCCCAACTATTATTACCTTCAAATTCATTGAACGGCATTAGTTCTACAGCATTTACACCAAGATTTTTAAGGTAGCTTATTTTTTCTTCAACAGCCTTAATCGTTCCCTGCTCTGTAAAATCACGAATAAGTATCTCATAAATAACCATATTATCCGGCTTATCAACCTTAAAAGTATTTACTTTCCAAGAATAAGAAGCCGGAGCAGTATTTACGACCATAGCTATATCGGAAGTCTTTCCCGTAGGGTACTGTATCAAGTTAGGATATACATTATTAGAGATATAACGATCATTATCTGGATCAGAAACTTTAGATGTATAGGGGTCTGCTATCCTTATCGAATTATCTATGAGGTATTGACATATATACTCTTTCCCTTTTTGGAGATTGCCTATTTTTATCCAGAAACGATCCCCGTCTTTTTTCATCTTATAGCTATCCGAAACCGTCCAATTATTGAAGTCTCCGATAAGGTGAACCGTTTGTTTTTTAGGAGCAAAAAGGACAAAAGCCAATGAATCATCGCTGATAACAGTAATACCATCTCTAAGACTGCCTATTGTTGGCGTTACAGGTACTTCGGGTATATCAGGATTGTTGGGACCATTATCACTGCATGATAAAAATATGCATAGTAATAGAGGGGAAAAGAATCTTAATAATTTCATGATACTAATAAGTGTATTAGGTTATTTTGGCACAATAGCCTTCCGTATCACAAATCTATGGCTTTTGATACCACTGTTATTATCCTGAATAAACTTACTTGCATAAAAAAGAATGCAAACGTTTGCATTCTAAACAATTAGTATTCCTCACTATATAAGCATGCTGTTGCGTTCGATTAAATAAGATTATAAGGAGAGTAAATATAGAAAAGGCGCCGGATCAATTAAGATTCCAACGCCTTTTGCTTACCTATATATAAATAATCATTCACTAATCCGTTTATAGTATTTCGGCTTATAGTCAGGGAAGAGATCCGGATGAAATACATAGGCCATATCTTTTAAGATATAGTCGGGATGTATAGGCAAATCTTCGTAATAACTGCTATAAGCGGTGTTGCATCCATATATGTTTTTACTTTTGAATGCTTTAAAGTAGGAATATGGCTTATATTCTTTCTCAAGACTTGTATAAGTCATATCCGATGGGGTATTGTATTTGATAATCCAGATATCAGCCTCTCCAGCCTTGTCAAAAACTATTTCGAAGTTAAGAGGCATATATGATGTTGACTTGTCTTCATTCCATGGATATATTGCTCCAGCATCAGACAACATATTGGACATAAAGCTTCTGCCACCAGGCATATTCCATTTTCCTTGATAAGGTATATCCGGGAGTACCGAAGGTCTCTTAGTTACATTGGCTACGATGTCTTTGACTTCTTTATAATTTTTCTCTGTAATAACAAACAGAGAATCGGCATAGTGTTCTTTTCCTGTGAATAAAGAATAAAAACGAATCCATTCAGCGCGTCCCAGTGGATGAGATTCTGTATAGTCTACAGTTTCGAGTATCGGAATATTTGTTTTCTCCACATTGCCATATGTCCAACCCTGTATTGGCGTCGCAAAAATAGCATCGGGATTCAACATAATTATTTTCTCCACATCGGGCTTGCTAGCCATCCCCAGATTTTCTATTTCGCCGTTTTTTACACGCTGCTGAATTATATCCAATTTTATATACTGAGGCTCGCAAACACCTTTTATAATATCTATTTGCCCCAATTCATTCAAAGATGAACAATGAATAGTAGAATATGTAGCTACATTCTGAAGTGGAATTTTTACAACGACACCCTTCGGCAAATTGGCAGGCAATTCTTTTGTTCGGTCTACAAGCACATAGCTATGTAACAACCGAGTAGTGTCCCACGGGTCACGTACAGTAACAAGGGTATAATCATTATACTTTTTCACTTGAAACCCTTTGGCATAATGGACTGTATAAACAGAGTCCGCCTGTTTATAAAGAGCACTCTCATCTTGTCCGACAGGCTTCTGTTTGTTGCAGCCTGTGAAGACAAGAATAATAGTGAAAAGTAGTGTGATATTGAATGATTTCATCAATCAGTTTATTTCTTTACTTCTGTTGTTACAAAATAAGCACCCATCGGATTTATTCCTTTAGTTTTAAAGGACTTTATATATCCTCCATTACTATTATAAATGTGCATTCCCCCTTCATTTTTGTAATCGGATGTAGCAATATAAATATTCTCTGTTATTGGATCTACAGTTATATTATATGCACGCTTTATATCAGCTTTATCAGCCTCTACAAAAGCTTCATTTACTATTTTGTTTGTTGCAATATCATAGTATGATAATAGGGTTGACATTGTTGTATAATCTTCCTTCATCAAATATATTTTATCTTTTCCTGCTTCCAAATTAGATGCAATATCAGTACCCAGTATTGTTACCTTATTGTCTGAAGTGCTAATCTTTTGCAAGCTTGATGGGATTGTAGAATAGTTACCATTAGATATAACATACAAGTTACCATTTTTATCGCCTCTTATTTTAGTAGGATTCACTACGACTTCTATTTCTCCTGTTTTTGTAAAAGAACTTAGATCGATTATTGATAGTTTCTTTCCGGCTCCGGTACCCATATAGTCAGAAATAGTAACATATGCCTTGTTATTTACAATTGCAAACTCTTCTGGATAAGTACCGTCAACAGAAGCAAGCTTGTCAATCTTCATAGTTGTAGTATCTATGCGTGCCAGATTTCCATCATAAAGAGTTACATATACTTTACCATTATAAGCTTCTATTGAACGAGGTTTGCGAGGTTGCTCGCTAGCATTCAAAGGCTTTATGATAGTATTGGTTCTATCAGTATATTTTAATAATTTACCTGTTTTATCGGTAATATAAATACAGTTTGATTGTGTTACGGTTATATACATTTTAGAACCATAAATTACCATATCCTGCCCACCGTTTCCGAGGCTTATCTCATTTTTATTCAAAAACACATCACCTGTAGTAATATTTTTATCATTATCGTAATATGTCAATGCGGCATCGATCTTACTTGACATACTACCAGAATTAAGGACATAGATACCTGTAGTAGCATATTCAGGTTCAACCCAAGGCTCATCTTTTTCACTATCGCTACATGACATGAACGAAAACATTAGTGCAGAGAACAAAATACCTTTTAATAAAATCTTTTTCATGTTTTATAATACTTTTTTTTAATTAATATTTTAGTGTCGCAGTTATGCTGAATGACCGACCAGGCATTGGATAATTTTTAATCACCTGATATTGCTTATTCCAAACATTTAGTAAGGTGGCTTGCAATAATAGCTCACTGCTCTTTATTTTTAGTTGTTTATTTATGCTGATAGTATGTTCGGAATAGCTATCCATTTTATACTTAGCTATATTCTGATGCCAAAAATAGCGTTCTCCGGTAATAATAATAGAATATGAGAAATTTACCCATGGATTCTTTATAACAGCAGAAGCAGCACCGGAATGTTTTGGCGTATATATAATTTGATTTTTGTATACATCTTCTTTCGGATTAGTGATATCTATTGCTTTCATGAAACTGTAAGAGCCCGATAAATCTATTCCCATAGTTGATGAAAAGTCTAAGCCACCGGCTACCTTTGCATCTATCCCGGTAATTTCGACTTTACCTAAATTTGTGGTATAGGGATAAAATGTAGAAGGCTGTATGATAATTTTATCTTTTATCCTATTATAATAACCGTCTACACTCACACTTACATAATTTGATTTTTCAGAAGTTACAGAGCCTATCCATGTCATACCGGCATTCAGCTGTTTTGCAGATTCGGGTTTCACTTGGGATAAAGACCGAGTATAGAAAGCCTCTGTAAATGTTGGGATTCTAAATATATCTTTGTAAGATGCTCTTAATCGGAATTGATTATAATCTTTGATGGGAACAAAAGATAAGCTTACGGCTGGAGAAATTTTCTTATATGTTTTGTTATTTTGCTCACTCCTTGTCTTTTCTGATATATACGTGGCTAAAAAGCTAGTAGTTACAGTAAACCGATCGGTCGTATATTTTGCAGCAAAGGCACTCAACGAGCTATATCTTTTAGGACGGGAGGCTTCTCCTCCAAACTTAGTCGTTTTATCAAATAGTTTATTGTAAGATAAGTCTTCGACTAAAGATAAATTGATGTTTTTGTTTACTTTATACAGTATTGCATTCGACCAATAAACCTCTTGTTGCTTGTATATATCGACTCTTTTACCATTTTCATAAGCATCATACAAATCTCTATAACGTGTATAATTATAATCGTATTTAGCTTGGGACTTATATTCAAAATTCTGGCCTAAACTCTTATTATATACAGTCTGAATAAAAAAGTTTTTATTCCACAACCGTTCTACATGGTAATCATTCTGAAAATCAACGGCATCAGGAAGACCTCTTTCCGAATCGAAATAATAAATCTTAGTTTTTAGCTTCCCTAGGCTACCAAAATCGTTATAGAGGTTTACCTCTGTTCTGTAGATATCAACATCACTATTTTTTCTTTTATTATGGTATGGCGTTTTTCCATTCAACATGCTGAATGGATATTGCCCATCAGCTCTTTGCCAACTTCCGTTTGCAGACAGAATAAATTTATTATTTATTTTGTGTGCATAATCTAAAACCGGATTAAATAAACCAAAAGATCCGGTTGCTATTTTAACATAGCCTTTGTAATTTTTGGTTGTAAATTGCGGTGTAACCGTTTCCAGATTAAGGACTCCTACAGAAGCAAAGCTTCTGGCTGTTTGAAAAATATTATCAGACTGTCCTATATTTAGCGATATCATTGAAATATTATCCAAAGAAAAACGACCAATATCCACTTGCCCCGACTGCATATTACTAACCATGATTCCATCATAGCTAACGGCTGTATGTTCAGTTCCCATCCCTCTAATGGCTATTGTCTTTAAACCTCCTATACCGCCATAGTCTTTAAGTACAATTCCATTAAATTGCCTTACTGCATCAGAAACAGTTTGTATTCCTCGCTGCAAAATCTCTGTATTATCAATAACTTGAAGTGGAGTTGTAGATCGTGAGACAGATGGTTTGATCTGTGCAGAAATTTCTATCTCTGACAGTTTCTTTGCATTGAGACTATCATTAATCTGAGCCTGTATATGCATACAGCCTACTACAAATAAAAATATAAGGGAGAATAAAAAAGTCCTCATCTTCACAAATTATTCAATAAAATGCTTTCGATAAGAACAAAGAAAAGACTATATAATCTTGACACTGTTTCTTAAGCTCTATTCCTCGAAAGCTGTCCGAACTATTACTTTGCAGGTCTTCTGACTTACTCCAACTTGTACAGCCTTCCCATTTTGAATAACAGTGGCTATGTTGCACAAGCTTTACAGAGCTTACAGCAGCGGGTCTGTTCAGGATTTTCACCTGATTCCCTTTCAATTCGTTAACAAACGAAACAAAGTGCTGCAAAGGTAAGGATAAATTATATTGAAAGACAAAATATAAATGTTAATTCCACCAGCATGCTTC
Source organism: Dysgonomonas mossii (assembly GCF_004569505.1). Taxonomy (NCBI): domain Bacteria; kingdom Pseudomonadati; phylum Bacteroidota; class Bacteroidia; order Bacteroidales; family Dysgonomonadaceae; genus Dysgonomonas; species Dysgonomonas mossii. The sequence continues at coordinate 987,590 of NZ_SPPK01000002.1, forward strand.
ATGCGAAAGATATTATCCTGTGTTTTATGCCTCTATGCATTAAAGTTCTCCAACCTTAAGCAGCCATGATTTAAATTAATATTTGTAAATCGACATCTAATGTTGTGTTTATCTTAAAAGAAAAACGCTTACCTTTGTTTCATATTCATATATAAATGAAATGAGGAATACAACCAGAGATAAAGTATTGCAGGAAATAAAAGTTGATCAACCGGCTCAATTGCTAGATTTCCTTGTCCAGAAAGAAGTGCGTAAAAGCCGCAACGCAGTTAAATCGCTTCTTGCACATAAACAAATCAAAGTAAACGGAAAGCTTATCACCCAATTCGATTTCGAATTGAAGGCAAAAGATAAGGTCTCTGTTATGAAATACGATCAGTCTCGAAAAGAAAAAAGATTGAAGGGATTAAAGATTGTATTTGAAGACGACGACTTACTCGTTATCGAAAAAGAAGCAGGATTTCTATCTGTAGCTACAGATAAGGAAAAGTCACGCACTGTATATAACTCTCTGAATGAATACGTAAAGAAAAAAGATAAAAAAGCACGTGTTTATGTTCTGCATCGCCTCGACAGAGAAGTTTCGGGACTAATGATCTTTGCGAAAGACACGGAGCTACAGGATATTTTTCAGAAAAACTGGGACAACCTTGTACCTAAGTATTCATACATGGCAATTGTAGAAGGACGCCCGAATCCTAAAAATGGAACTGTAACATCGTGGCTTACCGAGAACAAGAATTTTGTAATGATGTCATCCCTTATCGATAACGGAGGACTGAAATCTGTTACTCATTACAAGACACAAAAATCCAAAGGCGGCTATTCATTATTGGATTTTGACCTCGAAACACGACGCAAGAATCAAGTAAGAGTACACATGCAAGAGATCGGACACCCGATTGTTGGCGATAAGAAATATGGTGCTTCAAATAATCCGATCAAAAGAATTGCCCTTCATGCCGGGGGACTAATTTTGAAACATCCAAGAACAGGGGAATTGCTTGAATTTAAAGCCGGCATCCCTAAAGCAATGCAAATACTAATATCCGAAACACAAAAAGAAAGAAAGGATAAGCCCGAAAAAGAGGAATCAATTTAATACATTTTAGGTATGAATGAAGATATTAAGCAGATAGGTCAGCGTCTGAAAGGTCTCCGTGAGGCTTTGGATATGACGACCGAAGAGTTCGCTTCATCATGTGGTATCGATCCTGTGGTATACCTCGAATATGAAGAAGGGAGAAAAGATTTGACTATCAGTACACTGAAAAACATTGCATCGAAACATAATATAGATGTTTCTGTACTGATGTTTGCTGACGAACCTCGCATGAGCAGCTATTTTTTGACGCGCAAGGGAAAAGGTTTAGCTGTGAAGCGTGTTTCAGATTACAGTTATCAGACGCTAGCCGGTGGATTTAACAATCGAAAAGCCGATGTGTTTGAAGTTACAGTAGAACCCAAGCAAGATAGTGTAAGGATACATCATAGCACACATACCGGGCAAGAGTTTAACCTTATCCTTGAAGGACGGATGCTTTTACAAATAAATGGGAAAGATTTGATATTGGAAGAAGGTGATAGCATCTACTTCGATTCAAGCCTGCCGCATGGGATGAAAGCTCTGGACGGAAAACGAGTGAAGTTTATTGCTGTTGTGCTGTAAGCTGGTATTTTCATTTACTAAAAGATTAATCACCATTATATAATGTTGGAAAAATTTGTAAAACAAATTCATTTTACTTCAACTGAAGATTTTGCAAAGCATTATCACGTTGAGATTCCTGATAATTTTAATTTTGGATATGATGTAGTTGATGAATGGGCACGAATAAACCCTAGCAAAAGAGCTATTTGTTGGGGAAATGACCAGGGAGAACACATCGATTTCACATTTGCAGACATCAAAGAACAGAGCGACCGTACAGCTGCTTATTTTCAGTCTTTAGGCATAGGACATGGAGATATGGTAATGCTTATCATGAAACGACGCTACGAATTCTGGTTTGCTGTTATAGCTCTGCATAAAATAGGTGCTGTTGCGATTCCGGCGACTCATCTATTAACAAAAAAAGACATCGTTTATCGCAATAACGCGGCAAGTATAAAAGCAATCCTGAGTGTAAATGACGAAACAGTGATAAGTCACATAAATGAAGCAATGGCAGAGTCGCCAACAGTGAAGTGCCTTATTGCATGCGGGGAAAATATACCTTCGGGATGGAACGATTTCCATAAAGGAATAAAAGAAGCGAAACCTTTTGTACGTCCCGATCATGTAAATACCAATGATGATATTTCTCTGCTGTATTTTACTTCAGGTACAACAGGAGAACCGAAAATGGTAATTCACAATTTTGCTTACCCTTTAGGGCATATTGTAACAGCTAAATATTGGCACAACCTGCACGAAAACAGCCTGCATCTTACAGTTGCCGACACGGGATGGGCAAAAGCCGTGTGGGGAAAACTCTACGGACAGTGGATAGCCGGTGCGGCTGTAATGGTATTTGATCATGAAAAATTTACACCTCAATTAGTATTACACCTTATAGAGAAACATAAAATCACTTCTTTTTGTGCACCTCCGACAGTATTTCGCTTTATGATTCGCGAAGACCTGTCTCACTACGACTTATCTTCGTTGGAGTATGCCACTACAGCAGGAGAAGCTCTCAATCCATCTGTTTTCGAGGCATTCTATAAAGGTACAGGAATAAAGATGATGGAGGCTTTCGGGCAAACTGAAACCACGCCGACTATTGTTACTTTCCCATGGATGGAACCAAAACCCGGAGCAATGGGTGTACCCAATCCGGCGTATGATATGGACTTGATAGCAGCAGACGGTCGCTCGGTAGAAGATGGCGAAGTAGGTGAAGTTGTTATTAAGACCGACAAGTGGAAACCGCTAGGTCTATTTATGGGTTATTATCGTGACGAAGCTCTAACAAAACAGGTATACCATGATAATGTATACCATACCGGAGACATGGCTTGGCGCGACGAAGATGGCTATTATTGGTTTGTAGGACGTATAGACGATGTTATCAAAAGTTCGGGATACCGTATCGGACCTTTTGAAGTAGAAAGCGCTTTGATGACACATCCGGCTGTTGTAGAGTGTGCTATCACCGGAGTACCAGACGAAATACGCGGACAGGTAGTAAAAGCCACTATTGTATTAGCTATGGACTATAAAAACAAGGCCAATGATCACCTGAAGCGTGAGATACAAGACCACGTAAAAAAGGTTACAGCTCCGTACAAATACCCTCGCATCATCGAGTTTGTTGAAGAACTACCTAAAACAATTAGTGGAAAGATCAAACGAGCGGAAATAAGAAAACAGGAAGAAAATTAATAATACATCGATGCAAGAACATGTTTATCGGCATAGAGTATAAAACTATTATCTACCGATTTGCATATTTGCTTAATCTCTAATTTCTTTATATTTATTATGATTTGTAAAGAATAAAAGATTATATTTGCACGCCTAAAAGTGTGCATATATCTCCATTAGGCCTCATTTTATTTAAAAGAGGTGTCCGGGATATATGTGTATTTTATTAATTTTGAAGAAAATAGAAATAATATAATTAAATAACAAAAAGTAAAATCCAAAATGCAAAACAAAGGCTTTGTAATTACTTTTGCAATACTCCTAACATTAGTTTGTTTGTTTTACTTGTCTTTTACGTTTGTAACAAGAAGTTACGATAAGAAAGCGGAAGAATACGCAGCTGCATACGCTACGGAGCATGCAAAAGGCGATCAACTACTCTATGATGAGTTGTATAATAAGCAATATACTTTCTACATAGACTCAATGTCTACAGAGAAAGTTTGGCCTAAAGGTATCCTGGGCATTGGAGATAGCATCGGCTATACCCTGAAAGAATGCCGTGAGAAAGAAATTGGCCTCGGACTAGACCTTAAAGGTGGTATGAGTGTTATTGTGGAAGTTGATGCTGCCGCAGTACTTCGTTCACTTGGAGATCCCGACAATGAGGCGTTTCAAACAGCTTTAGGGCAGGCTTCGGACGAAAACAGAAAAGGAAGTAACCGAGACTATATCTCTATTTTTGTTGATAAATTCAAAGCTAGTAACGGTAATAACAAATTAGCATCGATATTCAGTACAAAACTGAGAGATCAGGTATCTCCTACCGATGATGATAATAAAGTAGTAGCTGTTTTAAGAACAGAATTGCAAAGCGTTGCTGACAACTCATTCAATGTGTTGCGTACACGTATCGACCGTTTTGGGGTAGTTGCTCCTAACATTCAGAAACTAGACCGTGCAGAACGTATACTAATCGAATTGCCGGGAGTTAAAGAACCTGAACGTGTGAAGAAACTATTGCAAGGTAGCGCAAATCTTGAGTTCTGGAAAACATACAACCTACAGGAAATCCAAAACTATATTGAGTTGATGGATCAGCGTTCGAAAGAAGTGTTAGCTGCAAATGGTACTACTGCACCTGTAGCTACAGATTCTCTAGCTGCTGCAACCACAGACTCTGTAAAAGTAGAAAGCACCGATAATCTTGGATTTACAAAACCACTTCGTTCATACTTTACAACCTTTGCAGGTGGAGCTATCGTAGGTTTTGTAAATAAAACAGATACAGCTGCCGTAAATAGAATTTTACACAGATATCAAGATTTATACCCTGGCGACTTAACATTTGCTTGGGGCTTCAAAGCTGAAGATCTAAAAGAAACACAATTTGCACTATATTCACTTCGTGGTGATGGTATCAAAAAAGGTCCGGCTCTTGATGGAGATGTTGTAATCTCGGCTAAAGCTGACCAGTCTCAACACGGTTCTGCATGGGAAGTAGATATGCAGATGAATACTACAGGAGCGCAACGTTGGGCTACTATCACAGGAGCTGAACAAGGAAGAAGCATCGCTATCGTTCTTGACGGGTCTGTATATTCAGCACCAAACGTTCAAAACAAAATTGAAGGTGGTCGTTCTCAGATCACAGGTCGTTTTACTGTAGATGATGCAAAAGACTTAGAGAACGTTCTTAAGTCTGGTAAGATGAAAGCAGGTGTACATATCGTACAAGAAGATATTGTTGGACCATCACTCGGACAGGAAGCTATTACTGCCGGTATATTCTCATTCTTATTAGCCTTGGTATTATTAATGATCTATATCTGCGTTATTTACGGATTGATACCGGGATTAATCGCAAACTCGGCGCTAATTGTCAACTTGTTCTTCACCATAGGTATTCTAGCGGCTTTTGGAGCGGTGATGACACTACCGGGTATAACAGGGCTTGTATTGGCACTTGCGCTTGCTGTGGATGCTAACGTATTGATTTATGAGCGTACAAGGGAAGAATTAAGAGCGGGTAAAAACGTGAAAGTTGCCGTAGTAGACGGTTACAGACATGCATTTTCTGCTATCTTCGACGGTCACGCATCTCAGGTAATTACGGCTATCATTCTAGCATACTTCGGAACAGGTCCGATACAAGGATTTGCTACAACGTTGATAATTGGTATCATTGCTTCGTTCCTTACTTCTGTATTCCTTACACGTATATTCTATGAATATATGTTCGAAAAAGGTAAATTCAGAAATCTTACATTCTCTACATCTCTTTCTAAGAAACTGTTCTTGAATACAAATATCAATTTCTTAGGAATGACCAAAAAAGTTGTTATCTTCTCTGCCATCATTTTGGTGTCAGGATTGGCTTCATTATTTATCAATGGATTGAACGGAGGTATTGACTTTACAGGTGGACGAAACTATTTGATTCGTTTCGACAAGAATGTAAATGCTGATGATATAGAAAAACTATTAGTTCCCGAATTCCAAGGTTCTACAGTTCTTGTACTAACCAGTGGATCGGCAAGCCAATCTTCTACAACAAGTCAGGTGCGTGTTACAACAAACTACAAAGTAGAAGAAGCTACAGATGCTGTAGAAACAGAGATCAGAGCTAAAATGACCAGCGCATTGAAAGAATATCTGGCACCAAATACAACAATCGACAGCTATATACAAAGTTCTCAACGTGTAGGGCCAAGTGTTGCCGACGACTTGAAGACCGCTGCCACAATCGCAGTTGTAATTGCCGTAATATGTATGGCTGTCTATATCCTTATCCGTTTCCGCAACATAGCGTTCTCGGCAGGTACATTCTTCGCAGTAGCACACGATGCTGTATTGGTTATTTTCTTATACTCTTTACTATATAAGATAATGCCATTCTCGATGGAAATCGACCAGTCGTTTATTGCTGCGGTATTGACGGTAGTAGGTTACTCTATCAATGACAAGGTTGTAATCTTCGACCGTATCCGCGAAATCAGAAACATGTATCCAAAACGCAATATAACCGAAACTATTAATGAGGCATTGAACTCAACATTAGGACGTACGATGAATACATCATTGAGTTCTATGTTGGTTGTATTCTGTATCTTCTTATTAGGTGGTGATACTATCAGAAGCTTCACATTTGCGATCTTCATCGGTATTATTATCGGTACATATTCTTCCGTATTTGTTGCTACTCCAATAGCATGGGCTATCTTCAAGAAAGAAGAAAAGAATAAGGATACTGCAATTGAAGCGAAATAAAACTAAATAAATTGTCTTTTCGATATAGAGGCTGATTAAACAATGTAATCAGCCTCTATTTTTTTGTAGAAACTTAAAGAATATATCTTTAGGTCTTCAATGAGATTATCGACAAAAAAATCCTTTCATAGTGAATATGAAAGGATTTTTCTTATATACCTAATATGTAATGTGAATATGTATTTTGCTCGTATTAGAAAGGAACAAAGTCATTCCCTCCACCTTGCATAGGATGTGGTGGCTGATCTGCCACAGGGTGATTGTTGATCTTAGATGAGAACTGCTGACCTGCTCCAAAATTATAATCGTCATCAATATTCTGAAAACGGGCAAACTCACTCTTGAAGCGTAGCAACACATCGCCTGTAGCACCATTACGATGCTTTGCTATAATAATTTCGGCAAGCCCTATCAAAGAGTTACCTTTATCATCTTCTAATATTTTATAATATTCAGGACGGTGGATAAAACATACCATATCGGCATCCTGCTCAATAGCTCCCGATTCGCGGAGGTCAGACAATTGCGGACGCTTACCCTCTGCCCCTGTACGCCCCTCAACCCCACGATTAAGCTGCGAAAGGGCAATAATTGGGATGTTCAATTCTTTTGCTAATCCTTTCAATGAACGGGATATCATACTCACCTCCTGTTCACGGCTACCATAATTCATACCGCTGGCATTCATTAGCTGGAGGTAGTCAATTATGATAATCCTAACGCCATGCTCACGGACCAGACGGCGTGCCTTTGTCCTCAGTTCGAAAACTGACAAACTCGGGGTATCATCTATAAATAACGGTGCGTCGTAAAGTTCTTTTATTTTGAAATCGAGCTGTTCCCACTCGTAAGGTAGCAACTGCCCATTCTTTATCTTTTCACCCGGTATTTCGCATGTATTTACGATCAGACGATTTACGAGCTGTACGTTCGACATCTCGAGAGAGAATAATGCTACCGGATATTTATAAGACACAGCCATATTTTTGGCCATTGACAACACGAATGCGGTTTTACCCATCGCCGGACGAGCTGCTATAATAACCAAGTCGGAGTTTTGCCAACCCGAAGTTATCTTGTCTAGCGGAGTAAATCCTGTTTCCAGACCGCTTAACCCTTCAGGACGGTTTGCCGCTATTTCAAGTAAATGTAAGGCTTCTTTGATGACCGGGTTGATCTGCGTCACATCCTTCTTCACATTGCCCTGCGATATCTCGAATAGTTTGCTCTCAGCTTCCTGCATGAGATCGTCAACATCTACGGTTTCATCAAATGCTTTGCTTGTTACATTTGATGAAAAAGAGATAAGTTCGCGTGCAAGATATTTTTGAGCTATAATACGGGCATGAAATTCGATATGGGCAGCAGATGCCACTTTCTCAGTCAACTGTGCTATATATACAGGGCCTCCCACTGTCTCCAATTCTCCGTCTTTGCGTAATTGTTCGACAACAGTAAGCATATCGATCGGAGCCTGACGTACAGCCAGATCTACTATTGCTCTGTATATAATCTGATGAATGGAATCGTAAAAACTTTCTGGTTTAAGAATATCACTAACAACCGAATAAGCATCTTTCTCTAGCATTAGGGCTCCGAGTATGGCCTCTTCCAACTCTCTGGCCTGTGGTTGTATTTTTCCTATATCCGGAACTAAAGTTGTTTCCTTTGGTTTGCGTTTTCCCTGATTCCTAAAATTTGACTCTGCCATTTATCTGAACTCCCCTTTCCATAAATTTTATTCAAAGATAAAATAAATAATATTGAATGGAGACTTAAGTTTTGAACAAGGAGCTGTTAATAACTTTTTTTTACGGGTTATATTTTGCACCTTTCAAAATTGTTTGCGCATCCATAGATAATATATCTTCCAGTAAGAATCCCTTCTTATTGGCATACTGATTTACGATCTGCCAGCCTATCCATGCACCTACACGCCCCGGAGATTGAGGTGATACTACTGTTGTAGAAGCAGCATCATTGGTGAGACGGGTGATAAGCATGTGATCGGTAGAATAAAGATAGTTTTCTTTTACTATTTTTTGCCAAATATCTTTTTCGTTATTCTTGCACCAAGCTGATTGTTGGGATGTATATCCTATCAGATTATCGGTATCCTCGCTTGGAAGCAGAATGGATAGTGCATACAAAATTTTACCTTCATCTATCATCGCAGACAGAAGGGTTTCGTGATCGGCAGGTTTTATAATATCACTTATCAGCCAAGCTTTGATATAATCCTTTACAATATCCTCCGGTTGCATTTGAAGGCGTTCGTATGGTTGAAAGAAACTTTGATAAGCCGGATAGTCACTACCCAAATACTTGTCAATCGACAGCGATATAAGATTGTTTACGATAATTACATTTGCTCTGAAACCTGAGACATGCATCGCTAACCGAGGTAGCTTTTTACCGGGAAAATTTTCTTCTACCAAAGCGTTTACCGCAGTCAACTTATCTTCGTATACAGATACGTCTGCATATTTAGTAGATACATCCTGATATATTTTGAGTAGATCTTCATTCGCAAAGTAATCTCTAAGTTGAGGAAAAAACGTCGCTTGATCGCTAGTCTTCATGGCGATTTGCCCAAAAGCAGGAAGCAACAAGGGATATTTTTCGGTCAGAGATTTTTCTGTTGCGGCATCAGGGTGTTGTATATAGTTGTATATATCTTTATCGAAACGTATAATGCTTACTCTCTCTTGTGCTGAATGCCTGTTGTCGCTCTTCACCGTACCCGAACAGCCGATGAAAGATATTATAATAAAACCTAATAAGTAAATTATATTTTTCATTTATTCCCTTTTAAGATTTCTTCTTTGCGAAGATAATTTATATTTTTTAATTTTGTTCCGCTTTATAAACAAACATATATGTATAATGTTATAACTAAGAATGTAACAATATATTATATATTTTGGAGCAAGTAATAAGCATAGTCTCTTATAGAAAAAAAAATAAATCCAACGAATGATAACTATATTAGGAATAGAATCTTCCTGTGACGATACTGCAGCAGCCGTTATACAAGACGGGGTGCTTTTGTCAAATGTAATATCCAGCCAGAAGGTTCATGAAAGTTACGGGGGTGTTGTTCCCGAATTGGCTTCACGAGCACACCAGCAAAACATTATACCGGTGGTAGATCAGGCTTTAAAAAAGGCCGGAGTCAACAAAGAAGATCTGTCCGCAATTGCATTTACCCGAGGTCCGGGACTTATGGGTTCGTTGCTTGTGGGTACATCTTTTGCTAAAGGGCTATCGTCGGCACTAAATATCCCGATGGTTGATGTTAACCACCTGCACGGACATGTTTTGGCTCACTTTATCAAAGAGAATAAAGACGATGACAACCAACCACAGTATCCGTTCTTGTGTCTTTTAGTTTCGGGTGGAAATTCACAAATAATTCTTGTGAAGTCATACAAAGAAATGGAGATAGTAGGACAAACAATCGACGATGCCGCCGGCGAAGCTTTTGACAAATGTGCGAAAGTGATGGGACTGGGTTATCCCGGAGGACCTGTTGTTGACCGATTGGCAAAAGAAGGTGATCCTACCAAGTTTAAATTGAACAAACCGCATATACCGGGTTATAATTACAGCTTTAGCGGATTGAAAACTTCTTTCCTATACCTCTTGAGGGATGAACTGAAAAAAGACCCTGACTTTATTGATAAGAACAAAGAAGACCTTTGTGCGTCATTACAAAAGACTATCATCGATGTACTGATGGAACAACTCAGACGAGTAGCCAAAGATTACAATATAAATGAGGTTGCCGTAGCCGGAGGAGTATCTGCAAACTCGGGGCTTCGTGCAGCTTTCGAAGATCATGCAAAACGTTATGACTGGAAAATACATATCCCTCCTTTTGGATATACAACAGATAATGCGGCAATGATAGCTATTACAGGTTATTTTAAGTATTTAGACAAAGATTTTTGCTCTATGGATGCTGCTCCATACTCGAGGGTAGTAATGTAAAAAGAGACATATTTATATAAAAAAGGAATGCTAACTTTAGCATTCCTTTTTGTTTTTTATAAATCAGTAATTCTGGAGTTAGCTCTTGGCTTTATTTAATTTGTCCAAAACTTTCTTTTCCACTTCATCAGCCAATTCACTTAATTGCTCAGACTTGTAGGCTGCACGTTCCTTTAGATATTCCAGTTGGTTTTTTCCAACATCGATACCATCTTTTATTTTTTTCTTAGCCTGACCTGATAATTTATTTAAGTCATCACATACACAATCTAATTTACCACTTTCTGCCAACTTATAAATAACGAGCGCAAGACCTATACCGGCTGCTGCTCCGATTAATAGTTTCTTCATAATGTTTCTGTTTTTATTTAATATTAATGTGTAGTATACTCTTTATTTTAAACATAAGGAAGACATACTTTGTTCAAATAATAGTAATTTAGGATATTTAGGACACTTATAGCGCTTTATAGGACTTTTGACGATCATATATATTTATCAACTTTACCTAAAAGTTAATCTTATGAAAATAGCATTATTTCTTAAAAACGATAAGATTGACGATTCCGATATAGATACAATACCTATAATCGTTTTGCATACCGACAGTAATACAGTCGTGGAGATCGAAAAAGATATTCTAGTAAAAAAGGACGTCAATTATTTGGCTCTTTGGTTGTTGACTAAGCGAATCAAAGAGGTGTATGTTATGGATATTGATCCGCTTATCCGGCAACTATTCGAGAGGCTGGGGGTAGTAGTTCGCAAATATGATGATATGAAAAAGAACCCCTTACTAAGGAAGTTTATATCATGATATTTCGATTTTATCGCGAAACTCTTTCCCGTTTTTATGTTTTATTTTTCTCTTCCCCCTAATGCATTAAGTCTCTCTGTATTGTACGGGAGTTAGTCCTGTATGTTTCTTGAAAAATCGCCCGAAGAAAGAAGGATTGGGGAAATTTAACTCGTCTGATATCTGTAAAATTGTGTTCGTTGTTGTTTTTAGCAGATGTTTTGCTGATGCAATCAAAGCTTCATTAATCCACATAAAGGCTGTTCTGCCTGTTCTGCTTTTTACAATAGTTGATAAGTATTTTGGTGTGAGACACATTTCACTTGCATAGAACTGTAACGATCGTTCCTTTTTGTGATATTGCAATAATAAATTAAAAAAGCGTGAGATTAATTCATCCTGATGCGAAGATGTATTCATGTTATCACACTCGTATGTACTTACATCTTTGATCCGATTGTAGTATATATTACCTATTTCGGTTAGCATTGCATATAAGAGACTTTTAGCCATTTCATTCCTGAATGGATGATCTCTGCGCTTGTATTGTTTAACAATAAAAGAGTGGAACTCCAGATATTTGTTAGCTTCCGTTTCTGATATTTTTATACAAGAGTTTTGCATAATACTTCTCGATATATCGAAGTTCGATATATTGGGCATTTCTGTTAGAAAGTCTATAGAGAAAATTAAAAATTCAAGCATCAGATCTTCACTACGTGTGATAAATTCTGTGACAAACTGAGGCATGATTGTAATAATCATGTTTTTCTCTATATCATATTCTTTGAAATTTATTTTTATACGAGCATTCCCTTTAATACAAATGGCAAAAGCTACGCCATCGAGTATAAACGGAAAATTGGAGGACAGAGGAGGAAATAATACTGCTTTATCGGATATAATAAAATTTTTGATTGCAAAAGGATCTATATGTTCTGAAATATCCTCTAGTTGGATTTTTGCCAATTTCATATTTTGAATTCTTTTTGTGTAAAAAGTCGATTAAGATGAATGCAAACATAGTCTATTTTCATTGAAATATAGAAAAAGTCGAAAAGAACTTTTGAACATATAATAAGAACTTTAGGCTGTTTTTGTTCTCAACAATTTTTCAAAGTTATGCCTAAAAAGAATTTTAGAACATCTTTAAGCCAAAATAGACCTTTTGTCGTTCTCTATTTTGTTAGACCTTTGTCTTCATCAATAAGAGAATATCTTAAAAGATTGAGTTAATTAAATAAAGGTAAATTAAAAACAAAAATTAAAAGTTATGAAAAAGTTATTTTTTACACTTGCAATTATGTTAGGTCTAACAGCAACAGTTTCAGCACAAGATGTTGGTCAGATATGGGTTGGAGGTAGCGTTGGTTTCAACAGCACTAAAATTGACGGTGGCGACAGAGTATCATCATACCGTATTCTTCCTGAAGTAGGTTATGCATTTACTAATAATATGGGAGTAGGTATCAGATTGGGTTATGCACACAATAAGCCAGCATTAAACGGTTCTGTTAATTCCGATATTATTTTCAAAGATGCATTTACTGTAAATCCTTTCCTACGTATGTCATTCCTTAAAGGAACTATGGGTAGCCTCTTTGTTGATGGTGGTGCTGCATATACTTATGGAAAAACTGATTATATGCTATCTACAGGTCAGACTGCCGCTGAAAAGTATAAATTGAATGCTTGGGAAGTTGGTTTCCGTCCGGGTGTAGCAGTTAATGTTACAGATAAAATTACTTTAACAGGTAAATTCGGATTCTTAGGTTATCAACATGCAAAATATGCTGGAATCAAAGGTGATAATTTCGGATTCGATTTCGATCTTAGCCAAACAGAAATTGGTGTAAACCTTGTGTTCTAAGAATTTAGACTTATTCTATAATAAAACAAAAGCCGTTCTTTAAAGGACGGCTTTTGTTTTATATAATATCTACTTAATGTGCGAATAGCTTATCTGTCTTGTTTAAGTCTGTCGGCCATAGCCTTTCCCAGAGAAACACAGTCTTCATAAGTATTTAGGTTCATAGCTTGCTTCATTTCTACCGGCGAGCCTATGACTTCAAATTTACTGTCGCTTGCAAATTGAGCCAAACGCTTAACTGCTGCTCCCGCCCAGGTAAATGATCCGAAATACCCAAAATAACGATGCTTCATATCACGACCCTCAATTTTCGAGATTAGATATTCTACCTCAGGAAAGAGTTTGTTATTGTATGTCGGAGATCCGATGATCAAACCTTTGTATTTGAATATATCACGTATAATGTATGAATGTGAACGCTTCGATACATTATGTAATATAACCTCTTTTATCCCTTGTTGAGCCAGTTCGTAAGCTACTGTTTCAGCCATTTGCTCAGTGTTGCCATACATACTGCCATAAGCAATCACAACGCCTTCATCGCCTTCATAACGGCTTAGCTTGTCGTATATGCTTATTACTTTTTTTATCTGTTCGTCAAGAGTCCATATCGGCCCATGTGTAGAACAGATATATTTTATTTCGAGAGTATTAAGCTTTTCAAGTGCTTTTTGTACCGGAGAGCCAAACTTGCCTACAACGTTAGAATAATAACGCACCATCTCATCGTAGTAACGTTCAGGATGTAATTGCGCATCGGTAATACCACCATCAAGAGTTCCGAATGTACCAAAAGCATCGCCCGAGAATATGATTTTATGATAAGTATCATATGTCATCATTGTTTCAGGCCAATGTACCATTGGCGTCAGATTGAAAATAAGCTTATGCTTGCTACCTAAAGACAGTTCCTCACCGTCTTCTATAATTTTTACTCCATCTGAGATTCCATAAAATCCTTGTACCATCTCAGCCGTACGTTTGTTACCTACGATCTGTACGTTCGGGAATCTGTTTCTAAGCAATCCCAGAGAACCTGAATGATCGGGTTCCATGTGATTGATGATTACATAGTCAAGAGACTTTCCATTTAAGGCTATTTCCAACTTATGGAAAAAGATATCAGAATAACATACGTCTACTGTATCAAAAAGCGCTGTCTTCTCATCTACAAGAAGGTATGAATTATAAGATACGCCTTTAGGGAGTGGCCATAAGTTTTCGAAAAGATTCTTAGTGCGGTCATTTACTCCGATATAGTAAAGGTCATCTTCTATTGGAATTGGTTTTAACATACGAAATTACTTCTACTTCTTTATTGTTTTGCTTTCTATTGTTTCTTTTTTTCTTTTTTTCTTGTTGCATTCCACACCAGCCAGATACCCCATAGTACGAATGGGATACTTAGCAATTGTCCCATATTAATACCGAAAGTAGCTATCATATTAACCTCAAATGGCTCCTGTACATTTTTTATATATTCGATAAAAAATCTGGAAAGGAAAATCCCTATAAGTGAGACCCCTAATATCAGGCCTTGTTTGTTTTTTGCATTTGTTCTATAGAATAGATATAGTCCTACACAGAATATAGCGAAGTAAATGAGAGCTTCATATATTTGTGTCGGATGACATGGCAGTTCGTTTGAGCCACCTTCAGCTATTGGAAAATGCCAGTGCGGATCGCGTACAAAATTGAAACCCCAAGGAAGAGTTGTTGTTCCTCCGTATATTTCAGAATTCATTAAATTACCAAGTCGGATACATGTTGCACCAATGGCAACACCTACTATTAAGCGATCGAGAGCCCATATCATACTTTTTTTGGTAACTCTGACCGAAAACAGCCATATACCTACAGTCATGCCTATTGCTCCTCCGTGGCTCGATAAGCCACCTTCCCATACCATCAGCATCTTTAACGGGTTGCTTAGGTAATATACCGGGTCGTAAAACAAACAATGCCCCAATCGTGCTCCGATAATGAGGCCCGTGAGAACATAGATGAATAACGAATCGAACCATTTCTCAGGCAGCTTCTCCGCTTTGTACATTTTTTGCACAACAATAGTTGTTAGCAGTACTCCGGTAGCCCAAAGTATTCCATACCATCGTATTTCTCGTCCCAATATAGCAAAAGCATCAGGGTTTACATCCCAGGTAATAAATGAAAGCATATACTTGTTTTTATTTCAAAATTTTTACTTTACCTTTTTTCGGAGTACAAATATATAAAATACTTATCAATAGATATACTTTATTGAGATAAGTTAAAGTACTCTTTGTTAATATTTGCGTATAAAGTATTTATTGATAATTATTTGTGTGTTTTAGAAGGAAGAGTTTATTATATATAATTATTCTAAATAGAGAGACGTCTATTCATTTGAATATTAGTGTATATAAGGGAATGTTAATAAAATATCCTAAAGCTTCGCTTTTTGTTTACATTTTTCATATCTTTAAGAACAAAAAAGCTTGTTGTATAAACGAGTTTGAATTTATATCGCTTGTTTGTTGACATATTAAATACCGAAAATCTATCAGTAACATTATGGATTACAATTATAAAAAGACCAATGCTTACCTCAAATTTGATAAATCGCGGATGGTTAACCTCGAATACTCGCTTTATCGTGAGATTTTGAGAACAAACCGGAGGGGAGCATATCACTGTACAACATTAGTAGAGTGTAACACACGAAAGCAACACGGACTACTCGTTCTTCCTGTACCCCGTTTGGGTGATACAAATCATGTATTGCTATCATCCTTAGATGAAACTGTAATACAGCATGGTGCGGATTTCAATCTGGGGATACATAAATATGATGGAAATAATTATAGCCCGATGGGGCATAAATATATACGAGAATTTGATTGCGACTCGTTGCCGCGAACGATATATAGAGTAGGGGGGGGGATTTTATCTAAAGAGAAGATGTTTTCTTTAGAGGATAATTCTATTTTTATCAGATATACACTGATAGATGCTCATTCGCCTACAACGATGCGCTTCAAGCCATTCTTAGCATTTAGAGATGTGAATGAGCTAACGGAAGAGAATCCGATAGCAGAGCTTGGATATAAGGAAGTGGAAAATGGCATCAGTATGTGTATGTATACCGGCTATCCAGATTTGTTTATGCAGTTTAATAAGCCTGTAAATTTCGTCTTTGAGCCCAACTGGTATAAAGGTGTAGAGTATATGCAGGATATGAATCACGGATTACCATACAAAGAAGATTTGTATGTACCCGGATATTTTGAATTACCGATACAGAAAGGTGAGTCGGTAATATTCTCAGCAAGTGATATTCACGTAGATACGAGTAAGCTGGTTTTCTCGTTTGAAAAAGGTATAAAAGAACGTACCCCTCGTTCTTCTTTCTATAACTGTTTGAAAAATTCAGCACATCAGTTTTATTATCGTCCCACTAAAGATGAACTATATTTACTGAATGGTTATCCTTGGGGTGAGGTTAAGGCCCGAGAGCAATTTATGGCTTTGGAAGGGCTTACGCTAGGCGTTGGCAAGAAAGATGCTTTTGAAGAGATCGTTGATACTGCTATTCCTACAATTCAGCAATTTATGGAGGGGAAGCCAATAGCCGGATTTATGAAGGATATAGGTGATGCAGATGTACTCTTATGGGTGATACGCGCCCTTAAAAAGTTTCAGGTGTATGACTCTGAGCGTTTTTATTTAAAATATGCAAGTTTGGTTAGCCAGATCGTAAGCTTTATACAAGAAGGCAATCACCCGAACTTGAAGCCATTAACGAATGGGTTACTTACTGTAGACAATAAAGTTGGTTATCCGAGTTGGATGCATAATAAGATTTCGGACGGACTTTATTTGGCTCCTCGTACAGGATGTTTGGTTGAGGTTAATGCGTTTTGGTATAATGCACTCAAGTTTAATGAAGAAATAGCACGCAATCAAGATAATCCGAAGCTGGAAAGAAAGATGGCTCTATTGGCTGAGATAACCAAAACATCATTTTTGGAAGTCTTTCTTAACGATGGTGGCTATCTATATGATTATGTTGTAGGTAATTTCGTAGATTGGAGTGTCAGACCTAATATGTTATTGGCTATAGCTGTCGATTACCCACTGCTGGGTAAGCGACAAAGTAAAAGTATAATTGATATAGTAACTAAAGAATTACTTACACCTAAAGGCATTCGCTCCCTTAGTCCGAAGAGCATTGGCTTTCGTCCGAGATGTGAAGGCTCAATATATGATCGCCTCTACAGTGCTTTTAATGGTGCGGCATGGCCGTGGCTGCTGCGGGCATATCAGGAAGCTTACCTTAAAATATTCCAGCAGAGTGGATTGTCTTTTCTCGACCGTCTTTTGATTGGTGTTGAGGATGAAATGTCTAACGATGGCATAGGTTCTTTATCTTCTGTGTATGATGGCAGTATCCCTTATTTCGGACATGGGCAGATTTCTTATGCCATAAATGTTGCCGGAATAATAACTGCTCTCAATGTTCAGAAAATGTTTGGAGATGAATATTGAATGATAAAGAATACCTCTTTATGCAATATGATTTAGATTGTTAAATTAACAGAATAGTTTCGAACTAAAATATATGAAAGCATTAATGTTTGGATGGGAGTTTCCTCCCCACATATTAGGCGGGCTTGGGACAGCCAGTTATGGATTGACAAAAGGTATGTCTTTGCAGCCTGATATGGAGATTACATTTGTTATACCTAAACCCTGGGGCGATGAAGACCAGAGTTTTCTGAAAATAATAGGAGCATGCAATACCCCTGTAGCCTGGCGTGAGGTATACTGGGACTATGTGAGTGAGCGTCTGTCGAAATATATGGACCCTCAGGAATATTATAATCTACGCGATCATATTTATGGCGATTTTAATTATCTGCATACAAATGATTTGGGTTGTATCGAGTTCTCGGGACGTTATCCCGACAATTTGCTCGAGGAGATAAATAATTATTCTATTGTGGCCGGAGTGATTGCACGTACTCATAGTTATGATATAATACACTCACATGATTGGTTGACTTATCCCGCAGGAATACATGCCAAAAATGTTTTGGGGAAACCTTTAGTTATACATGTGCATGCAACAGACTTTGACCGTAGCCGAGGCAAGGTAAATCCGCAGGTTTATCAAATGGAAAAAAACGGTATGGATTACGCAGACCATATTATCTGTGTGAGCGAGCTGACCCGGCGAACAGTAATTGAAAAATATCATCAAGACCCGGCAAAAGTGACTACTGTACACAATGCTGTAGAACCATTAAGTGCCGAGATTGTCGCTATAGAGCCTCAAAAAGGTAAAGACAAAGTTGTAACTTTCTTGGGGCGTATCACGATGCAAAAAGGTCCTGAATATTTTGTGGAGGCTGCCGCTCGTGTACTTGAAAAGGCTAGACACATACGTTTTGTGATGGCTGGTAGCGGTGATATGATGGAACGTATGATCTATCTTGCAGCCGAAAGAGGAATATCAGATAAATTTCATTTTACTGGATTCCTTAAAGGAAAACAAGTATATGAAATGCTCAAACGGAGCGATGTATATGTAATGCCTTCGGTTTCTGAGCCATTTGGAATTTCGCCACTAGAAGCGATGCAGTGCAGTATTCCTACTATTATATCAAAACAATCCGGTTGTGCCGAAATCTTAGATAAAGCGGTGAAGGTTGACTATTGGGATGTTGAGGGTATGGCCGATGCTATATATTCTATTTGTACATACGATGCCATGTCTGAATTCCTGAGCAGAGAAGGCAAAGAAGAGGTGGATAATATAAAATGGGAATATGCCGGACAAAAGGTTAGGGATATTTATAATAGTCTATGTCAATAATAAAAAACAAAATACATTATGAAAAATATATGTTTCTATTTCCAAATACATCAGCCTCACAGGCTAAAGCGCTATAGATTTTTCAACATTGGCGGTGATCATTATTATTATGATGA
The DNA here is from genome assembly GCF_004569505.1 of Dysgonomonas mossii. Lineage (NCBI taxonomy): Bacteria > Pseudomonadati > Bacteroidota > Bacteroidia > Bacteroidales > Dysgonomonadaceae > Dysgonomonas > Dysgonomonas mossii. Next base: position 1,006,841 of record NZ_SPPK01000002.1, read on the forward strand.
CTTTGCCAATGAAGACTTTATGCAACAGGTGGCTGAGGTTTCTTTTATACCTGCCAACAGGTTGATGCTTGAAATGATAAAAGAATACGAAGGTAAATTTAAGGTTGCATTCTCTATTTCGGGTGTGGCTTTAGATCAGATGGAAATATATGCTCCTGAGGTTATTGATGGATTCAAAGAGTTGGCAGATACAGGTTGTGTTGAGTTTTTGACTGAAACACAAGGACATTCTCTCGCTTCTTTGGTAGACCCTGAAGAGTTTAAGAAGCAGGTAAATGAACATAGCAATAAGATAGAAAGCCTGTTCGGACAACGTCCAAAGGTATTTCGCAATACAGAGTTGATATACTCTGACGAAATTGGACACTTAGTCTATGAAATGGGCTATACAGGAATATTGACCGAGGGTGCTAAGCGAACACTGGGATGGAAAAGTCCTAATTATCTTTATCAGGCAGCAGAAGAACCAAAGCTGAAATTATTGTTACGTAATCCAAAATTCAGTGACGATATTGCAACTCGTTTTTCGAATTATAGCTGGAATGAGTATCCGCTTACTGCCGATAAGTTCATTTCCTGGGTGGCTAATACACCAAAAGAAGAGCAGGTTATCAATCTGTTTATGAATTATGAAGCATTAGGTAATTTTCAAAAGAAAAGCTCAGGTATATTCGAATTTATGAGAGTATTGCCTCGTTTTGCTGCTGAGAATAATATCGGATTTGCTACCCCATCAGAAATATTTAAGACGATGAAGCCTGTTGATTCTATTTCGTCTATGCATCCTATATCATGGGTAGGTGAAGAAAAAGATGTTTCGGCATGGTTGGGTAATACTTTACAGGAAGAGGCATTCAATAAGCTATATGAAATAGCAGAACGTGTTCGCCTAAGCCAATCGCGACGGATATTACAAGACTGGATATACTTGCAATCGAGTGATCATTTTTATTATATGGGAACAAAAAATGCGTTGCCATTTAGCCCATATACATCTCCATACGAAGCATTTAATACCTATATGAATGTGTTGAGTGACTTCAAGGAAAGGGTAGAAGCCGAATTTCCTAGTTCTATTGATAATGAGGAACTTAATGCGTTGCTTACCACCATTCACAATCAGGCAAATGAAATAGAAGAGCTGGAAGACAAAATTGAAAAGCTGGAAACTCAGTTAAAGCCTAAAACAAAAGCTACAACGGCAAAACCCAAGGCAACAGAGAAGCCTAAGAGTGTAGCAACTAACCCAAAGGTTGAAACTGAAACTAAACTTGAGAGTCCGAAGCCTGTAGCAAAGCCGAAGGTAAGTGCTAGGGGAAAAGCTAAGCCATCTGCAAAGAAATAATTATTCATGCAACTTTCTGTGTCTTATATGCATCATAATATATAGACAACTAAATCTATACTTATAAAACAGATATATTATGAAAATTGGGCTTCTTTCTGCGTATTCAAGGGTTTTATCATTTGTTCTCATTTTTCTAGGTTTTCATTCATGCTCAACCGTTGATCCTAAAGTTGAGTATGGGACTCCATCTGCTAAATTTATAGTGAAAGGGAAGGTGGAAAGTGGCGATAAAGAAGTTTCGGGGCTTAAAGTTGCACTAGGCGTAATTAACAATGGTTATGATACAGGTAAAGTACGCTATGTAGATAGTGTAAAAACCGATGTGAAAGGATTATTTAATGTATCGATTCAAGACTTTCCATCCAGTCAGAAGTTTGTTATAAAATACGAAGATATCGATGGGGAGAAAAACGGCTTATTGGAAACAGTGATAGATACTGTGAGGTTTGATAATCCGAGCTTTACCAATGGTAGTGGTGGTTGGTATGTCGGTGAAACGACAAAGGATTTGGGTACTGTAAAGCTTAACTCATCTAATCCTGAAAAATAATGAGTGTAGACGACATTTCCTTCCGAAAGCGTTTAGGTTTAGAGCTGTTTCGCCAGCATAAAAAGAATCAGACATCTCTACATAAATTAAACTATCTCATTTGGGAATGTACCTTGCGATGCAATTTGGCATGCAAGCATTGTGGCAGCGATTGTCACAAAGATATGAGGCAAAAGGATATGCCCTTGGAAGATTTTCTGCGAGTGATAGATGAAGTTACCCCTCATGTTAATCCTCATGATACAATGATTGTTATAACAGGTGGCGAACCATTGATGCGTAACGACCTTGAGGCTTGCGGACAGGAGCTGTACAAAAGGGAATATCCCTGGGGGATGGTGTCAAACGGGTTGTTTTTATCCGAACAAAGATTGAAAAGCCTTCTTGATGCCGGTTTGCGATCGGTGACAATAAGCCTCGATGGACTTGAGGAGAGACATAATATAATGCGTGGAAATAAGAATAGCTTTCGTATGGCATTTAATGCTATTTCGATGCTGGCGCAAACTAAAGATATTGTATTTGATGTTGTTACTTGTGTTACGGCAGATACATTTTCTCAGCTTAATGACTTGAAAAAGCTACTCATCGATACCGGCGTTAAATCATGGCGTATTTTCACTGTATTTCCTATCGGAAGAGCTGCCGATCATAAGGAGCTACAATTATCCCCGATTCAGTTTAAGCAATTATTTGAATTTATAAAACATACTCGTAAGGAAGGTCTTATAAACCTCAGTTATGGTTGCGAAGGTTTTGTTGGCAATTATGAAACTGAGATCCGAGATCATTTCTATTTTTGTCATGCCGGTATCAACATTGCATCGGTACTTGTTGATGGTTCTATCTCGGCGTGTCCGAATTTACGATCAAATTTTACGCAGGGAAATATATATAAAGATAGCTTTTGGGAAATATGGTCGAATCGCTATCAGCCCTTTCGAGATCGTAGATGGATGAAGCAAGGTGAATGTAAAGACTGCAAATACTTTCGTTATTGCGAAGGAAACGGTATGCACTTACGAGATGAAAACGGAGAATTGTTGTTTTGTCACCTAAAGCGTATAAAAGAAGGAGAGACTCTTGAACTTAATATTACCTGATAATCATTTATACTTCTTGTACCGCTAAATAATTGTAGTCGGTGACTACTTTTCGAAGAAAAATTCTGTCAGGGCCATCATATTCATAGCCTGTAATCGATTTTATTCTGTCAGCCAAACGCTGGTTAAAGTATTCGTTGTATTGCATGCGTTGGTCATCTATGATAGAAGTAATCGTTTGAATGTCTCTGTCGGATAACTTGTCAAGCACATCTTTATAGGTAACTTTATAGTCTTCATGAAAATCAAGATCAGAAAGCTTTAACTCTTTGTTTCGAGCATTCAATCTGAGGTCTATGACTGTTGTTCCTGCCAAATAATCACCCAACCGCTGCGACTTTTTTGTAACAGCAATCATTATGATAGCCACAAAACCCTCTGTAAACGTAAAATCAACTAAGCGGAATAACCATCTTAACAGGTAAGAACTTCCCGATGGAACAGTACCATCGACATTCACAACTCGTATTTTTACGATCATTTTGCCAATGCTTTGTCCTTTATTTAATGTTTCGAATAAGAGGTCATAGAAAAGTACAGGGGAAGCCATTATTATAATTATAAATATCATGGCAGTGTTTCCATCAAACGCACTCCATAATCCGGCTTGGGAGAAAAGAGATATAATTCCAATCCAACCTAAATACCAAATTAAAATTACAACCCAGTCGAGAATATAAGCTAAAAGTCTGTATCCGACACCGGCTGTTTCGTAGTCTATTGTTACGTTTTGGGTTGTTTGTACTTCTATTATCATAAACACTAAAAATAAAGAACAAATTTATGTTTTTTGTATGATTATATAGTATAAATTTTTCATTCTTTTTAACCAAAGAGCTATATTTGTGCTTAAACAATATATTATAAATGCAAACTTGTAGTTTTTGATGAGAGAGGCCGCATTTGTCAAGCAAAATAGAGATAAGTGGCAAGAAATAGATATCCAGACCAAGGAAAAAGATATTCCGGCTGAAATATTAGCGGATAATTTCATTGAACTCACGGATGATTTATCTTATGCCCGTACGTTTTACCCGCGGTCGCAAACTGTAAAATATCTAAATCAACTTACAGGGCGCTATTTTATCAATATATACCAGTATAAGAAAAAAGAGAAAGGACGCTTTTTCCGTTTCTGGAAAGAAGAAATTCCTCTTATCATGTACAAATATCGCAGACACATGCTTTATTCTTTTTTGACAATGTTTGCAGGTGTTTTGCTTGGGATATTTTCTTTAGAACAAGATTCTGCCTTTGCTAGTCAAATATTACCTCCTGGGTATGTGAATCAGACACTTGAAAATATAGAAAGCGGTGATCCGATGGCTATATATAAAAGCTCGGATGAGGCACCTATGTTTTTCAGAATAGCCACAAATAATATTGCAGTAGCATTTTATGCATTTATCGGAGGTATTCTGTTTTCTCTCGGAACTGTTTATGTTTTATTTCCTAATGGTGTAATGCTCGGCGTTTTTCAATACTTTTTCTTTAAGAAAGGTTTGTTGTTTACTTCGGCTATATCCATTTGGTTGCATGGAACATTAGAAATATCAGCAATCGTAATAGCCGGAGGTGCAGGGCTTATATTGGGGAATAGTATTTTATTTCCCCGTACATACAAACGCTTAGTATCATTACAGAGGGGTGCAAAAGATGCTGTGAAAATAGTAGTTGCACTGATCCCCATTTTTATTGTAGCGGCTTTTATCGAGAGTTATCTGACTCGTTTGACCGAAATGCCGGTTTACTTTAATCTGATAATAATTGGCTTATCGGCCTTATTTATTATATGGTATTTTATCTATTATCCTTATTACATCAATAAAAAAACAAATGAAACAACAACAAAAGATCAGGTTATATCAAAGCCGTGACTTTAGCGGTATTTTTGATACTTCAATTGCATTCATTAAGCAAAATTATGGAGCAATCTTAAAGGGTATATTGGTATTTATACCTATTACACTTATTGCTACATATTTTCTTATGAATTTACTGTCTTTTTCCAATATGGGTATGACATCTATTGGCGAATATGAAGACGATCCATTCGCAATTCTTCGATCTATATTTGATTGGCGATTTTTTCTTGGTGGGTTTATCATGATGGTAGCAGGATATTTAATGTCACTTTATCCTGTGTGCTATATGGCATTATATGCCGAATCGAAAGATGGCACGGTAGATAGTAATGATGTTTGGACAAAAGTGAAGCAAGTTGCACTCCCTTTGTTTGGTTATTCTATCATTTATGGAATTCTGATTTCTGCAGGTTGGATATTGTGTTTGATTCCCGGGCTGATTATTTCGGTATACCTTTCACTGTATTTTTATACATATATAGTAGAAAAAAAGGGTCTGGTAGAAACTTTTCAGCGGAGTATTGATCTTGTTCGCCATCATTGGTGGATATCTTCGGCATTAATAACCATTTTTTCTATTATAGCCAGTGTTATTGGTTTTGTGTTTACACTTCCGGTATATGGCACGATGATCGGTAATCTATTAGGAATAGATTTTCTTACCAGCGAAATATATATATACCTTACATACTCTTTGAGTTACACGGCTCGCATGTTGTTGAGCCCTATACTTATAATAGTATTGGGTGTTATGTACTTCAGTTATAGAAGCCAATTGGATGGTATTGGAGTTACAGACGAAATAGATATGATCGGTGTAAATAAAGAAGAAGACCAACCAACTCAATATTAATACTAATATTTGAACATATTCCTTAGGGTGGTAAATACAAATAAAAATATACACATATTCAAGAGCATTATATTAATGCTCTTGGTTTGTATGTGCATAAATCTTTTTGGTCAGGCAGACTCTACAGCAACAACAAAGCCCATACATATTCAAGAGAAGGTAAACATCCGCATACCCGATAAAAGTAAGATAGAGGAATATAGAAAAGATCCGCGATTTGAGTATAAAAAAGAGGAAAGAGGTCTGTCCTGGTGGGATAGGATATTGTTGGCAATCAATAATTTTATCAATAATTTACTTGGTGCGGTAGCAGAATCTGGAATGCTGAGTATTGTAGTGCTACTCATCATAGTAGTTGTAATATGTCTGATTGTCTTAAAACTTATCGGAGTTGACTACAGAACATTATTGGGTAAGAAAGAACTAGATAAGTCGGATATAGATATCTATACAGAAAATGTACATGAAATGAATTTTGATGCATTAATATCTAATGCATTAAGAAACAAAGATTACCGTTTGGCTGTCCGTTTTCTATATCTGAAAAATCTGAAACAAATGTCTGATAAGGACATTATAGAATGGAGTAGCCATAAGACCAACTATAGTTATCAGTACGAGATACAGAATAGTTTGTTGCGCTCCAAATTTCTTGAAACTACATTAATCTTTGATTATGTATGGTATGGTGAATTCGAGTTGGATGAGGGTAAATTCACTGAAGTAGATTCTCGTATGGGCGACCTAAATAAAATGATAAACCATGAAAGATAAGAAACTAATAATTCTGATCGGGGTGATTATCCTTTTGTTGATTGGTTTGTCGTATGCTCGAACCAAAGCTCCTAAGCCTGTAGATTGGAGACCTACATTTATAAATACCAAGACATCCCCATATGGAACATACATTGCATACGAGCTACTTGGAGATATCTTTCACAAAAAGAATATACGATCTACACGCACACCAATATATAATAACTTGAAAGAGAGCATGGAAGAGTACTTCTCCTATGACAAATCTTATGATTCGTATGGTTCAGGCTATTATGAAGATTCTGATGATGAATATGACTATGCTGAAGAGTCTGATACAACTCAAGTAAATACCGACCTTGTAATAGATACAGTACTTGAGCAAGGGCTTGAGGAACTGACTTCTGACCCTACTGAATGGTATAAAAGTATTAATGCGGAAATAGATACTACAGCATATATTTTTATCAATACCAAATTCACGCTGGATAAAGTAGATATGCAATATTTACTCGATTTTGTTGGGTTGGGGAATAATGTGTTCATCTCGGCAGAAAGCTTTTCTTCGAGCCTAATGGATACTTTAGGAATAAAAACAAAACATAGATATTTTGAAGCAGATACAACTTATTATTTAATAGATTCTCCGCATCAGAAATATAATTTTGCAGGTATAACCGGTGAAACAAGGCTTAATACTGATAGTTGCAACTTGGTGTCACGTCCATTGGCCTTTAATAACAAAAAAGATACAGTGTTCTTAGAAGTACAATATGGAAAAGGGCATTTCTATTTGCATACAATTCCTTCTGCTTTTGCTAATGTAAATCTACTGCAACTAAACAAATATGATTTTGCTTTCAGGTGCTTATCTTTTTTGCCACAGAATAGTAAAGTTATTTGGGACGAATATCAGAAGCAAGGTGGTACTGATGCGAATAGTAGTATATTCAAGGCGATGTTGTCTAATCCTTTGTTACGTATTGCTTTATATCTTATACTCGGCGGTTTGTTGCTCTTTGTGATCTTCAGGGCGAAACGTACTCAACGGATTATACCTGTCATCAAACCACATATAAACTCTTCATTAGAGTTTCTAGGTACAATCAGTAATTTATATTATCGCAAAAAAGATTTTAAAACCATTGCCGAGAAGCGGCATGCGTACTTTCTTGACTATATAAGGAAGAATTACTACATGTCGACAGAGAAAATTAATGACGACTTTTTGGATGTAGTGAGTGCCAAATCAGGAGTTGAAAGAGATAAATTGAGTAATCTATTTAATTTATATAACGATATAATTATATTGCCTTATGCTTCGAATGATATATTCTTGCAATATAATAGTTTGTTGGAAGAATTTTATAGAAAGGTAAAAAACAAATAAAATAAAATATATGTCGGATTTAGAATTTCAATCAAGGATAGATTTTTCCGAATTGAGCCAAAGTGTTCAGGAGATAAAAAACGAAATTGGACGTGTTGTTGTTGGACAGCATCAACTGATAGAACAGATGATAATTGCTATCTTGGCAAATGGTCATGTATTGGTAGAAGGGGTTCCCGGTGTTGCTAAAACTTTATCTGCAAAACTTTTGGCAAAGACTATCGATGTCGCTTTCAGTCGTATACAGTTTACGCCCGATCTTATGCCTTCGGACGTTTTGGGTACAAGTATCTTTCTGCCCGGGTCTGCCAAATTTGAATTTAAGAGAGGGCCTATCTTTTCAAATATTGTGCTGATTGATGAAATAAACCGATCTCCTGCAAAGACTCAGGCTGCACTCTTCGAGGTGATGGAAGAACGTCAGGTTACAAATGATGGAACAACATATAAAATGAGCTATCCATTTCTTGTAATGGCCACTCAAAACCCGATAGAGCAGGAGGGGACATATCGTTTGCCCGAGGCTCAATTAGATCGTTTCTTATTTAAAATCGTAGTCGATTATCCGAATATCGTGGATGAGATTAATATCTTGGATAGGCAAAACCGAGGGGAATTATCTCCTGAGATAGGTATTCGTCCGGTTCTGACGGCTGAGAAATTAAACTCTTTGCGCTCAGCGGTAGATAAAGTGCTGGTTGAACATGAGCTATTAGAATATATTGCGCAGATTGTATCTGCTACACGTCAGAGCCCATGGATAACGCTCGGGGCTTCGCCTCGTGCATCGCTTGCAATACTGAATGCTTCTAAAGCACTGGCAGCCATACGAGGACGTGATTTTATAACGCCTGACGATATCAAGGAAGTTGCTGTGCCTGTACTTAGACACAGGATTTTATTAACACCCGAAAAAGAAATGGACGGTACATCTACCGATACAATTATATGTCAATTGATAGACAAAGTGGAAGTTCCCCGATAAAATGGTTCTTTAAGAGTTTCTATCTCTCAAACCGTTTTTTCTTCACACTGGCTTTATGTGTGTTGGGATACTTCGTATCTTATATTTTCGAGGCCTCACTTTTCATAATGACTGTGGTGATGAGTGTGTTGGCTGTATTCTTATTGTTGGATACATTTTCTCTTTATCGGCAGACAAGGGGCATACAAGCTTTTCGTAATTGTCCCGAAAGGTTATCGAATGGTGATGTAAATACAATCTCGCTTTCCGTATCCAATAAATATCCATTCAGGGTTGCAATAAAAATCATAGAAGAAGTACCTTTTCAATTTCAAAAAAGAGATCTGACATTTAGTACTTCGATAGGTGTGCGCAAATCAGAGGTCTTGTACTACGATCTTCGTCCCACCGAAAGGGGAGTGTATCAATTTGGAGCAATAAACGTTTATGTGGCAGGCCTTTTTGGGTTTGTTACACGTCGCTATATATTTGACGAGAATAAGGATGTTGCGGTATATCCGTCTTTTCTCGAGATGCATAAGTATGAATTATTGGCGGCATCGCATCGTCTTACAGACTATGGTATTAAGAAAATACGACGCATCGGGCATGCTACCGAATTTGATCAGATCAAACATTATGTATTGGGTGACGACCCTCGTACAATCAACTATAAGGCAACAGCGCGTATGAGCCAGCTGATGGTAAATACCTATCAGGAAGAGAAATCACAACCTGTATATTGCTTGATCGACAAAGGGCGTACTATGAAAATGCCATTCAACGGGTTGACACTGTTGGATTATGCAATCAATACTACATTGATGGTAAGTACTACAGCGTTGAATAAGGGGGATAAAGCCGGACTGATAACATTCTCGAAGAATGTGGATGAAATACTTCCGGCAGACAGGCAACGCCGTCAACGAGTAAAGATTTTGGAAACGCTATATGCACAGAAAACAGATTTTAAGGAGTCTGATTATGAACGATTGTATGCTACTGTCCGTCGCAAATTGTCGCAACGCAGTTTGATTGTTTTGTTTACAAACTTTGAGACTGTAAATGGAATGCGTCGCCAGTTGAAATATCTTAGCCACATGGCCAAAGATCACTTGGTGTTGGTTGCATTTTTCTTGAATTCTGAATTCAACGAGGTGTTGGAGTCTTCTCCTGCGGGATTGGAAGATATATTCAGGAAAGGAATGGCGGAAAAGCTATGGAACGATAAATACCTGATTGTAAAAGAACTCAATAGATATGGAATTCATACAATTCTCTCAAAACCTGAAAACCTTACTATCGATTCTATAAATAAATATCTTGAATTCAAATCAAGAGGATTAATTTAATCTTCTTGAATATTAGTGCCAGATAAAACCTTTGTAGAAACTCTAAATTATACCCACATCAGGTCGCTCATTATTCCATCGGATATAAAGATTCCTTGTCGGGTTAATTTTAAGATATTATCCTTTTCGGTTAAGAACCCTTGATCGAGATATTTTCGTGCGTTTTTCAAGCAGAATGCTTTCATTTTAGTGCCAAAAAGGGATTCAAGGTCAGAGAGGTTTACTCCCCATTTGGTACGCATACCTGTTAAAATAAAATCGTTGTATCTTGTGTTTTCATCTAATACCTCAATTTCCAGATTTAGATTTTCAGCCCTTATCCCTTCTATATACTTTGATATAGAGGCTACGTTCCACGAGCGGTTTTCTCCATCGTAAGAGTGGGCAGCAGGACCTAGTCCCAGATACTTTTTTCCAAGCCAATAGGAGCTGTTATGCTTTGAGTATAATCCGTGGCGGGCAAAATTAGAGATCTCATAATGATCAAATCCCACAGCGGTAAGTTTCTCTATCATTCGTGAAAACATGTCTACACTCAGGTCTTCGTCAACAGGATTTACGTCTCCCATTTTGAATAAACGATAGAGCCTTGTGCCCTGTTCATAGATCAAATGATAAGATGAAATATGCTGTACATCGAGAGCAATTGCTTCTTCGAGGTTTCTTTCCCAAATCTGCATTGTCTGGTTCGGCAAACCATACATGAGGTCTATACTGATATTATCATAGCCTAACGATTGGCACATCCTTACAGCTTCTTTTGCTTTATCGGCAGAATGCCTGCGCTTCAAGAATTTGAGCTCTTCATCGTCAAAACTTTGAATTCCTATACTCAAGCGATTGAACGGTAATTTTTCTTTAAGGGTTGCTAAATACTGAGGCGAGAGATCATCGGGATTAGCTTCCATTGTTATCTCGGCATCAGGCGTTATCCGAAATTCATGGTGTAGAGTTTCAAATATACGGAGGAAGTCACTCTCAGATAACTGAGATGGAGTACCTCCTCCAAAATATACTGTCTTTACATCTTCGTCTCCAATGTAGTTTTTACGTAGCTTTATCTCTTCACAAAGAGCCGAAACATAGTCATACTTCGGAGACATATCTGTGCGTGTATAGAAGTCACAATATATGCACCTTGTTTTACAAAAAGGAACATGAATATAAATTCCGGCCATTGCGTAATTTTAAGCTATTAGAAAGAATTAATTAGTTGTTGCTAAACATTCTATTCTTTATACATTTTGTCGATAATATCTTTGTATTTTTCTGCTACAAATTTACGCTTTATTTTGAGTGTATTGGTTAATTCACCACCTTCCATCGTAAATGGCTCGGCTAGCAACCTGTATTTTTTTATTTTTTCGTATGGCGCAAAATGAGCTTGCAAGAGTTCTATGCGTCCGTCCAGCATGCGAAGGATATCTACATTAGAAAACAAGTCCTCTACTTTGTCATACTTTATTTGGTGTTCATTAGCATACTCTTCCAATGCTTTATAATCGGGAACAATAAGTGCACTCACAAATTTACGCTCGTCGGCTATAACCGCAATCATATCGATAAATTTGTCTTCGGCTACGCGTGTCTCTATAGCCTGAGGTGCGATATATTTTCCGTTCGCTGTCTTAAACAGGTCTTTGATACGTTCGGTAATGTACAACACTCCGTTTTCCAATTTTCCTGCATCTCCCGTCCGGAAGAAGCCGTCTTCGGTGAAAACTTTAGCGGTTTCCTGTGGTTTGTTGTAGTATTCCCGCATCACGGTTTTTCCTTTCACAAGAATCTCGTTGTTTGTTTCATCAATCCTAACCTCAACTTCCGGCATTACGCTGCCAATAGAGCCAATAACAAATTCTTTGTCAGGATAGAAGCTTACAGTTGCCGTTGTTTCAGTAAGACCGTAACCCACAATTATTGGAATATTTACCGACTGTAAAAACTCGATTATTGAATCAGATAATGGAGCTCCTGCACAAGGGAATATGTTTCCCTTCTCGATACCGATAACCAGCTTAAGAACGAAAAATATCGTATTGTTATATAGAGCAAATTTTATACGAGTACCAAGTGGGGCTCGTAGATTTTTATTTTTAAAGTCCAAATTATATCTTTTCCCTGTCTTGATGGCATCGGTATATAGCCATTTCATCAGACCTTTGGAACTGGATATTTTTTCGTGAACGCCTGCATATACTTTTTCCCAGAATCGGGGAACACTACACATGATAGTGGGATGAACTTGCTTTATTGATTTTTGTATTTCCTTTGCATCTTGATTAATAGCAATGGTCATTCCCTTATGGATAGCGTAATATGTCCACGCCCGTTCAAATATATGCGCCAATGGAAGGAAATTCATAGACAAGTCTTTATTCGAAGTCATAGGCAGACGCATGTCGTGAATACGGAAAACCTGAGAGAAACACGAATGTGGTAATACTACTCCTTTCGGTTCGCCGGTTGTACCCGAAGTATATATAATACAAGCTATATCATCTTCTCTTCTCGATTTAAGGCGTACTCGCACGATAACTTCTGTGTGTGAATTTTCTCCGGTAGCGATAAAATCATCAAAATAGACAGAAGTCTTATCATCGGGATGAAATTTGACATTATTATCGAATACAACAATTTTCTTCAATACAGGCGAATTTTGTTGCACTTTAAATGCATTATTATATTGGAACTGCTCTCCGGCGAACAGTAACTGTATACTGGCATCTTTTACGATATATTCTACTTGCGACGGTGATGATGTTGCATAGATAGGTACCGAAATGCAACGGTTGGCAAAAGTACCGAAATCCGCAAAAAGATATTGCGGCATATTCTGAGAATACACAGCGATCCTAGAGCCTTCTTCTACACCCATTTCAGCCATTGCCCAGGCTGTTTTCATTACATTGTCCGAAAACTTATTCCATGAAATATTCTTCCATTTCTTTTCGTACGGATTCCTATATTTCAGAGCTGTTCTCTTACCATACCTGATAGCCTGACGATGTACCAATATAGACAGATGATAATAATTCATTTGGACTTCCTTTTTTATTTATTATTATCACAAAGGTAATTTATAATATTAAAAAATGATTATTTAATTTCACTTTTTATAGTTGCTTAGGCATCTATTGTGGCCACTATCAAGGGATTAAGTAATGTGTCTTGACGAATAAAAATATGGAATCAACTAGCAGGGTATAAAATACAACTCATGATTTATTTTTACTACTTTTGTAGCCAACTAAATATACCTATATGGCAGGGAGTGGAATGAAGAGCTTAGCAAAAGATACTGCAATCTATGGATTGAGTAGTATTGTTGGCCGCATATTTAATTGGTTGCTTGTTCCTTTACACACTTATATTTTTACTGATACTATCGAGTATGGCAAGGTAAGCTATATATACGGCTACACGGCGTTGTTCATGGTTTTGCTGACTTACGGCATGGAAACGGGATTTTTCCGCTTTATGAACAAGAAAGAAGAGAATCCTGATAAAGTATATGCTACATCTTTAATCTCATTAGCTACAACATCTCTGCTGTTTATTCTATTCTGTTTTTCTTTCATCAATCCTATTTCGTCATGGATGGAATATACCGATCATAAGGAACATATCTGGATGATGGCTATCGTTGTTGCGTTAGACGCTTTTATGACAATCCCTTTTGCTTATTTGCGTTATCAGAAAAGACCGATAAGGTTTGCTACATTGAAGCTAACGTTTATAGGGTTTAATATATTTTTCAATCTTCTGTTTTTGGTTCTATGTCCTTGGCTATACAAAAATTATCCGGACCTGGCTATTAATAAGTTCTTTCATCCCGAGATCGGTATCGGATACATCTTTTTGGCAAACTTGCTGTCTAGCTTGGTGGTATTGATACTATTGATACCGACAACAATGAAGAATGTGAAGCTCCAGTTTGATAATGCTCTGATCAGACGTATGCTGATATACTCATTTCCTCTTTTAATATTGGGGCTGGCAGGAGTTATAAATCAGACTGTAGCGCAATTGACTTATCCTTTTTTATTTGATAATCCCGATGAAGCTTTCAGCCAATTAGGTATATACAATGCTTGCCTTAAGATAACGGTTATTATAACAATGTTTACACAGGCATTCCGATATGCTTACGAGCCCTTCTTCTTTAGCAAGGATAGGGAAAACAGTAGTACAAAACCGTATGCCGATGCAATGAAGTATTTTGTAATATTTGCTTTACTCGTTTTTCTGGCTGTGATGTTTTATCTTGATATATTGAAGTATATAGTCAGCAAAAACTATACAGTAGGTACAGTCATTGTTCCTATTGCCATGATGGGTGAAATATTTTTTGGGATGTACTTCAACCTTTCGGTATGGTATAAGCTGACCGATAAGACAAAATACGGAGCCTATTTCTCTGTTTTCGGATGTATCCTTCAGGTTGCGATCAATATCATCTTTGTCCCTGTTTATGGCTATATTGCCAGTGCATGGGCTACGCTGATTTGTAATCTGATTATTATGAGTATATCTTATTTTATAGGACAAAAATATTATCCGATAAAATACGATCTGAAGCGCATTTTCTTATACTTTGCATTGGCTGTCGCATTTTATATTGCTGCCATGTATCCACAGATAGATAACGAAATCTTACGACTGGCATATCGTACGGTATTCCTTGTTATATTTACGGGCGTTATAATAAAGAAAGATCTACCATTAAAAGAGATTCCTGTCATTGGTAAATATATTAGCAACAATAAAAAAAATAAGTGACACTTTCTTATTTCATCGTGTTGTGAAAATTAAATATAATTATCTGTATATAAATGGGATGTGTGCTCTGTGGAGAATAAAAGGTTACACTAAAAAAAGCAGATAAAAACTGTTACTTTTGTCACCTTTTTGCTGTATCTTTCAGCCAGACAGTAGATTATGTAGGTGTGGCTTAAAGGCGATTAATTATAAAATATATCATTAATTAATAATAACTAAAACGATGAGAAAACTATTTTTAATATTAGCAATTTTCCTTACTGTTGCCGGAGTAAAGGCTGACGAAGGAATGTGGCTGTTGAAAGAACTCAACAGGCAGAGTGCTGCCCGCATGAAAGAGCTGGGATTTAAGTTCCCTATTGATAGCATATACAGTGAGACTAACCCATCGCTGAAAGATGCTGTAGTTATTTTTGGTAGAGGCTGTACCGGAGTATCGGTATCTCGTCAAGGGTTGATATTCACCAACCATCACTGCGGATACGATGCAATACAAAAGCTTAGTTCCGTAGATCATGATTATTTGAAAGACGGTTTTGTAAGCCAGTCATTTCAGGAAGAATTACCAGCAGAAGGTTTGACTGTTGCTTTCTTACAAAAGACCGAAGACATTACAGATTTTGTAACCTCCACACTATTACCTACTGACAGCGAGAATGTACGTGAAGAAAAAATAGACTCTTTGTCGCAAGTATATCTTGAAAAATATAAAGACAATAAGTTTCTTAGAGCGCAAGTAATACCTTTCTATACACACAACAAATACTATGTTGTTGTATACGAAGTATTCAGAGACGTAAGACTTGTATTTACTCCTCCATCTTCTGTAGGAAAATTTGGTGGTGAAACAGACAACTGGATGTGGCCTCGCCATACAGGCGACTTCTCTGTATTCCGCGTTTATGCAAACAAAGACAATGGTGCAGCAGAATATAGTGCAGATAATGTACCTTACAAACCTAAATATTCAGTTCCTGTTTCTCTGAAGGGTTACAAGGAGAACGACTATGCCATGACGATTGGATATCCGGGAAGTACCGAACGCTATATGACATCGTGGGGTATCAACCAAATGGTAGAATCGGAACATAAACCTCGGATTGAAGTTCGCGGAGCAAAACAGGATATCTGGAGAAAAGATATGAACGCAAGCGATGCTATTCGTATCAAATATGCGTCTAAATATGCAGGAAGCTCCAACTACTGGAAAAATGCTATGGGGATGAACGAAGCTATTGCTAAACTAGGCGTTATAAAAGATAAAGAACAACTTGAAGCTAAATTTGCACAATGGGCTGCGTCAAAACCGGCATTGCAAGCAAAATATGGAGATGCTCTTACGCTAGTGAAAGAAGGCTATACTGAAACAATGGAAACATCTAGAATTCAGACATATCTGTACGAAACATTCTTCAATGGGATTGAAATTATCCGCTATGCAAATACGGCACTCCTTGTAAATAGAATGGATCCTGACAAAAATAAAGGTGAAGAATTCACAAAACGTTTAGCTCCGCTTTATAAAGATTATGAGCCGGCTCTCGATCGTAAAGTAATGCCTGCATTACTAAAAATATATGCAGAAAGAGTTCCTGCTGAATACTTGCCTTCGGTATATACAAAGATTGCAAATGAATTTGGTGGAGACTATGATAAATTTGCCGAGTGGTTCTACAACAATACTAAATTTACCAATCTGGAAGCTGCTACAGCTCTAGTAAGTAGTGAAGATCAGGAGGCAATCAATAATGACCCTGCAATTGCATTCGCTCAATCTTTAGAACCATGCTTAAGCCTATTACGTCAGGCATCTGCACCTTATTATCCTCAGATAGATAAAGGCAGCCGTCTGTTTATGGCGGGATTAATGGAAATGGAGCCGAATAAAGCTTTCTACCCGGATGCTAACTTCACTCAACGTTTGAGCTATGGCTCTGTGGGCGGATATAAGCCTGCCGATGCGGTTACTTACGACTATTATTCAACATCTCAAGGCGTATTGAATAAACAAGTTCCTAACGATCCTGAATTCGGTGTGCAACAATACATATTGGACGATTTGGCAAGTAAGGACTTTGGACAATATGCAAACAAAGCGGATGGAAAAATGTATGTAAACTTCTTGTCGAACAACGATATTACAGGTGGTAACTCCGGTAGTCCTGTATTTAATGGAAACGCAGAACTAATCGGACTTGCTTTTGATGGTAACTGGGAATCGCTGAGCGGTGACATTTTGTTTGAACCAGAGTTGCAACGTACAATCAGTGTAGACATTCGTTACGTACTTTACATAATAGATAAGGTAATGAACTGCCCTCGTCTTATCAACGAGCTGAAAGTGGCAAAATAAAAATATAAGAGTATAAGGAAAACAAAGGCTTGTGATAGTAAAATCACAAGCCTTTGTTTTGTAAGTGGCAGATTGTTAGTTGTTTATTTTGTTATTTATATCGTTTTTATTGATGCTCAGATTTGTTTAGAACTAAACCTTCATTCATTAAATGTTAAATATCAGATAAAGGATAGGGTTTTCATTTTTTGAACGATCATAATAATACAACCGGTTTTATTAATCATCATTAAAAACAATATAGCCATGAGAACTAAATGTTTAAAATTGATACAAACTGTATTTACAGTCCTTATAATTTGGAGTGTAGCACTTCCAACTTATTCGGCCAAAGATCCGGGATATATTACAATAACCGGAGTAGTGAAGGATATAAAGTCAAAGAAGACTCTTGAATATGTAAGTATATCTGTTCCCGGAACAGGTATAGGTACAATATCGAATGCGGATGGAGGATTTACGATTAAGGTCAGAGATTCCCTGAATGTTAAAACAATAGAAGTTTCCCACATAGGCTACTTCAATCAGCGGGTACCTCTATTGGATCAGGATATGAGTAATATTACAATCTTCCTTACACGTAACGAGAACAAATTGAAAGAGGTCGTTGTCGAATCTACAGATCCATTGCAGTTGGTAGAAAAAGCTATCGATAAGATAGGTGATAACAATAGTTTGATGACAAATCTTTTAACCGGATTCTATCGTGAAACTATACAAAAAAGACGAAGCTATATAAATATCTCCGAAGCTGTTATAGATATCTACAAGACCCCATATACTCAATCGGATGCAGGAGATAGGGTACAAGTGTTGAAGGGCAGGAAACTACTTAGTCCAAAACCCGGTGATACTTTGCTTGTTAAATTTGTAGGAGGTCCAAACTTGTCTACTTACCTGGATATTGTAAAGAATAGGGATATAATGTTAGATAAAGCTTCTCTTCATTACTACAAGTACAAGATGGAGAACAGTGTAATGATAAACGAACGTCTTCATTATGTGATAAGTTTTGAGCCTCAGGTTGTCATGCCTTACGCCCTGTTTTATGGTAACTTGTACATTGATCAGGAAACATTAGCTTTTTCACGGGCAGAGTTTAATTTGAGTATGGACGACCGCAATAAAGTTACACAGGCCATTCTTCGTAAAAAACCGTTCAGATTGCATTTCAAACCTGAAGAGGTAGCCTATTTGGTTACTTATAAGCAGCAGAATGGAAAAAGCTATCTGAATTATGTTCGTAACGAAGTTCGCTTCAAATGTGATTATAAGCGCAGACTGTTCTCTACCAACTATACAATTATATCAGAGATGGTTGTTACCGACAGGCAAGAAAATAATATAGCTAAAATTCCCGCTAGAGAAGCATTTAGCGACAGATATTCGTTATCAGACAAAGTGAGTAACTTCTATGATGCCAATTTCTGGGAGGGCTATAACATTATAGAACCTACAGAGTCGCTCGAATCGGCAGTAAATAAATTAAAGAAACAACAAAGTAACTGATAAATTCGTTATGATTTATTATATTTGGTCTTACTTGTGATTGTACTTATTATGCTGAACGATGTGCTTATATTCAAGAAGATAAAGGATGGTGATATAGAAACCTTCGAACAGGTTTTTCGCCAGTACTATCTGCCTTTATACATGTACTCGTTTGGCATAATTGGTCGTAAAGATGCAGCCGAAGAGATTGTTCAGGAATTATTTTATGTATTGTGGCGCGACCGAGAGGCATTGAATATTGTCCGTTCGATGAAGAGCTATTTGTATGGGGCAGTACGTAACCAGTCCCTTCAATATTTCGAACATCAGTACGTAAAAGAACGTCACAGAGAAAATATATTAAGCAGGAAGCTTGAAGCATCGGAAACGACTGCGCAAGAACAGATTGAATATAAAGAGTTGCAGAATATTATAAATCGTACGCTGGAACAGTTACCGGAACGACGACTTCGCATTTTCAGAATGCATCGGATGGAAGGTCGTAAATATAAAGAAATTGCACAATTGCTTTCTGTGTCAATAAAAACGGTAGAGGCAGAAATGACAAAAGCATATCAGATATTAAGACAGGAAATAGAAAAATATACACACGCATCATGAATTTGAAAGAAACAAATAATAAGATTACAGATCAGGCTTGGGATCGCCTTTATATGCGGCTCGATCGGGACGGATTGCTGCCGGAGAATAAAGTAGCGAAAAAGGCAAGCATACGTACATCTTTGGTAAGATGGGGGGCTGCGGCTGCAATTTTATGTATTTGTGCCATTTCAGTATTCGTTATATGGGGACAAAAGACCAGCCATAAGGAAATGTTGACAATCAATAACGAAAAGGATGCTCCAACTCTGATCTCTACTTTAGAAGATGGATCGGTAGTATATCTCTCAGATCAAGCATCTTTGCAGTATCCGAATCGTTTTTCGGATGATAAACGAGAGGTCGTTTTGGAGGGAAATGCATTTTTTGATATCAGTCGAAATCCAAGTAAGCCATTTGTCATTGAAACTCAGCAAACGATTATTGAAGTATTGGGCACTTCATTTAATGTGAAGAGTGAAAATAAAAATTCATTTTCTTTATCAGTACGGCGTGGAGAAGTAAGAGTCACTTCAAAATTGAACGGGCAGACAGTAAATGTAAGGGCCGGAGAAACAGCCCTTTTGGAATCTGATAATCTACATAAGGTTAAAACCATAGATGTTTCACAGTTTGAATCGTACCTTAAAAGGGTTCATTTTAAAGATCAGCGATTGTCGGATATTGTGAGAGTTATAAATATGAACTCCGATGCAGAGCAGCTAACTGTGTCACCCGAACTGCAAGATCGCCTACTGACAGTTACCTTTTCGGGGGATACTCCATACACAATGGCTGAACTGATTTGTCTGGCTCTTAATTTGCAGTTTAAACAGCAAGATAATGTGATATCTATATCACAAAAATAATATATTAACTGCCATGAAATATACGGCTGAAAATACCTTTCATCGTATTCTTGTATCGTTATTGCTAATGATGGTAGCAGTGATCTTACAGGCAGATGATGGCGCAGTGCTAAATAGGAAGATACAATTACCAAAAAGTAAAGAGAGTGTATATAAGCTGCTGAGGCAAGTATCCGACAAGTCGGGTTATTTATTTATCTATGATAGCCAGATTATAAACAATGACAAGAAGGTTAAGATTGCAAAAGGCGAATATACATTGCGGGAAGCCATATATGCGATCACCGGGAATAATCAACTAAAGATTTCCGTTGTTGGAAATCATATCTTGTTACAAGTTGCAGATCGGACAAAAGCACATACTGTAATTTCAATAGAAAAGGTAGATAGTGTAGAGAAAAAGTTCTTTACTTTTAGTGGTGCAATATACGACCAGATCACGGATGAGCCTTTAGCTTATAGCGCAGTAGGAATCAGCAACTCAACAATAGGAACGATTTCTAATCAGGATGGAGAATTCAAATTGATATTGCCTGATTCTCTTCGTCGCTCCAAGGTAAAGTTTACTCATGTAGGTTACGAAAGTCAGGAAGTGGAAGTCGGTCTATTGGCCGGACAGCATATTCGTTTTGCCCTCGAGCCCAGAATAATACCATTACAAGAGGTTGTAATTAGAGTAGTTGAGCCTCAAGAAGAGATTAACCGTATGCTAGAGAATCGTAAGAATAACTACTCAACCTCGCCTGTTTATCTTACAACCTTCTACAGAGAGGGGATAGACCATAAAAAAAATAATATAGATGTAACTGAGGCGGTGCTTAAAATGTATAAGACCGGCTATGATGTAAATGTAAATCTTGATCAGGTAAAACTTATAAAGATGCGCCGTATTAAGAGCATTCAGGAAAGTGATACAATCTTTACAAAAATGAAATCCGGTATTAATTCTTGTCTGATATTGGATTTGGTGAAGAACTTACCTGATTTTTTGAAGCCTGAAGAGCAAAATAAATATGAGTATGGGCATACAGATATTACAGTTGTAGATGGCAGAAGGGTGAATATTATTTCATTCTGTCAGAAAGAATATATCGATGAACCTTTGTTTAAAGGACAATTGTTTATTGACGCAGAGAATTATGCATTGATAGAAGCTCATTTCGAGATCAATCCCAAATTTGTTCAACGGGCTACAGATCTTTATGTTCGAAAAAAAAATAAGGATATTCGGCTAACATTACAACAGGCTCGGTATAATGTTTCGTATAAATTATCCAATGATGGTATTTATTATGTGAACCATATTCGCGGAGACCTCGAATTTAAGATGAAAAGAAAGCGAAAGCTTTTTAGCACTCCATTATATCTGTGGTTCGAAATGGTAAACTGTATGGTAGATACAACAGATGTAAATGCATTTGCCCGAAAGGAAAGAATACCTACTCAAAACATATTCTCAGATACTAAGTACCAGTATGACAGAAATTTTTGGGGTAACTTTAATGTAATATTGCCGGAAGAAAAGCTAAAAGAATTAATAATAAATAATTTAAGCGAGGTTTCCGAAGATCTGATTATAAAATAAGCCGATATAATTATCGGCTTACTTTCTATATTTGCGACTTATTTTCTTAAAGTCAAGATGTCTTTGATTACATCAGCAGTAATATTATGACATTCACCGAGTTTCCATCCACGGTTTCCTAATCGCTCAGCTACTTTATTTATAGCCTCGTAGCCCAATCCGTAGTCTGACAGATGAGTTTTTACACCCATCGATTCGAAGAAGTCTTCCACTGCTTTAATCGTTCTATCTATTGCATCGCTTCCTTGGATGCCAAACACCTCTTTTCCAAGACGAGTGATCTTTCTTCCTTTCTGATCTTTTAGTACTGTCATTACTCCCGGTAATACAATAGCAAGAGTTTGGGCATGATCAAGTCCATAGAAAGCTGTAAGTTCATGTCCGATCATGTGAGTAGCCCAGTCTTCGGGCACACCGCAGGCAATCCAGCCATTCAGTGCCCACGTTGAAGCCCACATCAGATTGGCACGAACGTCATAGTTGTTAGGTTCTTTCAGTGCTTTAGGTCCTTCTTCTACCAATGTTTTTACAATAGCTTCAGCCATATTATCTTGCAGCAAAGAATTTCCTTCGTTATACGTCAGGTATTGCTCCATTACATGTACAAAAGCATCTACAACTCCATTCCCTGTTTGGCGGGGAGGTAATGAATATGTTACAGTCGGATCAAGTACAGAAAACTTAGGGTAGGTGAGGGGAGAACCAAATGCAAGTTTTTCTTGAGTTTCGGCACGGGTTATTACAGCTCCGCTATTCATTTCTGATCCTGTAGCAGGCAATGTAATAATGTCACCAAAAGGCATAGCTTTCTTTACTTTGCTGCCTTTAGACAGTATCTGCCACGGATCACCCTCTTCGAAATAGACTGCGGCAGAAATAAACTTTGTAGCGTCAAGAACCGATCCGCCACCTACGGATAATATAAAATCGATACCCTTTTCTTTGATTACAGCGACAGCCTTCATGCAGGTTTCATAGTGTGGATTTGGTTCTATTCCTCCAAATTCATGCCATTCGTAACCGCTTAAAGCTTTTACAGCCTGATCGTACACTCCGTTTTTCTTTATACTGCCTCCTCCGTAAGTCATCAACACTTTACTGCCTTGAGGTATTTCGTTTGTAATCTCTTTGATCATTCCTTCCCCGAATATAATCTTTACGGGATTTGCTAATGAAAAATTTTCCATAATCTCTTCGTTTTTGATTGATAGTAAAGTTATATTATTTAACCTTATATGATTGAATTCAATTTATTAAATAAGCTAAAATTCGATTAATAGTTTTGCGTTTACTTGGCGTCCGGTCAGATAATTTGGTACGGCATATTGGTGATTGTAGATATCTGTAATCCAATAATACGTATTTGTATTTTGCATGTCGAATATATTAAAGATATCTATTCCTAGCCAGATGTTTTTTAGTGCTTTACATAGCGAATTTGTATTTCTTATAGCGAAGTTTTCGCCTAGTATTTGCCACGAAAAACCGATATCTACACGTTTATATGCCGGTGTGCGGAAATATCCGTTTTCATACCCTTTGTATGGTGCAGAAACGGGTAAGCCTTGCGACCATAGTCCCCTAAGGCTCATTTTTAGGCGTTCATATCCCGGCATATAATCTTGATAAAATAAGGCAAAGTTGAAACGTTGATCCGTGGGTAGAGGAACTTTTTGTCCATCTATTTCCTGTTGCGTTTTCATTATTCCCAGACTAATCCAGCTATCTACACCCGGAATAAATTCTCCGTACAGCTTCATGTCCATCCCTAGAGCAAAGCCTTTAGAACTATTTTCTCCTGAATAACGTATTTTTACATTGTTTACTGTATATGGAATCAAGTCAGATAATTTCTTATAGTATATTTCTCCTGATAACTTCAGAGGTGGAGAGTTGTGTTCGCCCCCGCCTCCAAAATAATAATCACTTCCTAGTACGACATGAATCGATTTTTGTGATTTAATATCCTTATTCAGCTCGATAACATTATTACCATCTACGTTTACTATTTTCTGGAATTCTTTGTAAAAAGGAGCCTGATAATAAATGCCTCCCGCTAGTCGTATCGAGAAGTTTTCGATTCCGCTGGGTACAAAAGCTATAGCTCCACGTGGGCTTACTATCAGTTCTTTATTTAAAGTCCAATAGCTGGCTCTGACTCCGGCATTTATAATAAACAAGCCATTGTCTGTATTAAGTTTATAAGTGTCTTGTATATATCCGGAAAAACGAGAAGGCTTGATTTTGTTATCTGCTTTCAGGTTCGAATATAGATTGACATCTATTCCTGTATTTGGTAGAGAGTAACCCGCAGAATCTCTCATTTCCCACTCTTTGATCTTATCTCTTACATTTTCTTGTTGATAAGTGAGCCCCCATTTCAAGAGGTTGCTTCCTATCTTAAAGTCTCCGAAATGACTGATTGTATATACTTCCGATTTTACCTGATTGCGTGCATGTTCAATATATCGTCCTATCCCTAATACAGAAGACTCGTCAAAGGCTTCATTCCCTTCTACAATGTTCTGCTCTTTCAATATATAGTTGCCTTCTATATCATAACGCTCTCTCTCGTCAGAAGAGAATGTAGAGCTGGTAATACCTATATTTAGATTTTCATTTATTCTACCTTTCAGTGTAAATGCTGCTTGGTAAGTAATAAACCGATCCCTTTCCCATCCATCAAAATATACCGTAAAGTTGCGAGGTGTCGTAAGCGTACCAAAACTAGTACTGCGAGTTTTGGGCGTATATTCATAAGTATTGTGCGCATAGTTTCCGAGCATACTAACTTCCCATTTGGGCGACAATTCGTACGTTATATATGTTTGAGCATCAATAAATGACGGGTCGTATTCGGCTTTAGTATCGGTAGAGCTCAGTAGGGAGTGAGTCGTTTTATAACGAACTCCCGTAATCTGCGAGAATTTTCCTGTCGAATTACCGATATGAACACTTCCTCCTAGAAGTCCGGCTGAGGCAGACGCTTCAAACTCTTTAGGTTTTTTATATGTAATATCAAGCACTGATGACATCTTATCTCCATACTCTGCACTATATCCTCCGGCAGAAAAACCGACGGTTTGCACCATGTCAGTATTTATAAAACTTAACCCTTCCTGCTGAGCTGAGCGCACTAGGAGAGGACGATAAATCTCATTCCCATTAACGTATACGATATTTTCATCAAAGTTCCCTCCGCGTACCGAGTATTGTGAACTCAGTTCGTTTGTGGAGCTTACTCCCCCCATCGTTGCGAGGAGAGATTCTATACTTCCCCAAGGATTTGAAGCACGTCTGGTTGCTAAGTAGTCGATTCGTTCAATAACTGTGGTAACGGTTTGTTGACCTTCTATAGTAATGGCTTCTAAAGTATTATTATCTTCTTTTAATGTGATATTTAGTATCAGGTCACTTTTCGGTTTAGGGATTATATATTGGTGACGTTGATAGCCTATCAGAGAGAATATGATCTTAATCGAATCTTTAGGTTGTATAGATAATGCATACTCGCCTCTCTCATTTGTTATTACTCCATTGCGGCTATTCATCTCCGAAACAGAAACGTGCTCCAAAGATTTTCCTTGTTGGTTGGTAACTTTTCCTGTGATTTTTATTTGCTGTGAATAAGCAAGAGATGTAATAAATATGAGAAGTAATAATATGTTTTTCTTGATCATACGGCCAGTTTTGTGCACACAAATTTAGGTATATATTTTCTGTGTACCAATATATTGTTAATTATAAAATTATATTCGTATAAATATGATTTTCTGGTTTATCAGAAATCAAACACAGAGTATTTGGATAATGTAAGATGTAGAAAATGGTAAAATCCGGAGGATCTTACCATTTTCAAGTTTTGTAAAGTTTGTTAATTCAATGAGAATGTTCTCAGTTAAAGCTAGGAAGCTGTTTAGTCTGATTTAACATCTGCTACAAAAATATATGAATAGATTTAATAAACTGTCAGTATTTATAATTTCTGACCACATGTTTTATAAATGATGTTTTTAATTATTGTATTGTCTATTTTAAGGTGCTTTTGGTTAGTTGTTTACGTTATGTTCAGAATGTTCTGGTTTTATGATTAGCTGCCAGCGTATCTTTATCTCAGTGACTACAAGGGTATAAAACCTAACGTATATTATTTGTTGAAAACTGATGCGTATTTTTGTGGTAAAGGCAGGCTATTTATAGTAACTTTACAAATTGTGAAAAAGCAAAGATTGAGATATGAATAATTTTGTACACTTACATGTTCACTCCCAATATTCACTGCTTGATGGTCAGGCTAGTATTCAAAAGCTAGTAGATAAGGCGGTTGGTGATGGAATGAAAGCCATTGCATTGACCGATCATGGCGCAATGTTTGGGATAAAAGAGTTTTTCAATTACGTAAAAAAGAAAAATTCGAAATATGATGCTGCTATTAAGGAATTAAAAACTGAGATAAAGAAATTAGAGGCAGATAAAGAATCAGATAATTCGATTCAGATAGGAGATTTAAAAACCAAAATAAAGGAAGAAGAGGCTAAGAAGTTTAAGCCCATTATAGGTTGCGAATGTTATGTAGCACGTCGGAGCAGACATCTGAAGGAAGGCAAGCCGGATATGAGTGGTTGGCACTTGGTGGTTTTGGCCAAAAATCTTACCGGGTATAAAAACCTTATCAAAATGATTTCGTACGGATGGACAGAAGGTTATTATATGCGTCCTCGTATCGACAAAGAATTGCTTGAAAAATATCATGAAGGACTTATTATCTCTACAGCATGTCTTGGAGGTGAAGTATCTAAAAAGATTATGTCTGATGATATAGAAGAGGCTGAAAAAACTGTTCAGTGGTTTAAAAATCTCTTTGGGGAAGATTATTATCTCGAGTTGCAGAGACATAAGACAAACCGTGCCGATGCAAATGCAGAAGCATATCCTTTGCAGGAAAAGGTAAATAAAGAACTGCTTCGTATCGGTGAAAAGTACGGAGTTAAGGTAATCGCAACAAATGACGTTCACTTTGTAGATGAGGAGGATGCCGATGCACACGACCGACTGATCTGTTTGAGTACCGGGAAAGATTTTGACGATCCTAAACGGATGAGATATACAAAACAGGAATGGTTGAAAACAACAGCAGAGATGAATCAAATCTTTGCAGATCATCCTGAAGTATTGACCAATACGCTTGAGATAGCAAATAAAGTAGAATTTTATTCTATAGATTCGGATGCATTGATGCCTTTCTTTACGATCGATGCCTCATTTGGAACCGAAGAAGGGTATAAAATTATGTACTCCGAAGAAGACCTTATTCTTGAATTCGGAGAAAAAGCATATCACCGTTTGGGAGGGTATGATAAGGTTATTCGTATAAAGCTGGAATCAGACTATCTGCGACACCTTACAGTCATAGGAGCAGATAAACGATATGGAAAAGACCGAAGTCCGGAGATCGTAGAACGGCTCGATTTTGAGTTGAATACGATGAAAACTATGGGGTTTCCGGGATACTTCCTCATTGTTCAGGACTTTATTGCTGCAGCACGCAGTATGGGGGTTGCTGTAGGTCCCGGACGTGGTTCGGCTGCGGGTTCGGCAGTTGCTTATTGTTTGGGTATAACAGATATAGACCCTATTAAATATGACCTCCTGTTTGAGCGTTTCTTGAATCCCGACCGTATATCAATGCCCGATATAGATATCGACTTTGATGATGATGGGCGAGGTAAAGTCTTGAAATGGGTAACAGATAAATATGGTCAAGAACGTGTGGCACATATTATCACATATGGAACTATGGCGACTAAGTCGGCTATAAAAGACGTTGCTCGTGTACAAAAGCTGCCTTTGTCAGAATCTAATCGTTTGGCAAAGTTTGTACCCGATCGTATTCCAGATAAGAAAAAAGTCACCTTGCGTGATGCAATCGAATATGTTCCCGAGCTGAAAGAAGCAGCAAACAGCTACGATCCGATAATGCGCGATACAATAAAATATGCGCAGATGCTAGAGGGTAATGTCCGCAATACAGGTGTACATGCATGTGGTATCATTATCGGGCAGCAGGATATTTCAGATATTGTACCCGTTAGTACGGCGGAAGATAAGGAGACCGGAGAAAATATCTTGGTTACTCAGTATGAAGGTACTGTTATTGAAGAAACCGGACTTATCAAAATGGACTTCTTGGGGTTAAAAACCCTTTCGATCATAAAAGAGGCAATTGAAAATATCAAACATACAACAGGTAAAGATATCGATATAGACAGTATATCTTTGGAAGATCCTGTAACATATGAACTCTATAGTCAGGGAAAAACAACAGGTACGTTCCAGTTCGAGTCTGCCGGTATGCAGAAATACCTGAAAGAGTTGCAGCCTTCCAAGTTTGAAGACCTGATTGCGATGAATGCTCTTTATCGCCCGGGACCGATGGATTACATTCCATCATTTATTGCCCGAAAGCATGGAAAGGAAGAGATCAGTTATGATATTCCGATAATGGAGCGCTATCTGAACGATACGTATGGTATTACCGTATATCAGGAACAGGTCATGTTACTTTCTCGTCTATTAGCTGATTTTACACGTGGACAATCCGATGAGCTACGTAAGGCTATGGGTAAAAAGCTTATAGACAAGATGAATGCCCTAAAGGAGAAATTCATTGCGGGAGGAACAAAGAACGGACATCAAAAGAAGACACTGGATAAGATATGGGCCGACTGGGAAAAATTTGCTTCGTATGCATTTAATAAGTCTCATGCGACATGTTATTCTTGGGTTGCATATCAAACGGCCTGGTTGAAAGCAAACTATCCATCCGAATATATGGCTGCGGTTCTATCTCGGAACTTATCTAATATTACGGAAATAACTAAGTTTATGGATGAGTGTAAAGCCATGAATTTGAATGTTTTTGGTCCTGATGTGAATGAATCTTACCTTAAGTTCTCGGTGAACAAAGAAGGAGATATTCGCTTTGGTCTAGCAGCCGTGAAAGGTGTAGGAGAGGGGGCTGTAATGAATATCATAGAAGAAAGGAGAAATAATGGCCCTTTCAAAGATATCTTTGATTTCGTAGAGCGTATCAATCTTAGTGCATGTAATAAGAAGAACATAGAATCTTTAGCCTTGGCCGGAGCATTCGACAACTTTCCGGGAATGACTCGGGAGCAATTTTTTGGAATGAATGGAAAAGGTGAAACATTTATAGATATGCTTATTCGTTATGGAAATAAATTTCAGATAGATAAAAATCAAGCAGCAAACTCCCTGTTTGGAGACGATGCTTCGTTTGATATTGCTCGTCCCGAAATTCCAAAAGTAGAAAAGTGGTCAGATCTGGAACGTTTGAATAAAGAGCGGGAACTGATCGGTATCTATTTATCAGCCCATCCACTTGATGAATACAAGATCATCCTAAATTATGTATGTAATGTAGGTATGTCTGAAATAGAAGATAAGGATGCGTTGAAAAATAAAGAAGTTACTTTTGGGGGGATGGTCAGTGGAATGCGTGAGGGCATCACCAAAAATGGGAAGCCATATATGATATTGCGTATAGAGGATTTTACAGGTAGTGGAGAGATACCTCTTTTTGGCGATGATTATATCAATTTTAGCAAATATGGCCGTCCTGGTTTATATGTATTTGTAAGGGGGCGTGTCCAAGGGCGTAAGTACGATGCAAATCAGATGGAGCTAAAGATTAATTCAATTCATTTGTTGCCCGACATAAAAGATACCTTGGTAGAGAAGATAACTATTACATTGCCTCTGCATGACATGAATACTCAGATGGTAGAAGAATTATCAACTTTAACTAAAAACAATCCGGGTAATTCATTGTTATATTTTGAAGTAGTAGACGGAGAGCGAAATATGAAAGTAGACTTGTTCTCACGAAGCTATAAAATAAATGTAAAACAGGAACTTATTGATTATCTGGTAGAAAACGAAAGTTTTGTCTTTAAGGTAAATTGAAATTTTTATATCTAAAATAGATTATTTACCTTTGCAGAGGAAAAAATGAAATAGACTTAATATATAAAATATATAAACAAATAGACAAAAGTTATGGCTTTAGAAATTACAGATGCAAGTTTTGAGGATGTTCTAAAATCGGACAAGCCTGTCGTTATTGATTTTTGGGCAGAATGGTGTGGCCCATGTCGTATGGTCGGTCCAATTGTTGAAGAATTGGCCGGTGAATATGCCGATAAAGTAACCATTGGTAAAGTAGATGTGGATAACAATGACGAGATTACCTCTAAATATGGTATTCGTAATATCCCCACTATACTTTTTATTAAAAATGGTGAAGTGGTTGATAAACAAGTTGGTGCAGCACAGAAATCTGTTTTAGTAGACAAAATTGAAAATCTATTGAAATAAATTCTGATTTTCATAGAGTGTAATAATGAATTACAGATATTGACAGTAATTTAGATATTGAAGATATAAATAAGAAAGCCGTCTGATATTTTCAGACGGCTTTCTTTATTTTGAAGTGAATTCTAAAAATCAGCTTTTATTTTTTCGGATTCATAATTACTTCTATATGATTTCCTTGAGATACCAATTGTTTAGTTAAAGCTTTGATATCATCTTTGGATAGGGAGTTCACAAGCGCTAGATAACTTGAATGGTTATCTTCTCCATAGAAATATTTAGAACCTAATATGCCCACCCAATAGCCGTTTTGTTTTTCATCCTCTTGGAATTTCTTTACCATATATTCTTTTACTTTCAGGAAGTCTGTATCTTCAGGGCCGTTCTCAGCTATCTTATTTATTTCGCGGCTGATAATAGGTGTTATTGAAGCGACTCTTTCAGGATCAGTATCAAAAGACATTTGCAATACACTCTGACCTGCCGGAATGCGAGAGATCCAAGAGCGTACCCCAACGCCATACGTACCGCCGGCTTCTTCTCTTACTGTACGCACATATACAATATCCAATATTTGCTTAAGCGCAGATAATGCAATTTGATTCTTTTGCTCATAGTTCAGAGTTCCGCTATACATTTCGAATGCAGATGTTTTTGGCGTTTTCATCTCTTGTTCGAAGACATTTTCAACGTGTCCTTTGCGTATATTCGAATCTACATTCTTGTATTTGGCATCTTTGTTTCCTGATGGTAACGAAGCAAGATATTGTTCTACTAATGGTTTCAGAATAGCTTCGTCTACTGTACCCACAAAGTTGAAAACAAATGAACCTGGATTTGCATATATTTCTTTGTATATTTCAATAATACGATCGTAGTTCAATTTTTCTGCATCTTCTAACAACATAACTTGCATGCGCGGGTTGTCTCCATACATGGCTTTAGTCTTGTTGATATTCAAGATGAAGGAAGGTTCGGATGTCAGGTTCTTCAGCTGATTTTTGATCAAATCCATAATGTTGGAGTATGCGCCTTCATCTTTACGTGGAGCTGTAAAATATAGATAAGTCAACTGAAGCATTGTTTCCAAATCCTTCATGTTTGAAGATCCATTGAACCCTTGTGTATAAGCAGATATATTATTGTTTACATTCGCTGATTTGCCAGCCAATACTTTCTTGAGATCTGTAGAGCTGAAATTGCCAATACCGCCTACTGATGGAACCATTGAAGCCATATTTGCATTATAGATATCAGCGTCAGGAACGATAGAAGTTCCTCCATAAGCATGAGCAGACATCAGTATCTCGTCATCTTTAAAGTCTGTTTTCTTAATAACTACTTTCATGCCGTTCGATAGTGTCCATATCGTAGTTCCTAGGGTGTTGTCAGCTTCGGTCTTTACGATAGATCCCGGTTTTGGTAATTGGCTTACAAGAGGTTCGTTAGATACGGCTTCTTGGTATGCTGTAATATTTTCGGCTTCTACTTTCTTAAATACATTCAATAACTCATCTGTTGCCGGATATACAAGTCCTTCTTTCTCAGGGCCTGTTACGGTAATGATAATGTTCTTATCCGCAATCAGTTGTTTTACAACAGCGTTAATTGCTTGAGCATTAATAAACGGAGCAAACTTCTTAACGAAATCATATTCGTATTCGATACCCGGTATGCCTTCATCGCCGGTAAAGCTTCTTACATATTCTTGAACGTATCTGTTGTTAAGCTCTTTATTTCTGTTGTTATACATATTTTCATATTGTTCCAATAAAGTAGCTTTCGCTCTTTCTACTTCAGCATCAGTATATCCGAATCTTTTGATGCGTTCATTTTCTCTTATCAGGCTCGCTAAAGTCTCATCAACCTTTCCTTCCTTACTTAGAGCAATAGTGGTCCATGCATCTTTTGTTTTCGATACGAAGAACTCTCCATCGTATGCATAGGATGCAGCAAAGGGAGCATCTCCTTTTTGAGATATTTCCTCTAAGCGATCTGATAGCATATTCGAAGCAAGGCTTTTTATGAAGCTAATAATCAGACCTTCCTGAGTTTGTTTTGTCTCAGCCGGTATTACATCGTGCTTAATATACAGAGTTACTTGAGTTCTTACAGCCTCGGGGTCGGTAATAACAGATACAATTGGTTTATCATTATCCGGAACAGGGAAGTAAACTCTTTCAGCCGGATTAACCGGTTTGGGGATATCAGACCACATGGCTTTTATCTTAGCCTCTACCTCATCTACATTAATATCTCCAACAATAACGATCCCTTGCAAATCGGGACGATACCATGTATGGTAGTAATCACGTAATGTCTGATAAGGGAAATTTTCTACAATTTCCATTTTACCAATCGGCATACGATCGGCGTATTTACTTCCTTCGAAGATAACAGGTAGCTGCTTATCCCATATACGGTATTGAGCACCGCTACGGGTACGCCATTCTTCCTTGATTACAAGTCTTTCTTCATCAATCTGCTCATCTTTCAGAGCGATAAATCCAGACCAGTCGTGCAATACCATCAAGCATGAGTCAATGATCGCATCACGTACTACGGGGACGTCATCCAAATTGTATACAGTTTCGTCAAACGAAGTGTATGCATTTACATTTGCGCCAAACTTAACTCCGATTGACTCCAGATAGTTTAACATAGTCTTTTTACCCGGAAAGTTTTTTGACCCGTTGAAAGCCATGTGTTCAAGAAAGTGAGCCAATCCTGCCTGATTGTCTTCTTCCTGCATAGAACCTACCTTCTGAGCGATATAAAAGTTAGCTCGTTTCTCAGGGTAGGCGTTATGACGGATATAGTATGTTAGTCCGTTTTCTAACTTCCCATATCTAACCTGCGGATCGATAGGTAGTTTTTCCATTGTTTGAGCTTTGACAAGTCCTGCTATGGCTAGTAAAGCGATAAAAATAAAAGACTTCCTCATATTATTAATGTTTAAAGTGTTATTCTATAGTTATTTTAGAAAGTACCGGCTTATGATCGGAGACGAAAGTTCCGTTTAAAGTGTCGGGCAAGACTACATAATCTTGTACCTTTATTTGTTTACTCACAAATATATAATCAATTAGAGGACGTTCGCTTTCAGCTAGTCTGCCAAAGTTGTGGAATGTCCAGTCTGTACCTGATGTTTTTAGGGCAATCGTTTTACTGTCTAACAAGTGATTAGTCTTTGATGCATCTGTAATATTCTTAATCGCTTCCGATTGCGGAGTATCATTAAAGTCTCCTGTAAGTACTATCGGCAGACCTTTTCCCAAGTCTTCAGCTTTCTTTAATAGTAAGTTTCCGCCTTCTTTTCGGGCAATCAATCCATCGTTATCAAGATGTGTATTAATAGCAAATATTTCTTTACCCGTAGCTTTTTCTTTTAGGATGGCCCATGTTGCCACACGTATATATGATGCATCCCAACCTTTAGAACCTGCTAATTCTGGAGTTTCGCTTACCCAGAATGTACCGGACTCTATAGCCGAGAATCTATCTTTTTTATAGAAAATGGGGCTGAATTCTCCTTTGTCTGCACCATCTTCGCGTCCTACGCCTATTGCTGTGTATTGGGGCAGGCGTTCTTTCAGGTCATTCATCTGGTTCAACAAAACCTCTTGCATGCCGAGTATATCCACATCATTCATCCGAACCATTTCAGCGGCATTATCTTTTCTGTATTGCCAGCTGTTAAGACTGTCGCTGGGAACATCCAAACGAATATTGAATGTCATAACATTCAGCTCTAAAGGTTTTGTTTTACAGGATGATATGAAAAGTAGTGAGGGTAGTAATAAGTAAATTAATTTTTTCATTTTAAGTACGTTAATTGAATGAAACTATTTATTGGTATTTGAAATTTATGTAAATAAATTATACAATTTGGGTAAGAAAATAATAGCTCCGCAGATGACAGATATTACAGACGATACAAAAACTGCAGCTGCGGCAAGGTCTTCTACTTTTTTTATAACTTCGTTCCACTGAGGTGATATATAATCACATATATTCTCGATGGCAGAATTTATTATCTCTAGGCTAAAAACTAACGCTATCAGAATACATATAACAAGCCATTCTGTATTTGATATTTTTAAAAGAAATCCCGCCGTAACTACGACTATTACAATAGCTATATGTATACGGGAATTATGCTCTTCCAAAAATAATACTCTCAAACCGTTTAGTGCATATAAAGCCGATTTAGAACGCTTTTTTAGCGAAAATTTTTCCGAACCTTTTTTGCTCATTTCAGGCAACCCTTAAATTGGAATACATTTGAATCGCTAATTTAGTAACAAAAAAATGATAAAAAGACAGTTCCTGCTTCTTTTTGGCAAATAACTTTTGCTTTTTATTTGTTTCTGATATTCGGTTTCTGTAATTTTGAATAACAAAATCTGAAAAATATGAAAAAGTACATATTCTTTTTATTATTGTCTATCGGATTGACTTCTTGTAATTTGAGTTATCAAAACAATCTGGAGAAAATGGGTGATGCTGTAAGGCAGCACATGAGGTACAGGGATACAGATAATGGGACTATAACCAAAGTGGAATACTTTAAGCCGATATCGTACGAAAAAATAGCCAAAGAAAAACGTCAGAAACCTGATGAGGCTTACTTATTGCGGGTATACATTCAGGGTACATGGTCTTATGACAACAGTTATAGGATATATAATATCAATGACACTGTCAATTGTTATCTGAACGAAGACAAAAAGGTGTTGAGGATGGATGAGAATAAAGAAAACTAAGAAAACTATCTTCAATATAGAAAATAGGAGGGCATTTCTTCTTTCATTTTAGAAAGGGAAATTGCCCTCTTTTAATATATCTGCTCGATTATTAAATTATTTCATGTAATTTTGTATTATTATCATATTTAAGATTATCGATGAATACTTTTGGAAATATATTCAGACTTACTTCTTATGGAGAGTCTCATGGTGCTGGTATCGGTGGAGTTATTGATGGTTGCCCTGCAGGGATAACGGTCGATATGGAGTTTATACAAAACGAACTAAACCGCCGTCGTCCGGGACAATCTAAGATAACTACTCCTCGCAAAGAAGCAGATGAAGTAGAGTTCTTATCGGGGATATATGATGGTAAAACTACCGGAGTACCGATAGGATTTCTTATTCGAAATAATAATCAGCATTCGTCAGATTACGATAACCTGAAAGATATTTATCGTCCCTCTCATGCAGACTATACATATTCTCAGAAGTATGGTATACGTGATCACCGTGGAGGAGGCAGGTCGTCGGCCCGTGAAACTATTGCTCGCTGTGTAGGCGGGGCATTAGCTAAGCTTGCGTTGAAGCAATTAGGAGTAGAAATATTGGCTTATACTTCGCAAGTGGGACATATAAAGCTGGAAAAACTATACAAGGATTATGATCTGTCACTTATAGAATCTACACCTGTACGTTGTCCCGATCAGGAGAAAGCGCAGTTGATGATAGAACTTATCGAAGAGGTTAAGTCGAAAGGGGATACTATTGGCGGCGTTATTTCGTGCGTTATAAAGGGTGCCCCTGTAGGATTAGGTGAGCCTGTATTTAATAAGTTACATGCCGCTTTAGGCAATGCTATGCTTGGTATAAATGCGGTGAAAGGGTTTGAATACGGCGATGGATTCGATGTAAATCATAGAGGATCGGAGGTTAATGATGTATTCTATAACGATAATGGTAAGATAGGAACTAAGACAAACCATTCGGGCGGTATACAAGGTGGAATATCAAACGGACAAGATATCTATTTTCGTGTAGCTTTCAAACCTGTGGCAACAATTTTGATGCATCAGGAGACTGTAAATAAAGATGGAGATAGCACAGACCTTAAGGCTCGTGGACGTCACGACGCTTGTGTACTACCTCGTGCAGTACCAATTGTTGAGGCTATGGCGGCGATGACTATTTTAGATTATTATCTTTTGAGCTGTACAAATCGTGTTTTCTTGGATAAGCTTTCTTAGGTGATCTCAGCCCTTTGATCAAGTGCTTAGTTGCTAAAATGGGATTGTGAAGTAGCATTCGTGGACCGGAGTACTTCATAATTTCTTTTATTCTTTCTCTCATTTCCGAACTATAGCAATGAACTTTACAGTTTTGACATGTGGGTTTATCCTCACCAAATATGCATTTCGTTAACTTTCTTTGTGCGTAATTGTTCAGTTTAGCGCAAGATGAGCATAAAGCATGACTTGTACCATGTTTATCTTTACAGTACAAGTGAATCATCTTTCCGATGGTCTTTTTTTCTGTAGTATTCATTTACAAAGAATCTCCTATATAGAAGATAGGTATAGTGATTATGATCAAAAATGATCGCTCTATTATTCAAAGTTAAACACAAGTGATATCATTCGTGTTTTTCCCGATGAAATCGCTTGAGTATATTTAATTAAATCTTTATCTGATAGATCTGATCTGTCTTTATTTACAACATCCGCTAGTCCGAATGAAAATTTTAATTCAGGACACAGTTTGAATAACGGTAAATACAAATTACACCCAACGCCAAATTCTAAACCATAGTCCATCGATTTGAAGCGGAGTATATCATTCTTCTTTTGTCCGATATTTAAAGCAGCATATGCCCCTGCAAGCAGGTAGGGTCTGAAATTTCCTGTACGGTCTGCGCTAAATTTAAGATAAAGAGGTAGTGTTAAATAATTACTCCTCAAGGCTGATTCGTATTCTTTGCCTGATGTTTGCTCTTTAAAAACAAAACGCCTTTCTCCAAAATGTAGAGAAGGAGTGGTACGAAGATTGAAATATTGATTCAAATATCTGTCGGCTATCATACCTACACTAAACCCTACCGAATAGGACGGTATTTCCGTAAACCAAGCTTCACCGTTATCTCCCACATAGCCCGAATGTGATATAATAAGGTCTTGCGCTTGGAATCCAATCATAAAGCCCAAATGATACATCTTTTGATCTGCAAAAGGTAGGTTTTGCGGTTTACGAGTCTGTGCCTGCATATTAATACCGAACAGGACAATAAAAGATAGGTATAATAGTATTAATTTCTGCTGTTTCAAAATTCAGTATTTATTTCTAATAACGTAATTTGCTGTTAGTTATTGCAAAGTACTTATTTTAATCTAGAAAGCGTAAAAATAGTAATTTCTTCATCTTATTGATGTAAAACAAAAACTATTCATAATTAGTTTATTGCCAGGTAAATAATGTTGAGCGAGCCTTTCGTAAATAGATATAAACAATATAAATATTAATAATATCTAATCCTATCTATTTTAGATACAGAAAAAACTCATTATATTTGCCAAATCAAAGTTAGTAATAATATTAAAAAACAAAAATCATGGCTTACGTTATTAATGAAGATTGTATTGCTTGCGGTACTTGCATCGATGAATGTCCTGTAAATGCAATATCAGAAGGAGACATCTACAAAATTGATCCAGATGCATGTACTGACTGTGGTACTTGTGCTGATGCTTGTCCAACTGAAGCAATTCATCCTGCTTAATTAGAATTATCAGGATAACAAAATATAAAGGAAGCTTTTTAGCTTCCTTTTTTGTTTTTATAGTAGTTGCCAAGAAAAGTCTTAGTCCTTTCTGTTTCTTATTGAATGCTTTGTTAGACTATAAAAGTGATTTGTTTGGGAATTGAGGGTGATTGTTATGGAATTATTCCAGATTGAGACTCCATATGATATAAATAATATGATATGAGAACTGTATTGCTGCTATCTATCTTTATGCTTATTTTTATACTAATATCTTGTAAAAAAAATCAAGATCGATCAATGATAGGGAATAGAGAAAAAAATTCTATATGTTGGAAAACTCTTAGAATTGAATCTCAAAATCAGGTAATAGTTATTGATAAATATGAGAATTATGGAGTTCGAGATACATGTGACCTTAAAGAGGTAAGAATCAATGAATCTGTCATCGAATATAAGCCTATAAATCGAGGACAAGAATATTTTGATATAACAGAACAAGAGAAAGATTCAGTGTTTTATTATATCTACGATATTGTGACAAATCCTGTTTATACAGAACAATTCGCGACCTGCTATGTAGGTAATATTTCTATTGGATTTAGTACAGGGAGTGTAACTCAATTATGTAAATATAATTCCGTTGGCAATTGGACTACAATATCACTTTCAACAGAGAAGTTGTATAATTTATTGAGAAGAAAAACAAAAATTTCAAAGTATTAGATTTCTGTCGAATGATAGAATGATCTTCTTGCATTCTTCAATGCTTGGTTTCACTGATCATACATTTACAAGTATTGTAAAATATTCCAAAATCAATATATATAACAGAAAAGCAATCTCATTTGAGATTGCTTTTCTGTTAGTTGCGGAGACCGGATTCGAACCGATGACCTCCAGGTTATGAGCCTGGCGAGCTACCACTGCTCCACCCCGCGATCTTGTGAGTGCAAAAGTATAGAAATAATCATAACATTCCAAATAAAAACGGGTAAATAAATAAATTATTTCTATACTTGCAAGTTACTTATTGATTACAAGGATGTTAAAAAAGGAAATATTTTACCATGTATAAGTAAGTCCAAAACCTACCATCTCATTATATTGAAAATATCCCCAATCTCCTTTTTTAGTCGGAGGTACACCATCGTCATAGCGCAGGTAGAAATAAATAGACGTTGATAAAAATCTATTTAGGTTCATTGTGTATTTATTCTCACATTCAAATAGTATTTTCTCATAGTTTGTAAAATACATAATTCGACTTGTGAATTTGTTATATCGGTTAAATGAGTATGATATATCTGCCTTAACAGTAGACCCTAAATCCAGTTTACTTTTCTTCCCTTCATCTACTCCATATCTCGACTTGTCCACCATTGTATCAGCTACTAAAGTGTAGTTAATAGAGGCTGGAGATAGTTCTAACGACAAGTTTAATCGCTTATATTTATCTTTAGGTGATATGTTTTCTGTAGTGTATCGCATACCAATACCCGAATTGACAACTAAAGGAGAAAATAAAGATCTTACTCTTGATTCACTGTTTACAGGATAACCTCTGAATATTGGTGTTTCTACCTTTAAGTTGACATTGTATGACCATTTTTTAAATGCAGTTATTCCAAAAAGACTACTGTTTCTTACATAATCTTCAATGATACTAATTTTATGGAATTTGTCGGCAGGTGTTCTCTGAACATTTAAACGCCATTCGAAAGTGTTTTCAAAACTAGTCTTGTTTTTCTTATACTTTACATTCAGCTTGTGATAATTAATTATGCTAAAGTTGCTATTCCCTCCATTGTACCAATTGTCTGAAAGCTCATTCTGATTTATCTGCAATGAATGTTCTCCTGTTCTGATCCAATACACCGGTTTTATTCGTATTTTCTCTACTTCCGGTTTATTGATGCCTATCGGATCATCAGTTGTAAGTAAATCTTGGAATATACTCTTTTTCTCGACTATAGTCTCCTTTAAGAGAGGAATGTTTTTAAAATGAAACGCATTCAATTTAATCCTTTGAGGATTATTCATGTAGTATTGTCTTCTTTCAGCCTCTATCTCCTTAATCCGTGCAAGTTTAGGGGCAAATGTACTATCCGGAGATATCAAATGAAACTCGCTTGTAGTATCATTTTCTGATTTTTTTGATAAGAAGTCCATGTCTGATGGTAGTATCTTTCCATCAAAAACAACAGGTAAGAATACCGGATCAAAAATCACCGTATCTCTAAATGATACATGATCATCAAATGGCATCCAATCATTTTTTAGAATAAGCAGTCCTTTTTCATCTCTTAAAGGTTGCAGATTACTCGCATTTAATCCTTTTGCATAAGCAGAGTCGATTCTTAACGGAGCCGAAAATCCTTTGGTTGTATCTCGTGTTGAAATCTTCTTGAGTTGCCTGTCTATATTTGTTATATCTTTCAAAATACTATCTTTCTGTTGTCTTACAAGACCTGTATTCTGTGCATTTACAGATGTAGAAAATATAAACAAACATATAATAAAACAGAGGTAGACTTTATTTACTCTCATTTTACTTATCTTTTTCAGAGAAAGTTATCCTTAATAATTTTCATTTTATAAGATGCAAATTTAGTAATTAAATCCTATATTTAATGCTTTATTATCCCGGTAGATAATAAAAAGATTCAATTTAGTGAATTAATTGTTAAATACTTAACCTTATTGTATAATTATGGACTTAAATAGATTAAGCCCATAATTATCAAGTATTTAAATGTTTACCACATCAATACAATATAAAATGTTTTATCCTTATAAGGACGAAGTTGAGTATTAAAATCTGAATATGTAAGATAAAATCCTACTCCACCCGGATAAAAGTCGAAATCAGCAGTTTCTGTCCATAAAAATTCACCCTTATCATCTTTTCCCCCTAGATGTAAAACATAAGGAAGTCCATTTTTGACACCTTTAGCGGTTTCAATATAACCGATTACAGCTCCTTCTTTATAAATGAAGTCACTTAATTCTTTTAGTGGTTTGTCTACAAAGAAATGAGAATTAAGTTCTCCCGGCTTTCCCACTAGTTCCCATTCGTCGGGCTTTATCGTAAATGATGTTACGTACCAGTTTGTACCATAACCATCCTTTCCATCGATACCATCCTTTCCATTCAATCCACTTTGTCCGGTAGGACCCATTGGACCCTCAGGTCCTTCGCATGATGAAAATAAAGAAAGTGTAATAGCTGAGATTAACAATAAAAATAACTTTTTCATAATGATATAATTTAAAATATAAGTAATGTTTTAACGTCTGCTTCGTTCTTGCTCTTGTCTTTCTTGAGCTTCCCTTTGACGGCGAGATTCTGTTTCTCTTCGTTCTTGCTCTTGTCTTTCCTGAGCTTCCCTTTGACGGCGAGATTCTGTTTCTCTTCGTTCTTGCTCTTGTCTTTCCTGAGCTTCCCGTTGACGACGAGATTCAGATTCTCTTCGTTCTTGTTCTTGTCTTTCCTGAGCTTCCCTTTGACGACGAGATTCAGTTTCTCTTCGTTCTTGCTCTTGCCTTTCCTGAGCTTCCCTTTGACGGCGAGATTCAGTTTCTCTTCGTTCTTGCTCTTGCCTTTCCTGAGCTTCCCTTTGACGGCGAGATTCAGTTTCTCTTCGTTCTTGCTCTTGCCTTTCCTGAGCTTCCCTTTGACGGCGAGATTCAGTTTCTCTTCGTTCTTGTTCCTGCCTTTCCTGAGCTTCCCGTTGACGGCGAGATTCTGTTTCTCTTCGTTCTTGTTCCTGCCTTTCTTGAGCTTCCCTTTGGCGACGAGATTCAGTTTCTCTTCTTTCTTGCTCTTGCCTTTCCTGCGCTTCCCTTTGACGACGAGATTCTGCTTCTCTGCGTTCTCTTTCAGTATTTATATTCTCTTTGCCAGAAACTGATTCAGGTAGAGGTCTTATAGATGGAGCTGTTGGCCTCTCTGAGATTTCTGGTCTCGGACGTTCTGTCGGACGAGAAGATTCCGGACGTTCAGGTCTGTTAATCGGATAGCGATCCGGATTCGGCCGATGAGGCAATTGGGGGCGATGAGATTCGTGAGGTCTGCTCGGCCTTTTTGGTCTATTCGGTTTGTTAGGCCTATTATTCCAAATCGGAGGAGTCATATCATAGTCATAGTACCAATTGTAGCTATTGTCGTAATGCCAGTAAAAGTAATTATCTGTATATGAAGGATAGTAATTGTAATAATTGTCGTAATAATACTGATTATATTCATATTCTATCGGGTAATTATTGTAGCTGCCATTAGGATAATTACTATATCCATTGTTCGTTGTGTTATGATTGTTAGTATAATAAGTATCTTCTACATAATTGTTCGGACTTAATGGTTCTAAAATATAATTTTCACCTTCTGCATAGCTCATTTCTGAATTAGAATTAGCATCCTTCTTCGGTAGATTCCAATGCAAAGGGCGACTTGGAGTCTCCTCCAGAACAGTATCACTGTTGTTTATAGATACATTTTTTATCGTATCCTTTATTTGAGTATCAGGTCTGTTATCCTCTTTATTTTCAGATCGCTGATTACAGCTTGATGGTATAAGTAATGTGGCCAATATGGCAAAAAGAATTACTGTTCGTCTCATGGCGATATCATATTAGTTATTATTAAAATGCGAATAAATGTTTTATAGTAATAGTCGGTATCTTAGTTTTGTCTTATTTGTTTATAGCATATTGATGTCTTTTATGTGTCTGTTATTGGTTGTAATATATCTTTAAGACTGATAAATCTAAGATTGGTTTAATTTAGTTTATCTTTTTATCGTATAAATGTCAAATATACACAATGGAAATTATTTAACAAAAAAAACGGAGTAAAATGCCGATCTATTTATAAAATGATTAATAATGAATCATTTTGACAGGAGGTCAATCAAATTTTTCTTATATTGTTCATTATATGTTATGCCATTATGTCCTTCATTCGTTAATATGACTAACGAATCTTCTTTTTTGAACAAGGAGCTAAGCATTATCGAATTCTTATAATTTATAACCATGTCTGCGTCTCCATGAAAAATAACAATGGGCATTCTACAATTAGTAATATATTTATATGTCTCTAATTTATATTTTACCAAAAAGCGAGGGATGACGGGGCAGATACCTTGAATGATACCAGTCATAGAATAGTACGGAGCTTGTAGAATTAATAAGTGGGGATTATTGGCTGATGCCAGCCAAGTTGCGGGGCATGTACCTATCGAATAGCCTAATACAATAATGTTATCCTCATCATACAATTCTTTCATTTTATTATAGGCCGTTTGTACATCTTCGAATAATCTTCTCTGACTACGAATTTCTCCTTCACTTTTGCCAAAACCTCTATAATCCAATAAAAATACATCGTATCCTAACTCTGTATAAAGAGAAGCCACACTTCCCCATGAATCTAAAGCTCCGGCGTTGCCATGCAGATAGAAAATTAACCCTTTAGATTCATGTGCTCTGAAAAGTAGTCCATTCAGCTTTATCCCATTGTCTGTTTGTATATATAGCCCCTCAAAATTTTCCTTAAAATTGAATTTATAATCTTTGCCTAACTTATCAGGATAGAACAAGAACCGTTCTTGGAAAAAGTAGAAAGCACCGCAAAATATTATATAAAAAGCTAATGCTATAGCAAGAAACCGAATCGCAATTTTTACCATTATATCGTATTCGTTATGTAATCAATAGGTAATAAAAAAGCATACATGGATAATTCATGTATGCTAAGTTAATATTAAATATAGAAAAGAATAAGCAGATATTACAAATTGAACTCTACACTGACAAATAAATATCTTTGTGATTTTGAATGATCAGGATTCAGGTTTCGAAAGTTAGGAGCAATTTTCAATTGTTTTACTGGTTGAAATTCTACTCCGATCATCATCAACTGACCATCAAGACTATTCCATGCTGTATTAAAACTATTGGAAGCCGAAGAGTCTACAAGATCGTAACGAGCAAATGTTCTCCATTTAGGAGCCAGTGCGATTGATGTATAGACAGAATACCCGAAATAATCTTTCTTCTCAACAAATCCTTTATTAAAAACGCGGTTGTATTCAGCACCGGCAGAAATATTTTTGTCTTTGTATCCTGCGAACACAGCCATTGTATATTGATCTTTAAAGTTTACATCTGTAACTCCTTCGGGTAAAGCATCTCTCAAGTTTTCACTTTCATTATAAAAATCTCCATATATGCGGAGTATCGTATTTTTTGTAGGGTGAAGGCTCAGCCCGGCAGCATATTTCATACTATTATCCTTTTTGATCTTCTTATATCCTTCTCCGTTAGTGATCCCTAAATCTGCCGATATATACGGATTGAACGCATATTCAGCCGTTACTCCCATATCTACACTTGGCCCCATTTTGTTTAAGTCCTGAAATGATTTCATCACATAACGGTGCATCCAGTATTTTTCTTGTACACTAAAGCCCATTAGCCCAATTAATCCAGCATTAACACTAAAGCCTTTATCACTCCAGTTTACAAAAGCATTTCGTAGATATACTTCGAGTCCATCGGAAGATGTTTTTCCTGCAGCGCCATCAATAACGACTTGAGCCTGTAACGTACGTGTGAATTTATAATTATATCCAAGGAGAGCTCTTGTGATATCAAACCCTGACTTATCATCATCACCAAAGCCTTTACTAAAATCAAGAAAGCTTCGAGCAATAATCTTACCCGATGGCTTAAAGGCTAAAGAATCCTGAGCATAAGAGGTGACACTACAAAGTATAGAAAATAGAAAGAAAATAGAAAAATATCGTTTCATACTCACAGTTTATAATTTCTCACAAAGTAAAATGAAAAGATTTGAAAATATAATCTTCACATTATTAATGTTTTGTTAAGATAATATGACGAAAAATATACAGAATATGTATATTTGTGTATTGCACTGTATTCTAGATGAATAGCGGGTCGGTCTATAGGTTTATAGTAATAGTTTTATAGAGTCTGTTATTTATTAGTTCTGTATTTTAAATACAATGTAATAAAAACAATATATTTGATCTCAAAGAAACTTGTATATCTAAGTTGTAAAATAGTAATCTAAACGTATAATGCTTTTTAGATAAAATACATTCAATAAAATATAGATACTGAATAAAACTTAATACCATGACGTCAAGCCCAACATTTATGAAAGCCATTTTTATTATCTGTTTTATATTTATTCTTATCTCGAATAG
Source organism: Dysgonomonas mossii (assembly GCF_004569505.1). Lineage (NCBI taxonomy): Bacteria > Pseudomonadati > Bacteroidota > Bacteroidia > Bacteroidales > Dysgonomonadaceae > Dysgonomonas > Dysgonomonas mossii. The sequence continues at coordinate 1,051,834 of NZ_SPPK01000002.1, forward strand.
AGCTGTAGCTCAACCGGGGAAGGCAGATGCAAATGGAATAACTATTGCTTATGAAACTTTTGGCGATCCCCAAAACGAAACGATTGTCTTAATACAGGGAACAGGAGCAACCTTACTGCATTATCCTGCCGAGCTATGTGAAAAGTTAGCTGCAAATAATTTCTATGTTATTCGCTTCGATAATAGGGATATAGGCTTGTCTACTCACCTTGATTCATTGGGGCAGCCCGACTGGGCAACTATCGCGTCTCATATAGGTACTTGCAATGATGCTTCATTGCCCTATACTCTGTTTGATATGTCTAAAGATGTAACAGGCTTGATGGATGCTCTAAAGATTGATAAGGCTCATATCGTAGGCGCATCGATGGGTGGTGCTATTGCCCAATTAATAGCAATTCATTTTCCGGGGAGAGTTCTCTCTCTGACAAGTATGAGTGCTTCGACTGGTAATCCTTTACGACCTCAAGGTGATGCAAATGCGCTGAAAGCCATGGCAACACCTCCTCCTCAAACGTCTGATGCAGATTTAATCGCAAATTATCTGGTCGGTGTTTATAAGGCTTTGGGGGGAATCGATTCTGATGAGGTACTGAAAGAAAGGGCTTTGAATCATGTAAAAAACAGAAACTGGAAACCGGAAAGCGTAAACAGGCAAGTCGCAGCAGTATTGATAGGAGACTACTGCGATAGGAGAGAACAACTGAAGCAGATAAGCCTCCCAACATTAGTTATACAAGGTGATGCAGATCCAATAGTGCCATTGGAAGCAGGGAAAGAGGTTGCGGTATCTATTCCAAATTCTAAGCTATGTATAGTCGAAGGAATGGGACATGATATTTCCCTCTCATTTGTTGATGAAATAGCAAAGTGTATGATTCAGTTTATACAACAATCAAACAATTAGGAAATAACAAGAAGATGTTCTTGAGGCTATCCAGATGCTAGAATTATTTCTTTTTTAGAGAATTTTTCTTTTGTTTAAAATCACAGAAAGATTATTTGTCGCTGTGTAAAACTAAATCTAAAAAGCAAAGACGACTTCATTATAAAACACTACTTTTGCAACAACGCAAATTAATATTAATATGAAATATACAGAAGTGACTTTTACGTGCTCTCCCAACGACGAGATAGTTAACAGCATTCTATCTGCAACTATTGCTGATATAGGCTTTGAGAGCTTTGTTGAGAACGAACTGGGGACTACGGCATACATTCAAAGCGATTTGTTTGAAGAGGCTCAATTGAACGAAATTTTAGAAAATTTTCCTTACGAAGCAAAGATAACTTATACCTATAAGGAGATTGAAGAGAAAAATTGGAACGAAGAATGGGAAAAAAACTATTTTCAGCCTTTGATTATCGATGATAAATGCATAATACAAAGCACCTTTCATAATGCTCCGGCGATATATGACTATAACATATATATAGATCCTAAAATGGCATTTGGAACCGGTCATCATCAAACTACCGAGCTGATGATAAGAGAAATATTGAAAGAAGACTTCACCGGAAGATCTTTGCTTGATATGGGTACCGGGACAGCTATCCTGGCTATCTTAGCCTCAATGCGTGGAGCCGGACCGATTGAAGCAATAGATATTGATCAGTGGGCATACGACAATGCGATGGAGAATATAAAATTGAATGGCATAGATAATATTACGGTTAGGATAGGAGGGGCAGACCTGCTCGCGGATATGGCTTTTGATGTTATATTAGCCAATATCAATCGAAATATTCTGCTGAATGATATTCATGCTTATGCATCTGTTTTAAACAACGGTGGATGCTTGTATATGAGCGGATTCTATATTGATGATATCCCCGTTATAACCGAAGAATGCAAAAAACATGGGTTGGCATTCTGTCACAATACACAAAAAGATAATTGGACTGCAGTGAAATTCCAAAAGGCCTAAAACGACATACGAGGAGGCTTCTGAATGAAACCTCCTCGTATGTTTGAGTTAATTAGGTATTAGGCTTTAAGGTAAATAAAGATTGTTTGGTTATCATTACAAAGGAACTACATTTATGAGTCCTCGCCAAATAAAAAAACATATTATAAAACATATTTTTTATAAATTTTGCTAACCATACATGCCAATATCTTTAATATTTTAACATTTAAAATAGCCTACTTCCCATAGATACTTGTTTCCAAATAACTAAGAACAAGATTATTATAAATAATTTAACAAAAGGGCTAGTTCATATAATCCCACATTGGTAACTGTATCGGTTTTTGAGTCAAACAACTTTGAGCCTTCGCATCCAAATACTTCTTATGTACCACTATACGAAACATATACTCGCTGAACCATTTATCAGTAAAAGTTAAGTATCCCTTATTCCCTGATGCTGCACCCCAACTATTTTCAAACTCCCATTTAATCGGCTGATCGCTCATATCCGTATCACATCCAACAAGAGTCATGGCATGTGTCGATCCACTTTGGCGGGTTAAAATGCGCGCTTTTTTGTCCATCGACAAGTTTACACCCAGCAATGATTCATAATCATACATTTCGGGATCTAATATACCTGATTCTCTATTCATTTGTTTGCCAACATCGCATGAAGCGTACATCGGCTCATTGCTTTTTATAGAGGCTAATGCTGCTTTCTTAATATCTTCATTTGGCAAGTTCAGATATATCCAGTTTATACCTTCTATTGTGTTTTTATAATTCTGGATCTCATACAACTTGTAATATTCACGTGTAGGATCATTCATTATCATTATATAGTTGCTCGGAGAATAATCTTCCGGTGTAATCTGTTTATAAAACTGTTGAGGCGTATAGCTGCTGAGTTCTTTTACGCTTCCGTTTTTATCCTTATATCTCCATGTAAACTGTTTTGGGGGCTCGCCAAGGCAAAGAACCAGAATCCGGTATACATCCTTCAAGATAGTTGCTTTTTCGTTTCTTAACTCCTGGGTCTTTTTCCCTAAAGCTGCTTGTTCGCGAAGATTATATCCTCCTCGACGCAGTTTTTCGTTTACAAGGTTAATCATCTGTCTCGTGTTATTCGAGTGTGCTGTTTCCGGCATTACTTCTTGAGGTACAACACCATATTTTTGTCCAAGATTGTAATATAGATTCCAAACCCCACCATCACTTACAGGTGACTTGAAGAGATATTCTACGGTGCGATCATTGAAAGAATCTTTGCTTGTTGCGATTATATTTTCTAAAAATAAATTTGATTTTTCAAATATATCCCAGAAATATAGATAATTGTGAGAGAAGTCAAATTCACTCAGATTGTATTTATCGATGATGGAAGGGCGCAATACATTCATGGACGTAAACATCCAGCACCGTCCCGAACTTTTTTGATCAGTGATACCTTTAACATTTACCCGATATTTGAAGTAATGGTCTATTTTCCCTTGAAGGTTGTTGTTTAATGCATTTGCAGTAATGTTGGCATTTGATGTCAGAACGTTTTGGATAGCCTTAGTAGCGGGGTCTTCTTTAAAGCTAGACTGTATTTCCTGTAATTCTTTCTCGGTGATACTTTGAGAAGAAACAGCAAGAGAAAAACATAGCAAAAATCCCGTGAATAGATGTTTTTTCATAAAATATGTCTTTTATATTTGAATGTAGAATAACTAATTATGCAAAAATACGAAATATTGATAGATATTTGTTCTACATGCTGATTATAATAAATATTTGTTTAAACATAATGCTTAATCTTCATCAAAGACTTTTATCTTTGCATCGTTAAAAAAAATATCTAAGAAATGACTTCAGAAATACAACCGGCATATTCGAAACAAAGAATTAGATATGCTGTTTTATCTATTTTTATTGCTCAAGGATTATGCTTTGCCAGTTGGGCCAGCCGCCTTCCGGATATAAAGAAAGATTTTAATGTCGAAAGTTATCTACATTACGGACTATTAATGTTTCTCCTTCCGATGGGAAAGTTTATCGCTATTCCTGCAGTTGGTTTTCTACTTCCTCGTTTAGGTAGTAAAAAAACTGTTTTAATTAGCATTATCGGATATGCGCTGTCCTTGTTTTTGGTTAGTATTGTACCCGGAATTACAGGATTAGGGATAACATTGTTCTTGTTCGGTATATTTTGGAATATGACTGATATTTCGTTGAATACGCAGGCTATTGAAGTTGAACGTATATACGGGAAGCCCATAATTGCGACATTTCATGCGAGTTGGAGCTTATCTGCGTGTATAGGTGCTATTATTGGTTATTCGATGATCAATCTGAATGTTATTACTTTCTATCATTTTCTAGGTATGGCTTTGCTTGCTATAGCGATTGTTATGCTTAATTACAAATATCTGCAAGAACCTGCTAAAGCTGTTGAAAAGGACGAGAATTTAAATGTTGCGCAAGGTTCCAAAGCGAAAACAGGCAAATTGCATCTCCCTGAGACGCTTCTCATACAGCTTGGATTGGTATGGCTATTGGCTCTTATCGTTGAAAATACAATGTTTGAATGGAGCGATGTGTATTTTCAGTCTGTGATCAAGGCACCGGAATCATTGCAAGTTGGATTTCTTGTATTTATGGTGATGATGTTTGCGGGGCGTATGCTCACTAACTTTGCATATACTATTTGGCAGAAAAAGACAGTGTTGCAAATAGCAGGGGCACTTATTTTTGCAGGATTTATAATTTCGTCCCTTTTTATCGGATATTCCGACGCTTTAATCACCAAAGTAATTATTACGTCTATAGGGTTTATGCTCATCGGTTTAGGGATTTCTTGCGTTGTGCCTACTATCTACAGTATTGTAGGAGATAAGGCTAAAACTCCGGTGGGAACGGCGTTAACTATCATGTCGAGTATTAGTTTCGTTGGTCCATTTATCTCTCCATTGCTTGTAGGTTCTGTATCCGATGCTTACGGACCCAAATGGGCATATCTTATTATGAGTATAGTCGGATTACTGATAATAGCTGCAGTATCGTTCGTGAAGAATTTAAGAAAATAGATATATTCTGTCTTATAAATAGAAAAAGGCTTTTAGATAGCAACTAAAAGCCTTTTTTATGTATTATAAATTCTGGATAATTAAAATTCCGGTATAATCTGTTCGGCATTCTTAATCCGATCTTCAACATCTTCTTTTGTTCCGTTGAAAGGGCCCGATCCTTCTATTTTTATCGTGGCCATAGCTGCTGCAAACTTTCCGGCGTCTTCTATTGTTGCTCCTTTAGCTCTTTGATATAAGTAACCTGTAACGTAAGTATCGCCACACCCTGTCGCGTCCACTACATCTTTCGGCTTATAGGCCGGTATTTTATAGAAGTTGTTTCCATCATAGATTACAGAACCCAGACTGCCTAAAGTAACCAAAACTTCTTTTACTCCCCAAGCGTGAAGCTGTTTTGATGCCTGTTTAATATCTTTCATGCCTGTAAGAACTTCCATTTCCAGATCATTCACTTTCAGAACATGAACATGTTTTAGTATCTCTTCTTTATTAGCCCAGTCTATCGGGTAGACATTTTGGTCTCTCACCTCTCTTAAATACCCTTGAGAGTCTATCGCTATCAAGCCTTTTTTAGAAAGATATTCTACCAGTTCCAATGAGAAATCATCGGCAAGTAAAGCACCTAAAAGGAATATGTTGGCTTCTATATCTTTTAGTGCGTCAACAGAAAAAGGATCAGCTTTTGCCAACACTCGTTGAGTTCGGTTATTCTGATTCTCTTCATAGATGTTTTCAAAATAGACAGAGTGCTTACTCGGTACTACATGCACATCTACGTCTTTTGAACGTAAATCGTCCACTACAGACATTTCTGACTGAGCCAGCGATGCTACCAATGTATAATTTATATCGGTAAAATGACGAATAGCGTGTGAAAAATAAAAAGCCGTACCGCCGGGCATATGCACTGTGCTTTTGGGTGTAACTACTTTATCTAAAGTAATATGCCCAATGCAACAAAGATCATGTTTTTGCATTACTTATTTTTTTGAAATGCAAAAGTAGTAAAATTAAGTTATACCGAAGTTCTCATTTCAATTTTATTCTCTTTTTTGATAATACTAAGAGTCAGCAAAAAATGTATTTTATCTTCAATGTTTTTTGATAAGTTCAGATTATTTCCATCCTGTTAAACGATTTTCACTAGACTAATAAAGCCAATTATATTTTATTTATTCATACTTTTTTCTTTTCTTTGTTTTTGGCTTGGATACAATATCTGAACCGATACGCAATAATAGGAAATGAAAAAGTATTTATTTATAATATTAGGCTTAATCTCATTAGGCCTTGGACTATTGGGAATAGTAACTCCGGGACTTCCAACCACACCATTTATCCTTCTTACCGGCGTCTTATTTGCTAAGAGCTCGCCTCGTCTTCATCAGAAATTGTTAGATCATAAGATTACAGGTCCATATATAAGGCGGGTTAATAATGGCTTTAGTACAAAAGGGTTGATTATATCCATTAGTATCATGTGGACTATGATAATCCTTACTACATTAGTTGTGTTTAAAAGTAATCAGACAATGCAACTCGTAATGTTGGGATTAGGTTTTGTCGGTACTGTTTCTCAAATAATTGTTTTACGTAAGAGAAAAAAGAAAGAAAAGGTTCTGTTAACACTTGATAACGAAGAAAAAGATAATAATAAGCTGAAGGCCTCTTAATGGGCACAAAAGAGAGTATTTATATTATAAAAATGTTGATGTTATATTTTGTTATTTTATGATATTTATTTTCCTTTGTATATGAAGGGTTATAGACTAAAAAACAATCTAATTAAATTATGGAGAACAACGATCAGAACAATCAAATTCAAATAGAACTGCCGGATGATATTGCACAAGGCATATATTCTAATCTGGCTATTATAGCCCATTCGTCATCAGAATTTGTTATCGATTTTGTACGTATTTTGCCCGGTATGCCCAAAGCCAAAGTACAATCGAGAATAGTAATTACCCCTGAACATGCGAAACGCCTGTTGTATGCTCTGAATGAAAACATTAACCGATTTGAATCTCAAAATGGATCCATACAAGTTGATAATTCGGCAGGTTTTTTACCACCGATAAACGGTCCTATTGGAGAAGCTTAAATCAGGTATTTTATAAATAAATACAAAAAGCAAGAGAAATGAAAATTGGTATTCCTAAAGAGCTGAAAGCATTTGAAAATCGCGTTGCCGTTACGCCGGCAGGTGTGCATGAGTTGGTTGTCTGTGGACATGAGGTATATATAGAAGCCGGAGCCGGACTTGGCAGCGGAATCAATGATACTGATTACACAGCTTCCGGTGCTAAAATATTAACTACGGCAGAAGAAATTTATGCCATTTCGGATATGATTGTGAAGGTTAAGGAACCTATCCCGCAAGAATATCATCTTATCCGCGAGAATCAAATAGTGTTTACGTATTTCCATTTTGCATCGAGTCTTGAGCTAACAGAAGCTATGATAAAAAGCAAAGCTATCTGTATCGCATACGAGACCGTTGAATTGCCTGACCGCTCGTTACCGCTACTTATACCGATGAGTGAAGTGGCCGGACGTATGGCTATTCAAGAAGGTGCTCGTTTCCTCGAAAAGCCGCATCTGGGAAAAGGCGTCTTGCTTGGTGGTGTTCCGGGTGTGAAACCTGCGCACGTAATTGTAATAGGTGGTGGTATTGTTGGAGCCCAGTCGGCTAAAATAGCTGCCGGAATAGGTGCAAAAGTAACCATTCTGGATAAGAGCCTTCCACGTCTTCGCTATTTGAGCGATATTATGCCGGCCAATGTTACAACAAGATATTCTGATACGCATACAATAAAAGAATTGATAAAGGATGCAGACCTTATAGTGGGCGCTGTGCTTATTGCTGGCGATAAGGCTCCTCAGGTAATATCGAGGGCAATGCTCAAAGATATGCAGCCGGGAACCGTTATGGTGGATGTGGCTATCGACCAAGGTGGCTGTTTTGAGACATCAAAACCAACAACGCATTTAGATCCTGTGTTTGTTATTGATGATGTAGTGCATTACTGTGTTGCCAATATACCGGGAGCTGTTCCGATGACTTCAACGTTAGCTTTGACTAATGCTACTTTGCCGTATGCATTAAATCTGGCTAATATGGGCTGGGAGGCAGCATGCCGTGAGCATAAAGATCTAAGCAAAGGATTGAATATTGTAAAAGGAGACGTTGTATATAAGGCCGTTGCTCAAAACTTCGGACTAGAATACAAAGAGTTTCAATTTTAAAAAAATAAACAGACATAATAGAGCAGATGTCTGAATTCAATTTTTCCTAACTTTTTGGCAGCCTAACTTATAAACAAGGTAAGGCTGATTGTGTAAGTGAAACGTTGATCAAGATATCGACAATAAACGAGTAAAAATAAAATCCTCATATATTTACTAATATAAAATTATTATTTATGGAACTACTAAATGCATCGTTAATAGACTGGTCTAGAGGTCAGTTTGCTATGACAGCAATGTATCACTGGTTGTTTGTTCCTTTGACATTGGGTCTGGGGGTCATTATGGCAATCATGGAGACAATGTATGTGCGTACAGGCAATGAACAGTGGAAAAAAACTGCGAAATTTTGGATGACTATTTTTGGTATCAACTTTGCTATCGGAGTTGCTACAGGGATTATCATGGAATTTCAGTTTGGTACCAACTGGTCAAACTACAGCTGGTTTGTAGGAGATATCTTTGGTGCGCCATTGGCTATTGAAGCTATTGTTGCATTCTTTATGGAGGCAACATTTATTTCCATCATGTTCTTTGGATGGAAACGTGTAAGCAAGAAGGTGCACTTGGCTGCCACTTGGTTAACTATTACAGGAGCAACCCTGTCTGCTGTATGGATATTGGTGGCTAATGCTTGGATGCAATTTCCTGTTGGCATGGAGTTTAATCCGGACACAACTCGTAACGAAATGGTTGACTTCTGGGCTGTAGCCTTGTCGCCGGTAGCTATAAACAAATTTTTCCATACAGTCCTTTCCAGCTGGATCTTGGGAGCTGTATTTGTGATGGGTATAGCTGCATGGTATATGCTTAAAAAAAGGGACACAGAGTTTGCTCAACAAAGTATGAAGGTTGCTACAGTTTTCGGATTGATAGCATCGTTACTTACTATTTATACAGGTCACGGTTCGGCTGTACAGGTTGCAGAAAAACAACCGATGAAACTGGCTGTAATGGAGGGTCTCTATGAAGGGGGCACAAACGAAGGATTGGTACTTTTTGGTATTCCGAATCCTTCTAAAAAATCATTCAATGACGGAGAAGATGCGTTCTTATTCCCTCCAATTAAACTTCCGGGTGCACTCTCTCTAATCGCATTCTATGATACGGAGGCATACGTGCCGGGTATTAAAGATATCATAGATGGGGGGTATCCAAAACCGGATGGAACAACCGCCTTGTCTTTTGCCGAAATGCAATCTAAAGGTAAAGCTGCGATACAGGCATTGGCAGACTATAAGAAGGCTAAAAAAGACGGAGATGATGCTTCGGCTGTACAATATAAAGAAACATTGAAAGCTAACTTTGCTTACTTCGGGTATGGCTATCTTGATAGCCCCGAGCAGTTAGTTCCTAACTTATCTAAAACCGTATATTGGAGTTTCCATATTATGGTTTATCTGGGTGGATATTTTATCCTATTGTTCATGGTTATGACATTCTTTGTTTATCGAAGAAAAGATCTTGAGCAGAAAAAGTGGCTTTTGTGGATTTGTCTTTGGACCATCCCATTGGTATATGTTGCAAGTCAGGCGGGATGGTTAGTTGCCGAAGTGGGGCGTCAGCCTTGGGCTATACAAGATGTACTTCCTCTACAAGCTGCAGTGTCTGCGGTATCTACTCAATCTGTAGTGATAACATTCTGTTTGTTTTTGGCATTGTTTACCGCACTGCTTATTGCAGAGATCCGTATTATGCTGAACCAAATTAAAAAAGGACCGGCAGGCTCACACTAAAACTTGATTTTTTAACTAAAAAAAGATATAACTATGGATTATTCATTTTTACAACATTATTGGTGGTTCCTTATATGCCTGATCGGGGGGATATTTGCATTCCTCTTGTTTGTTCAGGGTGGACAGTCGATGCTTTTCTCATTAGCAAAAGACGAAAAGGAACGCATGATATTGGTAAATGCATTAGGCCGTAAATGGGAATATACCTTTACTACCCTTGTGACATTTGGAGGTGCATTGTTTGCGTCCTTTCCATTGTTCTACTCTACCAGCTTTGGTGGTGCATATTGGGTATGGATGGCTATTTTATTCTGCTTCGTATTGCAAGCTGTATCATACGAATTTCAGTCGAAACCGGGCAATGTATTTGGGCGTAATACTTACAGATGGTTCTTGTTTTGCAACGGACTATTAGGTACTTTTCTTGTAGGTGCGGCATTAGCCACATTCTTTACAGGATCAGATTTTACGGTGAACAAAGGAAATATGACAGATGTTTTGAATCCTGTTATCAGCCGTTGGGGTACTGAATGGCACGGACTTGAGGCTCTTGCTGACGCTCGTTGCTGGTTGCTAGGATTGACAGTGTTTTTCCTTGCCCGTACATTGGCTTGTTTGTTCTTTATCAACCGTCTTCAAGATGCTACTTTAGTAAGTCGTTCCAGAAAATATTTATTACTTAATGCAATTCCTTTTGTCGTGTTCTTTCTTGCATTTGTTATATGGACATTCTTAGCAAAAGGTTATGCTGTAGATCCTGTGACGAAAGTAGTGGAGCTTGTACAATACAAATACTTATTAAACATGATAGAAATGCCAATTGTAGGAGTTGTATTCCTTGTTGGGGTTCTGCTGGTACTGTTTGGTATTGGTAAAACATTATTAAGTAAGGAATATCATTCCGGTATTTGGTTTAGTGGCGTGGGTACAGTGCTAACAGTATGTATGTTGTTGCTTATTACAGGCTTTAACAATACTGCTTACTATCCATCTTCTACAGATCTTCAGAGTTCCCTGACTATCGAAAATTCTTCATCGAGTGAGTTTACCCTTACCGTGATGAGTGTAGTTTCTTTATTTGTTCCATTTGTATTAGGATATATTATCTATGCTTGGAACTCTTTAGAGAAGAAAAAATTCGATGTCAAAGATTTGAAAGACGACGGACACGTGTATTAATATTGTATAGATATAATATAGATAAAAATGGATGCCATTATAAATGGCATCCATTTTTTTTATAAAGCTGAAGGAGATTAGTCCTATAAAAAAAGAGAATTTGTAAGCTTTTATATATTTTATTTATCTTAAAATTGAAATTATATTTTCAATTTTCTATCAATCTATTGAATATTTTATCAAAATATTCAATTTGTCTAAAATGTGTAAATATTCAGATACTTATAACTATTCGTAAATATTAGGTTGAATGAACATTTGATCTGATTATTTTGTTTATAATATCGAATCAAATAGTGAACATGTTTACACTCCGTCAAATAGAAGACGCTCATTCTAAAGTTAAGAGTGGTGCTGACTTTCCTCAGTATATCCGTGATCTTATTGCCATGGGGGTATCAAGGTATTCTATTTATGTGAATGATGGTCATGCCGAATACGTCGGCAATGATGGACACACAGTTTTGTCGGAGGCTGAATATGAAAAATTACATATAATATCTGATACTGATATTATAAAATTTAAGGAGTATCTGAGAGCACATCAACAAGGTAAGACTAATTACTTTATTTTTTGTGAGAATTCGGCAGAAACAGGGATTTATAAATGGGAAATAGATACAGCAAATAAGACTTGTATTTACTATGACTCATTTGGGAACTTTGTCCTAGAAGAAAAAATACCGATATGAGAATTATTCTGAGCTCTGTTACTCTATATTAGGTCTTAAAGAAGAACTAAAACTTATAACGACTAAAAGAACAAAAATAATGATATAAATCTATTTATCTATTTCATTCTTAGATATTATGCGTAATTAAAAAACTGGAGAATGAAATTCAGGTATTCTATACTATGTATTAACTGATCGCAGTAGTACCCTTACTCATCAAAATAATTTATTCAAAAAAATTAATTATTCAAAGTGAGAATTGAGAAGAATATCTATAATAGTCGGACTTTCCAACCTTTTCAATTTGACTCCGTATTCTTCTATTTACCTATTAGAATACGGAGATTTAATATCTACACCTTTCTTATAATTAACTAAAAACATTAACTTATATACTTTTCTGGTAGTAGGATCGTTTATATTACGTAATTTGCCGAATAAAACTTATTAAATGTTTCTTATTGTTAGAATTTTAAAGTATTGTAAATTTATATTTCTTCTAATATTTTTATTAACTCCTTTTATAATCCGGGCTCAGGTAGATAGTACATATATTCAACCGTATGAACATGAGCTGTCTGTGAAACCTCATGTATATTATAAATATACTTCACTAACTCATGAGATAGATGATAATAATGAAATAACCTATATGCCCAATAGTCCTGTGAGTTTGGGACTAGGCATCACGTACAAAAATTATTCTATAAGTGGGGGGTATGGGTTTGGATTTATGCGCGATAAGGATCGCGGAAAGACGGCGATATTTGACTTTCAATATCATTACTATGGAAGAAAATTTATCGCTGATGTTTTTTTTCAACGATATAAAGGTTTTTATACTGAGCAAAATGATGAGGTATTTACTCTGTATCCCGATATAAGTATCATTCAATATGGAGTGTTTGGGCAATATGTATTCAATAATAAGAAATTTTCTTATAAAGCAGCATTTAACCAAAGTGAAAAGCAACTCAAATCTTCCGGAAGCTGGCAATTGGGTGGAGGAATATACTACAATCAAGTACGCTCTGATAGTACATTACAGCTAAACCAATATAAGAGATTAAGAAACTATCAATTGAGTGTTAGTGGAGGATATGTTTATAATTGGATAATCAGTAAAAACTTCTATTTATCGGGAGGAGTTTCAGTGGGCCTCAATATAGGAACGGAGAATCTGAGCTCTTTCAAAAAAGTTGAAATCTCCCCATCCGTATTTCCTCGTATATCTATGGGGTACAATTCGGAGGATTGGTCTATTGGTTTGTCTGTGGTTGTGAATCAGATATATGTTGCTAATTCTAAGCTGTTGAAAATGACTTTAAATACGGGAACTATGCAGATGAGCTACACTAAACGATTTAGTGTTGCTCCTAAATTTGTGAAGAAAATAAAATATATCAATTAATATCTGAAACTATAATATATAAAAAAAACTCCTTATTGTTAAGGAGCTTTTTTATAATATCTAAAAGTTGTTTTTTTCTTAATAGCGAGCTTCTACTGCATTCCAGTCGATAATCTTCCAAAGTTCAGCAAGATGGTCTGCGCGACGGTTTTGATAGTCTAGGTAATATGCATGTTCCCATACGTCAAAGCCCAATAGTGGAGTTAATCCTTTTGTAATCGGATTTCCTGCATTAGGTTCTTTTGTTATTTGTAGCTTTCCTGCATTATCTTTTGCAAGCCATACCCATCCTGAACCAAATACTCCTGTACCGGCTGTTACAAATTCTTTCTTGAAGTTTTCGAAAGATCCCCACTCAGCATTGATCGCTTCGGCAAGTTTACCTTTAGGTTCGCCGCCACCGTTAGGGCTGAATGAAAGGAAATATATGTTGTGGTTCAATGTCTGGCCGGCATTGTTAAAGATAGCTCCATCGCTTTCTTTTACGATTGTTTCTAGGTCTGCATTTTCAAACTTAGTACCTTGAATCAGATTGTTCAGATTTGTAATATAAGTCTGAAGGTGTTTACCATAATGTAATTCAATTGTTTGTTGACCAATTACAGGTTCTAGAGCATTTGTTGCATACGGCAACTTTGGTAATTCAAATTTCATAGTTCTTGTTTTTTGATTGTTATTATTTATATTTTGTGCGTTTACAGAGCTGATTATCAGTCCTGAGAGCATTATACACGTAAATAAAATCTTTTTCATATATAGTGTTCTTTATCGTTGTATATAATATGTAAACAATTGTCCTCCGTATTTGTTTATTACAGAACTCTAGATTTGCTATCGATTGTTTTTAACAGATTATTGTTAAAATCTATAAGCATTGAGTAATAATAGGTTTAATATAAAATTACTGGTATAAAATAGAAATATGTTTTCAGAATTAATCTGTACTTTTGCTTACGGAAAAAATGAAAACCTAAAGTTATGCTTTTTTTAGAATCATCATCCATTTTATCGGAAGTAATAGAAGATAATCATCAGTTGATACCTGTTGTTAATCGTTTTGGAATCAAGCTCGGACTTGGTGATAAAAGTATAGGCGAGATATGCGATTCGGTTGGAGTAAATACAGAATTTTTTCTTGTAATACTGAATACTTTTCTTAACGAAGATTATTTTCCTCAAAAGAAGCTTCAGAAGTTCGATATTCAGCTTGTCATTAAGTATTTGAAGCAGACAGACGCGTATCTGATTCATGGGCAGTTATACAACTTTGAGAAGCATCTGAAAGCTTTCATCGGTATGAGCGATCCCAACAATGCCCAGATGAAACTCATCAGCAGGCTGTTCTCCGAATTTAAAGAGGAATTAATGGTTCAGATAGAGCAGGGAATGGTAAATGGAGATGCTCCTCTTGCCTTGTTGACCGATCTCAAGAGCATTATAATAAAGCATATATCGGGTAATTTTAATGAGAATATGTGTTATGCTGTTATATTTACAATAGACAGCTTTCAGAAAGATCTGGAGAAGCATAATCGCATAAGAGAAAAGGTGCTGAAACCAATGATTGACGAATTGTCCGAATCGGGAATTGAAGATCTGCAAGAACTTTTTGTTAGCGGACGCATTACGCGTGATAACAAAAGGCAGCCTCTGTCTGAACGAGAACTGGATGTCCTTCGTCTTATTGCATTAGGCTTTTTAAATAAAGAGGTGGCAGATAAATTAAATATAAGTTTGAACACAGTGCTTTCGCACAGAAAAAATATAACAGCTAAGCTGGGAATAAAAACAGTTTCGGGACTTATCTTCTATTGTATAACACATGGCTATATTTCAGCCGATGAAATTGAATTATAGAGAATCGTATGGAAAAGAAAAACAGGTATTTATCGTTTGAGCTTATTTTTGCTCTGCTTTTTATTATAGCTTTCTTTCTTCCCTGGCTCGATAAGTGGGGTGTTAAAATTGTAGGGTGGGATGTGCCCGATTTACAAAAAAAGATAACGAAGGCTACCAACTTTATTAAGTTCTTTTCCAAGAATAAAGAGTGGGTATATAGTACCCATGTGGTGTATTTAGTGCCTTTGTTTAGTGTAATTACAATTGGTTTTTGGATTATGCTAAGACAAAAAACGGCAAGAGTCCTTTTACTAATAACAAGCATATTTGCTTTCATTGTTTCTCTGAACTTGTTCTACAAACTGCCGGGAGCGGGGAGTGGCGTATATTTGTTGTGTGCCACTTCTATCTTGTCGATAATTTATCTGGTTGTTGTTTTTCGAAGTAAGAAAGAAAATAAGACAGACTTGATTGAGACTACTCCTGAGATTGATGGAAAAGAAATAGAATAAAACTGTTACGATATAAATAATAACCCCGATTATATTAGCTATGATCGGGGTTATTGTTTATATATAATTATAATTCTTACTTTGTTATACGTTCAAGCCATTTCAGTATAAATAGCATCGTAAACATTGATATAGAACAAGCGGCAACAAATACAACCCATGTAGCCCAGATAGGTATGTTTTCGTATAATATTGCACCAATAAATAACAATTGGTTGCCTAAAGCTGTAGCTCCTAACCAACAACCTTGCATGATACCTTGATATTGAGGAGGTGCTACTTTAGATACAAATGAAATGCCTAAAGGACTGATGAATAATTCAGCAATCGTTAATATTAAATAAGTCCCTATCAAAAGGAATGGAGTTACCCGTCCCGAGTCTGCCAGGCCGCCCATTGCCTTTACTACTGAGTTTGCAGGTAGATCTAATGATCCAATAGTCATTACAACATAAGCTAAAGCAGCAATACCCATACCTATCGCAATCTTTTTGGGTGCAGAAGGTTCTTTTCCTCTAGCTCTTAGCCATCCAAATATAGCTAATACAACAGGTGTAAGGAATACTACAAACAAAGGGTTGAATGATTGGAACAATTCAGCACCTTCTAATGTAACCAAGCCAAAGAGGTTTAGGTTCATCTTACTCAGATCGGTATAATCATTTGCAAAATATGTAAGCGTAAGACCATTTTGATGGAATGAGAACCAAAAGAATATAACAACAGCAAATACTGCGAATAAGGCATATAAACGTTGTTTAACTTCGTTAGAGTCCATTTCTTTTTCTACAGGGGCATCAGCTGATGTGCTTGCGGCTTTTACTTTTAACGCCGGATCTGGGAATCGTTTTTTGTTGATTGAATATATCGTAAACGAAATTAACATCGCTACAATAGCAATACCAAATGCATAATGGAATCCTGTGTTGAATACGTTTAGGTATTCGTTAGCAAATGTAGTTAGATCGGTCGGTGCTCCGTTTAAGCTAACCTGAGGAGCCAATGTGCTTAATCGGGTTGCAGCTTCGCCGGAAAGTGATCCTTCTAAATGTTGGTGGCAAAGAGCCGGTAGGTCTGAATTGTATGAAAAGCCATTGATTTTTAACCACCAATTTCTTATGCCTACAGCAATTAGCGGAGCAAAGATAGCACCGACATTGATAAACATATAAAATAGAGAAAAACCGGAATCCCGCATTTTCCCATATTGTGGGTTATCATACATTTGCCCTACTAATGCCTGTAAGTTTCCTTTGAATAAACCATTTCCGAAGGCTATCACAAACAGCCCGAAACAAGTAAGGATAATGAATGGCCAAAAACTAGATACAGGTGTTGGGGTAGGGATTGCAATGATCATATAACCGATTGCCATTAATACTATACCTACCTGAATTGTACTTTTATACTTTTTGGTTTTATCGGCTATAAGCCCTCCAATAAGTGCAAAAGCATAGATACAGAAATAAAATACAGAATAAATTATCCCTGCATGTGTTTTGTCTAATCCGAACTTCGACATCAGGAACAGAGTTAATATAGCCATCATAATATAGAAGCCGAAACGCTCTCCCATATTTGATAATGATGCAGCTATTAAACCTTTAGGATGATTTTTAAACATACGATCGTATTTAAGATTAATATTATTATATTTTTATAGATTTTGAGTGGACTAAACTTAAAGCAGTACAAATATAACCAAACATAGTTTAAAATCTTCTAGCCATAGTATATTAAATAACATAAAACGCCAGAATATTTGTACTTTATGAGAATAAGATAGTCTTATTTTTATATACCAATATGCGCCGTTTCAGGTGACTTTCTATGGCATGAGAGAGTACAATCTTTTCCAAGTCCTGACCTTTGCGTACCAGATTTTCAACACTATCACGGTGAGTGATACGTGTAATATCTTGTTCTATAATCGGTCCCGCATCAAGCTCGGTTGTTACATAATGGCTTGTAGCCCCTATTATTTTTACTCCTCGTTCGTAAGCCGCATGATATGGTCTTGCACCTACAAATGCGGGTAAAAAGGAATGATGTATATTGATTATTTTATTCGGATATGACTCAATAAACTTATCGGTCAGTATCTGCATATAGCGAGCTAAAACAATAAAGTCGATCTTCTTTTCTTCTAAGAGAACGAGTTGTTTTGCTTCTATTTCGTCCTTATTGTCTTTGTTGAGCTTTAGTACATGATATTCAATGCCAAAGCGTTCTGCTACCCAACGTAGGTCTTCGTGATTGCTGATGATGAGAGGTATCTCTACTTTCCATTCTCCGGCTGTGTAGCGAGCCAGTATATCAAAAAGGCAATGCGACATTTTGGAAACAAAAACGGCCATACGCGGTGTATGGTCGTTAAAGTATAACCTGAATGTCATGTTATACTTGTTCGCATATAGGGTTTGGAAGTAGTCACTTATTTTCTCCTTCGGAATAATGAAGTTTGAGAGATCCCATTCTATACGCATAAAGAACGTATTTTCCTGTTTATCTACATGCTGCTCCAGATTGATGATATTTCCACCGTTTATATTGATAAAGTCGGTAACTGCGGCTACCAGTCCCGGACGATCGGGCGATGAAATAAGGATAATTGCGTGTGCGTTGTTATTCATATAATGATGTTAATCTTCTTCGATTACAAGATTGTCGATAATAAACTCTTGTCTTTCGGGTGTATTCTTGCCCATATAGAAGTTGAGCATGTTGCTTACCGAGTCTTCTTTTTTCATTGATACACGGTCGAGGCGAATATCTTTTCCTATGAAATGAACGAATTCATCGGGAGATATTTCCCCTAATCCTTTAAATCGTGTTATCTCCGGATTCGAACCCAGTTTTTTGATTGCATTCAGTCGCTCTTCTTCTGTATAGCAATAGATTGTCTCTTTCTTGTTACGTACACGGAAGAGTGGTGTTTGAAGAATATATACATGGTTTTTCTTTATTAGATCGGGGAAGAACTGTAAGAAAAATGTGAGTAACAACAAGCGTATATGCATCCCGTCGGTGTCGGCATCGGTTGCAATAATTATTTTGTTGTAGCGTAATCCATCCAATCCGTCTTCGATATTCAAAGCAGCCTGTAGAAGGTTGAACTCTTCATTTTCGTAGACGATCTTCTTTGTTAGCCCAAAGCTGTTTAGTGGTTTACCTCGCAGGCTGAATACAGCTTGCAGATTAGGATTGCGGCTTTTTGTAATCGATCCACTCGCAGAGTCTCCCTCGGTGATAAATATGCTTGTTTCTTCCAGATTGTCTCCTTTGGCATCACTGTAATGTATACGGCAGTCACGTAACTTCTTATTGTGCAGGTTTGCTTTTTTTGCACGTTCGCGAGCCAGTTTTGTTACGCCGGCAATAGCTTTACGCTCTTTTTCCGATTCCAGAATTTTTTTCAATAAAGCTTCTGAAGTATCCGCATGCTTGTGCAAATAGTTATCCAGTTCTTTCTTTAAGAAATCACCGATAAATTTCTGGACAGAAGGACCTCCGGGCCCCATATCTTTAGATCCGAGCTTAGTCTTTGTTTGCGACTCAAAAACCGGTTCTTCTACTTTTACACTAATTGCCGCAACTATTCCGCTACGGATATCGGCATAATCGAAATTCTTGTTATAGAATTCTTTTATCACACGAGAAAGTGATTCGCGAAAAGCCGACTGGTGTGTTCCCCCTTGTGTTGTATGCTGTCCATTCACAAATGAGTAATATTCTTCTCCATACTGATCTGTATGTGTGATCACGACCTCTATATCTGCCTCCTTCATGTGGATGATAGGGTATAAAGGCTCGGAAGTCATATACTCATTAAGCAAATCTACAAGACCATTTTTGGAGTGGAATTTCTTTCCGTTATATGTTATTGTTAACCCTGTATTGAGGAATACATAGTTTTTAAGAAGGCTTTCTACATAGTCATCCCTAAAGGCGTATCCTGTGAAAATTGTAGGATCCGGAATAAATTCGATAAGAGTACCATTCTCATCATTTGTAGGGTGTATTGCTTCTTCCTTTTCTACAATAGCTCTACAGTATTCAACAGAAGTTGTTTGACCATCACGATAACTTTGGATAAGGAAAAAAGAAGACAATGCATTTACGGCCTTTATACCAACGCCATTCAATCCGACAGACTTCTTAAAAGCTTTAGAATCGTATTTAGCACCGGTATTCATTCTCGAAGAAACGTCTTTTACTTTTCCCAATGGCACACCACGTCCGTGGTCGCGTACTTTGACAACACCGTCGGTGATAGAAACATCGATGTTTTTGCCAAATCCCATCATATATTCGTCAATGGAGTTATCCAGCACCTCTTTGAGAAGTACATATATACCATCATCGGCAGATGAACCATCACCTAACTTTCCTATATACATACCCGGACGACGGCGGATATGTTCCTGCCAGTCGAGGGTTTTTATATCATCGTCAGAATAATTTATTTCGGGTAGTACAATCTTTTCTTCTTCCATATAATCTTTTGGTACTCTTTAAGTAAATGCGGTGTAAAAATATAAAAAAAAATTGGGAACAAAAAGTCTTAAATTTCCCCATTTCATCTTATTTTTTATTTAATAAGTATTTAGTCTGTGTATTATTTGTTAAGCTTCATCTTTTATTATTTTAGGTTATCATTCACTCTCTTCAACATATTTTTTGTTATATGCCATTAGTGAATTGATATAATCACTATTGAAAGAAATGATACGAACATTGGCTTTGCGAAAAGCGTAATATAAAGACCTGTCCCATTCTCCTTTAGGCGTAAGCGGTGTAAGGAATATGGATTTCTTGGTCGAGTCTAATATTTTACCTATCCAGCATTGGTTCTCATCCCTGTTGTCTATCTGAAAAACAATATGTTTGTCTTCAATCCATTTGAAAAGAGAGTCTATCGATAAGTGAGGTATATCTATGTATGGTACAATGTCGGTTTTATCAGAGGCTTTCAGTACTTTTTCGGTAAACATCTCTTTTTCGGTTCTGTATATAGATTTTATATACTTTTTATTAATGAGCATATAACCATCCACAATATAATCAGAAAAAATACTGCTGATCAGTATCCAATCTTCTCCTTCAACCAGGAGAATGCCCGATTCTAATCGTTTTCTGTCTTTTATCTTAAATGAATAGAAAACACCCTTGTTTATATGTATTTGCATAAGAGCCATTTTATTGCTTGAAGATACGGCATTTTTTATGATTCCTGATTATATTTATCTAAATTAGATAAAGGTTGTTACCCCCTTCGTTAGTGTGGTAAAATTGATCTGTAATTACCCAAAGTGACACGGTAGAAACTGTGTAATATGTGTTACTTTTGTTACCTTTTGTCGTATCTTTGTAAGAGCTAATATAATATTGAACAAATACAGGAGATTATGAAAAAAGTAGCTATACTGGGTGTTGATATCCAAAATGATTTTACCTTACCAACAGGAGAACTGTTTGTGAAAGGTGCGGATGCCGACGTGAAACGTATGGCTGATTTTATATTAAAGAATCAGGAGCAAATCTCTTATATAGCACTTACATTGGATTCTCATCAGCCGATTCATATTGCGCATCAATGTTATTGGAAAGGAGAGCTTGGAAATCGTCCGGCTCTGTTCTCTTCGATAACCGCTTCTGATGTCAGGAAAGGAGTTTGGATTCCTCAATTTAATAAAGAAAAGGCGCTTCCTTATCTTGAGCAACTGGAGGCTAAAGGAGGTGTTTGCACCATATGGCCTATGCATTGTATATTGGGTACAGAGGGATGGGCAATCAATAAGGTATTGACAGATAGTCTGACCCAGTGGGCTATTGATAATGCACATTCGTATGAGTTGTTCTATAAAGGATATTCACAATCAACAGAGCATTATAGTATTTTTAGAGCTGCAGTAGAGTGGGAGAATGAGGTGGGAACCCACTTGAATAGAACCCTGTTATCGGTACTGAATGCTTTCGATGAAGTGTTGTTGATGGGTGAAGCGGCAGACTATTGTGTTGCAAGCTCTTTGAATGATATTCTCGATGAAAACGATGAGTTGGCAAAGAAAGTTACTGTTCTCACAGATTGCATGTCTTGGATAAATCCGGGTAATGAGAATGCCAAGGCTATTTTTGATAAAGCAAAAAAGCAAGGGGTAAGATTTATATTATCAACAGAATATGTTTTTGAGTGATGCTTTAGCTTGGTTTTAGTCTTTTTCTGAAGTTTGTTTGTCAATAAAAATCTTTTTGGCCACTTTTCCTACTACTCTTGTTGTTATCGCATCGTATGAACCGCCTACTACGCCTCCCAATACCGGTACGGCTTTACCTAAGGAGGTAACACTCTTTTCCCCTGTTTTGCTTGCTATGCTGGTACTCACTTTTTCTGCTATTTTGGCTGTGAGCCTTTCTCCGGCTTTTACGCTCACATCTTTCAGTAATTCTTTGGCTCCGTTGCCTACCATACATATATAAATCAGCGACTTTACCCTGTCTTCGCGAATATCGTGTCCTCCCATGTATGCTATGGCTGCAATCATTCGTATCTGAACATAAATTACGCTGGCTATATTAGCCGGCACCGTCAGCGGCATTATCATAACTCCTCCCAGCCCTGTCACAAAACCGCTTGTTGCAGCTTTGGCTACTTGCCATTTAATCAGGGAGTCTACCTGGGCTTCGAGTGACCCTTGTTGTGCGAGGTAGCTATTGCCCAAATCGTACGCAGAGTCTACTCCGGTAAATCCGCTTACGGCTTTAGAGTATGCCCAGTCTAGTGTTTTTGCTATTATGCCTTTGTTGACTTGTGTATTTTGTCGCTTTGCCATTCTTGTTGTGATTTACGCTGCAAGATAAAAATAAAAAGAATAAAGCGTCTCATTTTCTGGAAATGAAACGCTTTATAATAAATGAAATCAATTAATTCTTTTTCAATAACTGATCTAAATCGTTGGGCGAAAGATTCATTGCCATAATTACTCCGTTTTCATCGATTAAGTAATTCTTAAATCCTTTCCTCAATTGGTAATGATCGTATAAGCTTGAATAAGCATCGTTTTTTGCTATAAACTGATACTTCGCATCTATGCGATCCATAGTCAGCGTTCTTTCAAATACAGATTCATTCTTGTCGAAAGATACTGACACCATTCTCACAGGATACTTTTTGTTCTCTATTACATTTGCAAAAAGTACATTGTCCTTGTGTGAAGGGGCGTCATAAGCAGCCCAGAAATTCACCAATATTTTTTGACCTTTCAGATCAGACAGGTTCATTTTTGTCCCTGATTTGTTTTCTAAATTCTTGATATCAGGGAACAGGTTTCCCGGATAAATACCTTCCGAAGAAAGCCCAGAAGTTCTTGTTGTATTCGATGATAAGCCGATTAAAGCAATACCTACAAACAAGAAATACTTCGCATACTTCATAAAATAATTATTTGGTTACCACTAAAGCCTTATCCCAATGCCTCACAGAAATAGAATATGGCTCTCCCAATTTTTGGGATACAAAACAAATTATACTACGCTTAGCATATCCTTGTTTTGATTTTCGGCTGCAAAGGTAAAGTCTTTTTGTTAAATACAGAAATATATTAACTGGAATTTGATGTTTTATAATGTTAATCTATTTATAATCAGATACTTGCCTGTTTGTTTGTATAGGGGGGTAGTTGTTTTAAGCTATCGCTTTGAATTAAAATTGACTATTGTGTATTTTTTTGATAAAAATAGAGCTTGATTGTAAATATATGTGTAAATCTGAAATGAAGGCTCAAAAATTTTTGTACTTTTGCATCTTGGTTACGGCTAATATTTATAAATAAGGTACTAATATGAAAGTTCAAAAATTTGGAAGTGCATCTATAGCTACTGTTGACAAAATAAAAGAAGTGGCTGATATTGTAGTGAAGGATAATGGCAATATTGTTGTGTTATCTTCTATGCGTGGCACGGCCGAAGCTTTGACTGAGATATCCGATTACCTATATAAAAAGAACCAAGAAGGAGCAATAGAAATAATAAATGGGCTCGAAAAGCAATATGTAGAACTGGTTGATTCTCTTTTCGATAACGAAGAGTCTAAAAAACTGGCGCATGAGCTTTTGACTTCCAAGTTTGATTATATCCGTACATTTACCAAAGACTTGTTCACACTCTTCGAAGAGCGTGTGGTGTTGGCTCAAGGTGAATTGATAAGCTCCGAACTATTCCATCTGTATCTGTTAGATAAGAAGGTAAATGCTGTATTGATCCCTGCGCTAGAGTTTATGCGCACAGATAAAAACTCAACTCCCGATCCTGTATATATTAAAGAGAAACTATCGGCATTGCTTGAAGAGTCTAAAGGTGCTGATTTGTATATCACACAAGGCTATATTTGTAAAAATGCTTATGGCGAAATAGACGACTTGCGTAAGGGTGGAAGTGATTTCAGTGCATCATTGATAGGTGTAGCTGCAAATGCCAAAGAGATAGAAATCTGGGCGGATGTAGACACTATGCAAAACAATGACCCGCGTTATGTAAAAACAACAACGCCTATCCGCCAGCTGAATTTTGATGAGGCGGCAGAACTTGCATACTTTGGGACTAAGATACTTCATCCATCAAGTATTCTCCCTGCTAAACTTGCTGATATTCCTGTTCGCTTAAAGAATACGCAATATCCTGATGCGGCAGGTACGCTTATATCTAACAAGACAGAGGCAAATGTGATAAAGGCGGTAGGTGCAAGAGATAATATTACTGCGATAAAGATAAAGTCGGGGAAGATGTTGCTTGCCCACGGATTTTTGCGTAAAATAGCAGAAGTTTTCGAAAATTATCAGACATCACTCGATATGTTAGCAACCTCGGAGGTAGGAGTATCATTGACAATCGATGACGACCGTAACCTTCAGGCCATTGTAGATGATCTGAAAAAATATGGAACTGTATCAGTAGATCCTGATATGGTAATTGTATCGGTAATTGGAGACCTGGAGTCGCAAGACTCGGGTATATCGGTAGATATTATGGGAGCCATGAAAGAAATTCCGGTGAGAATGTTGTCTTACGGAGGTAGCAGATATAATTTTTCGTTCCTTATATATAAAAAAGATAAAGAGAGAACACTTCAAATATTAAATGATAAATTGTTTAATTAATTTTTCTAATTTCAAATGACAAAAGGAAATTTTCCTGTTGATAAACTGAAAGGTATAGAGACACCTTTTTACTATTACGATACAGACTTGTTGAAAAGAACACTGAAAATCGTAAAAGAAGAAACTAAAAAATATGGATTTATTCAACACTATGCCATAAAAGCAAACGCTAATCGCAGGATATTGGAATTGATCGCCTCAGAAGGCTTTGGTGCCGATTGCGTAAGCGGAAATGAAGTGAAGGCAGCAATAACAGCAGGGTTTCCTGCGTCGAAGATTGTTTTTGCCGGTGTTGGGAAAACCGATAAAGAAATAAATTTGGCCTTAGACCTCAATATCTTCTGCTTTAATGTAGAGTCGATGCCTGAGCTCGTTGTTTTAAATGAGTTGGCAGCCAAGAAAGGTAAAACAGCGCAAGTAGCTCTTCGTATCAATCCGAATGTAGATGCGCACACTCACGAATATATCACTACAGGGCTAAATGAAAATAAGTTTGGATTCAGTATGGCTCACCTTGATAATGCAATCGAGGTCCTTAAGTCATTGAAGAATCTTAAACTTATTGGAATTCACTTTCATATAGGTTCACAAATCGAAGATGTGCATACATTCGACCCTTTGTGTGAGCGTATAAACGAACTACAGGACTTGTTTGAAGCTAAAGGAATGAAGCTTGAAAATATAAATGTCGGCGGTGGTTTTGGTATCGATTATGAAGATCCGGACGCAAATCCGATTTCTGATTTTCAACGCTACTTTGAGCTATTCCATAAAGGACTAAAGTTGAGAGACGGCCAAGTTGTTCACTTCGAATTGGGAAGAGCCATTGTTGCTCAGTGCGGTTCGTTGGTGACCAAAGTTACTTATGTAAAACACGGCGAAAGCAAAACTTTTGTTATCGTAGATGCAGGTATGACAGACCTTATACGTCCGGCTCTTTATCAGGCGTACCATAAGGTGGAAAATATATCTTCCGACTTACCCATACAGAAGTATGACGTTGTAGGACCTATTTGCGAATCATCGGATGTGTTTGTAAAAGACTACGAACTGAACGAGTCTAAAAGAGGAGATTTATTGGTGTTACGTTCTGCCGGAGCATACGGTGAAATAATGGCATCTCAATACAATTGCAGAGATATCCCTAAATCTTATTTCTCTGATAAAATTTAATAATGTACGTTATCATATAATGTTTCAAGGGTCGTACTACGGTATGACTCTTGTATCGTTTAAAGGCCTTTCATAATACACACTATAGGAATGACTGAAATACTATCATCTTTCGAATTTAATCTGACTGAGATTGTTGGGTTCTCTGTCTTTGTTCTTTTATTTATAATACAGTTGCTTTATTACTTCCTGTATTATAGAAAGCCATATAGACGGGCTACAAAAGAGACAGAGGATACAGGTAAAGCAACTCAGCCTATGCAGAAAGTGTCGGTGATTATTGTCTCTGAGAATGAGGTAGATAGTTTGTCGGAAAACTTACCTGTTATATTAGAGCAAGAATTTTTTGATTATGAGGTGATTGTGGTCAATAACGGGTCTACCGATGAAAGTGATGTTTTGTTAAGATCATTAGAGCTGCGTTATCCTAATTTATACCATACCTATCTTCCTTATTCGAATGATAAAAAGATGGATAGGCGTAAATTGGCTTTGACGATAGGTGTTAAAGCCGCAACGGGAGATATTCTGCTTTTTACCGAGCCCTATTGTAAGCCTGTATCCAAGAACTGGATTTCTTCGATGGTGAATGAATTGTCTTCCGATAAAGATGTTGTGTTGGGGTATTCGTGCTTCAAAGAGAACAAGAAGTTCTTCAATCGCTTAGCTCGATTCGATAACTTACTATTTAGTATGCAGTGTATATGTTCTGTATTCAATAAAAAACCATATATAGGCAATTATCGCAATCTTCTTTTTCGTAAGCATTTATTCTTTGATCATAAAGGATATGCTTCACTATTGAACATAGAGAGTGGGGAAGACCTCTTTATAAGCCGGATTATGGATGAGTCAAATACATCTGTTTCTCTAGTGCAAGATAGCTTTATGGAAACAGATATAGAAGGCTTATCTCTGTGGAGACAAATAAAAAGATCGTTTTGCTCTATACGTCCATATCTGAATAAGCGAGTGACGGCATTGTTTTCGCTTGAAGCAATTACCCGTAGTGCTTTTTATTTATTGTTTATTGCCTTAGTGGTATATAGTATATTTTTCAGCCAGTGGGCTTTGCTCGGACTTTCTGTTTTCTTGTTCTTGCTAAGATTAACGACTCAACTGATCATCCTGAACAAATCTTCTCAATACTTTTTCTCGGGAAAATTCTATTTTTCTCTTCCGCTTCTGGATATTATTCAGCCTTTGTATAATATGCGCTTCAGAGGGCGACGATTCAAATAGTATCGTAAAGATGTTAATTTGATATTTTTTCTTTCAGTCTGGAGAAAGGCTTGTTTATCTTTTCTTCCCATATAAGCCAGAGGATAAATATAACACCATCATAATATATCCATGTGAATATATCGCGGTGGAATACATTGAACCAGTCTTTGTAGAACTGGTAATAATTTTCTCTCGTGTTACTCCATGTACGGTTATTGTACCATTCGTTTACTGATATGAACCATTCGGGAAATGGATCTTTTATAATATAGAAGATAAAAATAAGGCGAAGGATATTTACAATCAACAGAATAAGCAATGCCATGGGCAAATACCACAATTTCTTCTTTATCGGTCCAAAGTAAAATGTGAGAATAAATGTGAACATGAATAGTTGTTTCAGGCCTGTACAGCCCCAAACTATATCGATGGGTATAGAGCCTTCAAACTGAAGTACAGTTCCATTGATGAAAAAATTATGATTGCCTAAAACATCATGAATCAACCAGAAAATTGTTTCGGCAGTCCATAAGCAAAAACCTTCGGTGTATCGAGTGAGGTCTTTACCCAATACCAATAGTATTTTTTCATCATCTCCTATATGGACAAAAAGCTTCCATATGAATTCGAATATCAGGAAAAGTGCCAAGAACCAGATGATGTCCTTAAACGGTTCTAGTTTTTGATAATACTTATTGTTTATGAAGTTTTTATCTCGTATTCTCATTATTTTTCAAGTCACTCACAAAGGTATCAAAATAAGGATAATTAACCTTTTTAAGGCAAAAAAAATATGACATTTTGTTTAAAAACTCGCTTAACTAAGTTTTTTTAATTTACTTTGCACAAATTTGATTAAGATCTGAAGAGACTTTGTTACTGGATTATAGAATTATGGCATATACTATATTTATATTTTAACTTTCATAGTATATTTTCTTTCGAACCATAAAAAATCCAAGATAATTTATCCTCTATAAATAATAAAGTGTTCGTTTTTTTGTTATAGAATGGTGAATTATAGTTTGACAAGAACAGATGTAATTTTCATCGGGATATAATACCCCGATAGAGTAAAGATAAATTGTATATTATATTTTATAATGTTGAAGAGAAAAGTACTTCTTTTATTTGCCGTTTCGGCTATTATGGTATGCTTAATAGAGGCACAAACAAATTCCCCTTACAGTAGGTATGGTTATGGAGTTCTGAGAGATCAGTATGTAGGTGCGTCTAAGGCGATGGGAGGCATCGGATATGGTTTGCGTAATAGCCAAAGTGCAAACCCTCTCAATCCGGCTTCGTATTCGAGAGTAGACTCTCTTACATTTTTATTTGATATGGGAGTGTCATTTAATAAGGGTAAGCTTAGTGACGGTACAAATTCAGATTCTCATTACAGCGGAGGATTGGATTATATCACAATCTTAGTACCACTCAAAAAGGGACTTGGTATGAGTTTTGGAGTTATTCCTTTTTCTTCTGTAGGATATAAATTCGGATCAACAGAGACTGCAAGCGGTGGTACTACTGTAACTTATACAAAATCGTTCACCGGATCGGGCGGCCTAAGCCAGGTTTATGGAGGACTAGGTTACTCTACTCCATTGAAAGGGTTCTCTGTAGGAGCAAATGCGTCTTTTCTTTTTGGTACGATGAATCATACAAGAAGTCTTCCTTCTGTAGGCTCTAGTGGTACAAATAGTTATACTTCTACCGATTATACCGAACTGTCTATGAAGTCTGCTAAATTTGATATTGGTGTTCAATATGAATTCCCTGTTTCGAAGAAAGATGTCTTTACAGTCGGTGCTGTATATTCTCCTAAGATAAACTCAAAAGCAGATTATACAAATTATCATTATGAACTGAATGTAGCAGGAGGTATTGCCAGCGGTGACACCATTACTCAGAATGGAATCAGTGCAGGTCTTCCTGAAACATATGGAGCCGGATTTACATGGAAACGTAACGAAAGGCTTGTTGTAGGAGCTGATATTACCTACCAGAAATGGGATGGAGTGAAATACTCTTCACTCATGGGAGATGAACTGTCCGACAGTGAACGTTTCAATAATAGATGGAGGTACAATGTAGGTGCCGAATATATGATTGATCCGTATGACAGAAGTTTCTTCAAAAAAATAAAATTCAGAGGAGGGCTTAACTATAGTAATTCTTATTTGAATGTAACCGAAGCCTCTACGAAAAAGGTAGAAGGATATAAAGAATATGGTGCAACCCTTGGATTTGGTTTCCCGATAAGGGATAATCTAGGAGGAAGGGTTTCATATATTAATTTAAACTTCGAATATAAGAAGATTAAGCCACAGATTAAAACCATGATTGCCGAAGAATATTTTGGAGTTTCTCTAAATGTGAATATTAATGAGTTCTGGTTCTTCCGTAAGAAAATTGACTAACAAAATATAACTCTATATTCAGCCTCAATAATACATTGGGGCTACTTGTTTTTAAAATGCAACAGTTAAAGACACGACAGAATCTATCGGTTGTAACAGTATTTTTATCTGTTATGGCTTTCTTTTTTATATCCTGTAAAGAAGAAGTAAAGAGTACTGTCGACCTCCATTATGATGCTGATAAGGTTCCCTCTTTGAATACGGATAGTGTAACCATGTTAATATCCGATTCGGGGCTCATACGATATAAAGTGATTGCTAAAACATGGGAAATATTCGATAGGGCAAAAGATCCTCACTGGTTTTTCCCTCATGGTTTTTATTTCGAGCAATTGGATACAGTCTTTAATGTTGTCGCTACAGTAAAATCAGATTCGGCTTGGAATTATACTAGCCGGAAAATCTGGAGATGGAAAGGGAATGTGGTAATTCGTAATAGACTTAACGAAACTTTTAAGAGCGAAGAATTATTTTGGGATCAGCGTCAGCAGAAAGTGTATTCAAAGAAATATGTAGAAGTTTTTAGACCTGATAAAATGACTTTGCACGGTATGGGTGGGTTTGAGGCAAATCAACAAATGACAGAATATCGATTCTGGAATGTGAAAGACTCGCCAATAACATACAATGAAGATCAAGAAGCGAATGCAGATGATCAAAACAATGAGGAAAAGAAAGAATAGTTATTCAATTATGAATGAAATTCAATCTCAATTTATTATCTTCGTGCGCAAAAAGTTATAAATTGTAAATAAAATAACTAATAATATAAAATAATAATTTATTTAAATGGCTGCTTTACAGAAAATTAGAAGCAAATCGAGTCTCTTGATCGGAGTTATCGCTCTCGGACTATTGGCATTCGTCCTCCCTTGGAGCGAAATATCTTCTTTTATAAACAAAAGTAAGGATAAAGCATTCACTGTAGACGGTGAAGTTGTTACAACTAAGCAGTATGCAGATAGGATTGCGCAGTGGGAACATTTTCAGAAAATAATGTCTGGACAGAACTCATTGGACGAAAATGCTACTTTGCAAATTCGCGAAATGGTTTACCAACAAATGGTGAAAGAGATTATTCTCGACAAGCAGGCTGCTCAACTTGGCTTAAATGTGACCAAAGAAGAATTGAATGATATGGTTACAGGGCCTAACGTAGCTCCGATACTACATCAGATACCATTCTTCGTTAATCCTCAAACAGGTCAATTCGAAAGAGCGGCTTTAAATCAGTTCATACAAACTATCTCTCAGGATGATACTAATTTACCTGAGAATCAAAGAGCTGAAATTCAGGCAAGGAGAGAAATCTGGACATTTATCCAGAATATGATGAAATATCAACGTCTCGAAGAAAAATATTCAGCTATAGTTGCAGGTATTGTGATTCCTACAGCCACAGAAGCTAAATCGGCTTTTGATGATTCTAAGACACAAGCCAGCATCTCGTATGTTGTACAAAAATATACTTCTATCGCAGACTCTTTAGTTGCTAAGGATGTAACAGATAAGGATATTAAAGCGTTATACGATCAACGTAAAAACAACTTTAAGCTTGAATCTGAATTACGTAAGATTTCTTACTTTGTAAAAGATGTTGTTCCGAGTGATGAAGATTATGCTGCTGTAGAAAAAGAAATCAATGCTATTCATGATAAATTTGTAGCAACAGATAATCCTGGACTACTTGTTAATGAATATTCAAACAATCAGTATGTAGATGCATTTATCTCGGTAAATACTTTACCTGCAGATATGAAAGAATTTGCTCAAACAGCTACAATTGGTCAAGTAAACGGACCTGAACGCAACGAGCAATCATATATAATGTATAAGTTGGTTGACAGAACTTCTGCTGCCGACTCTGTAAAACTACAGATGATTCCATTACCTCAGGGCTTGGATCAGGCTACTGCAACTCATATTTCAGATAGTTTGCTAAATGTAATTAAAGGAGGTAAAGATTTTTCTGCTCTAGCAAATGAGTTGATGCCGGGATCAAATGGCGGTAATATTGGCTGGGCTACAGAAATGGCTTTGGCTAGTGCCGGTGGAGATTTGATCAAAAAATGCTTCGGAGCAGCTAAAGGCGATGTTTTCAATGTGTCAATAAATGGTCAGACACAAATCGTACGTGTTGAAGATAAAACCAATCCTGTTGCAAAAGTTAAGATTGCACTTATACAAATGCCGGTGATTGTTAGTGATAAGACTCAAAACTCGGTAGATAACGAGTTGAACCAATTTGTTGCTGAAAATGGAAATGTTCAGAATTTCGATAATGCTGCATTAACTAAAGGATATAATATTATATCAAATGCAGTTGTTTCTCCGTCTGATATGTTATTGGGGCAGGTCGCAGGTTCTCGTCAAGTTATATCTTGGGCTTTCAATAATAAAGTTGGGTCTGTGAAGAAATTTGATAATCTTACAAACAAGAGAATCATTGCTGTAGTTAAGAATGAAATAAGCGGTGATTATATGCCAGTATCAGAAGTTTCAGCAATGTTGAAAGCTGAATTGATTAATGATAAAAAGGCAGAAAAAATAATTGCTGATCTGAAAGCTAAAAACTTGACTTCACTAGATGGATATGCTCAAGCTATAGCAGGTAGAGTTGATACTGTAAACTTTGTTACTTTCCAAACGAATAATATATCGGGTGTTGGTTATGAGCCGTTGTTGAACGTATATGCAAAACATGGGCAAGTAAACAAGCTGGAAGCTCCTAAGAAAGGTAAATCGGGAGTGTACGTTATAGATGTAACAAGTAAGACTGAAAATACAGCAACATTCGACCCGGCACAGTCAAAACAAATGATACGTCAAAGCAACATGTATCAGTTGATGTCTCAGGCAATGTTGGTTCTGAAAGAAAAAATGAATGTAAAAGACAACAGGGTTGCATTCTGGTAATTATTAAAACTTAAATTATAAAAAATCCCTTATAGTTATAACTATAGGGGATTTTGTGTTTTTATCTAATTATTATATGACAAAGAAAGAACGATACGAGCGTGTGATAGACTGGTTTGATAAAAATATGCCGGTTGTGGATACCGAACTCCACTATGATAGCCCATTTCATCTTTTGATTGCAGTTATTCTATCTGCTCAATGCACCGACAAGAGAGTTAATATGGTCACTCCTGCGCTTTTTAAAGCATTCCCAACCCCCGAGGTTTTAGCTGTATCTTCTCCGGATGATGTTTATGAATATATCAAAAGCATTTCATACCCCAATAACAAGGCGAAGAATCTTGTTGGGATGGCAAAGAAGGTTATGGCTGATTTTAACGGCCAAATTCCCGATACTTTGGAGGAGTTGGAGTCAATACCCGGGGTTGGGCGCAAAACTGCCAATGTAATGCTTATAGTCGCTTTTAATAAGCCGGCTATGCCTGTTGATACGCATGTGTTCAGAGTCTCTAATAGGATAGGATTGACTGATAATTCAAAAAATCCGGCTCAAACAGAACGGGAGTTGATAAAATATATCCCTTCTCGATATTTATCGAAAGCACATCATTGGTTGATATTACATGGCAGATATGTATGCTTGGCTCGCAAGCCAAAATGTGAAGAATGTGGATTGACGCCATTTTGCAAATACTTCTCGAAAAAACAATAATCAATTAAGTAGTTTTGTTTAAGGTGATTGTATATTTCGGTTAAAATATTTTGAAAAAAAGGCATTAAAATATTTGGAGATGTATAAATAAAATGCATATCTTTGCACCCGC